>VEFU01000057.1 GCA_007679095.1 Paenibacillus bovis
AAGTTAGCTGAGGCCGTGCCCGCGGAAAGCGAGTGTACAGGAGCGAAAATCAACAACAGAGTTTAACAGAGCTTTTTGTATAAAAATAGGCAAATAACAAATACTACCAATAATAAAAAGAACGGCTTTACAAAATGGCAGCTTACTTTTATACAGTTGTACTAGTCCGTTCTATCCATTCATTAAGATAAAAGGACTCATGAGATGATATTATTACTAACTTCGATTTTAATTTTCAATATTCTCGCATATTTCAATCATGATAAATTAACCCTCAACCAGTTGGTTCATATATGGTGTTTTACAGTTGCTTTCCAATTCGCTTTTGACGCCATCATAATTGAAAAATATGAGGGATATTGGTATTTCACAAAAGATATTGAGTGGAAATCTATACCAGCTTATTTATGTTTAATTCCACCAGTCAATATTATGTTTTTAAATTGGTTTCCATTTAACACTTCATGGCTTCATCAGCTTCGTTATTATGCGATGTGGGTAGTTTTGTTAGTATTCTACGAAGGATTGACACTAGTACCAGAACCTTTTGGCTTTTTTACATATGGCTGGTGGAGTGCCTGGACAACCATCATTGTAAATCCGATACTTTTATTTATCCTTGTCGCATACTATAAATTTATCGTTAAAGTAGAAGAGAAACTATAATCATTCACTAACTAAAGGTTCCAATTGCTTTTTCAATTCATCTATCAATTCCTGCAATGTGATATTGTCGGAATAACATTTATCATATGCCTTCTCCATCACCTGTATGAGGAGGGATTGATTTGTCTCTAAATCCTTGATTTTAACCAGCTCCTTATCCATTCATAATAATATTGTGTAATCTAAAATAATGTTAGTTTCTAATTTTTGAGTAATACGGGATTACGAATTCAACCCAGTACCAAATTTGTGAGTTTGTGGGCATGTAAAGCTCTGTAGTGCATCCAAACTTTTTTAGTTAGGATTTCGTAACAATTGTTTTGTTACCACTCTCTTCTGTTTCTCGAGTAGCACGGATCGGTGAACACGCCTGTGTTATTTTCCGTTTTTACGCTATTACGAGAAGGTGGGGAGGTTTACTGGTTGCTGCTTATGTCCACTCCACTTTTTTCAGGTACTGCAATCGCCATATTGTATGACAAACGCCCTGTTTCGGTTACTTTGGTAAAAAAGGGATAGTTTGTCATATTCCATTATATACATTGAGAAAAATATGTAAAACAAAATCTATCAAAATGCGCTACTATTCTATTAATTTAAACAAGAGAATTCGATAGAAATAGGGGTTTGCAGTGGTGAAAATTGTTGTTTATGGATGTGTAGTGTGGGAAGATGATATTTGTGATTAGATGAGGAAGAGAATGTGAAGCCGTGCACATGACGCTGAAAATAAATCCCTCGAAAGGTTGATTCTTTCGAGGGCAGTACTTAAGTGGTTGTTTATTTTTCAATGAAGTTAACAATTTCCTTCACTTTTTCTTCTGTTAATTCACCAGAATTATCAAAAACGAGAATATCTGATGGCGGGATATCCCAAGCTACTTCAGGGATCGCTAGACTTTGTTCATATTCGTCCCAATTATCAATTTTCCATTGGTCACGGTCCATTGCTCCGCGCTCAATAATGCGTTGTTTTTGTAATTCAGTATCCGTTAATGTAACGAATAGAATTTTAACCGTAACATCTTCACGAGTAAGGCCGAATTGGGCTAGCTTTTGGTCTAACCAATCTGCTGTTTTGATTTCCTTTGTATATGGTCCGATTAACATCGAATCTAAACCTAGAGTAGCGTTTTCCATCGCAATATCCATTGTGACATCATATTCAATATCGCGGCAATGCTCTTTATAATATTTTGAATCGCGATCACTCGGATCATGACCTGTCGCTTTCAAGAAGTTCTCACTAAACTTACCTCCGACAGTGTCCTTGTCCAAATAAACAGCAGGAATATACTTATGAACATGCTTTGAAACCGTTGTTTTACCAGTTCCAGCAACTCCACTAACAAAAATCACCTTTGGCATTGAACATTTCCCCTTTATATATTGTGGATTTCCTTCTACCTTTTTGGAAAGTTCTCACAATTTCATATATACATTTTCCTTTCACTTACTATAACATCATCGATAAGTTCACTCAAGTGTTAAAAGAGAGCTATTAACTCTCCGCACAAGGGGGAAATTCACTCATTTTTAATAAACAAGCATTTGATTAGTTATCTTCAGGATTTATCCAACTCCCAGGTACGCCTTCCATTCTCGTCACATTTAACATCCCTCCATCCTCTTTAAAAATATGGTAGATCCCTGGCTGCACCTTCGTCCTTTTATCCACTCTTTGTTTAGCGTCATTTGCTGTGTAGTAACCATTTAGTACTTTGTTTACTTTATACGTTTGCGGATGTCCCCTTGTTGTTATCTTCCTTTTTACCATCTTGATAAAATCTGTCCAAGTCACCCCTCTTGATCCTGCTCGTAATAATTGTGGGCAATTTTTCTTGCTCCAATGATGGTGCTGGACGACATTTTCAATTGGAATGCCGTGTTTATTCATTAATATTACTACTAGATAGGCTGCGTTCTTAACAGCCTTAACAAAATTCCCATCTGCATGAACACAGATTTCGATAGCGATGGATTCGCGATTGCCTTTTCCGCGACCATCACCGGCATGCCAGCACCTAACATCATCAGGGAAGGACTGAATGATTTGCTCATCATCCACCTGATAATGCCACGTTGCTGAATAGCCTCGAGATTGGAGATTCGCATGTGCCTGCGCATCCGCTCCCCGTGAAAAATTACCCGTTTCATGAATGGTAATAAAACGACAAGGATTCCCACCACCATACGTATTCAAACGACTTAAAACGAACTGCTGTTTAATCAACATATAAAAAAAATCCCTCCCTACCTATTAAATAGAAAGAAGTCGTCCAAAAGGATACTTTGGTGCCTTTGTGTCGGTGCCTTTGTGTCGGTGCCTGGCACCGACACACTTCGGGTACAATTCAGAATAGTGCGGGAGTTGTACGGGTGCCTGGCACCTAGTCAATTCAGAATAGTGCCGGAGTTGTGCGGGTGCCCGGCACCACCTTTTGGTATACTAAAAAAAAGAGGAGGGGAATGTATGTCCAATAATAGATCGCAAAGAAGAGTAATTTTAGACTTAGCAGTTACGTTAGATGGGTTTATTGAAGGCAAGAATGGTGAAATTGATTGGTGTATTATGGACGCTGAGATGGAGTTTGATAAATTCCTGAATCAGATTGATACTATTTTTTATGGCAGAAAAAGCTATGAGCAATGGGGACAATATTCTCCTAGTAGTGATGCATCGGAAGAGGAAATAGCGATGTGGGATAGTGTTCACAACAAAGAAAAATATGTATTTTCTCGAACTCAAAGAAGTGATAATGATAACGCAATTTTTATTCATGATCATATTGTGGAAGAAGTAAATAAAATAAAAAACAAGCCAGGAAAAGACATTTGGTTATACGGCGGAGCAAGTCTTATCGAAACCTTCATCCAGTTAGGACTTGTAGATGAATACCGGTTATCGGTTCACCCTGTAATTTTAGGAGAAGGAAAACCATTATTCACCGGAATAACTGATAGAATAAATGTAAAACTAAAAGAAACAAAAACGTACTCTTCCGGAGTTGTACAACTAATATACAGTGCCTGGCACTAACACAAATCGGACACTATTCAGAATAGTGTCCGATTTGTGTGGGTGCCAGGCACCAGCTATCTTCTGTTTCGATCATGTCGTATATTTTTGCGCGTGATTCTGGGAAGCTGAATGGATGGTGGAGAATGAGCTTCCATGCACCTTCAAAGGTTTGGAACAACATGCCATGACCGCTATCATCATAGACTAATGGTTCGAGTTGCTCCCAAGGCCCTTGCAGTTTTCCAGTACGCGAACGAGCAAGAGTCTGGACGTATCCATCCTTATTCCAACTAGACCACAACATAATTAAGTGGCCATTTTTTGTACGGTATAACTGACAACCATCGGAAACATATACAGATTGTTTCACGCTTGGTTTTCGTTCCTCATTAATCCAAGGTGCGTCAGATGCTTTAAAAAGATGGATAGGCTCCCCACAAGCTTCCGACAAATCTTCTTTTAGTGGTATCGCCTCAAACGTACCATCAATCACTTGAATCCATTCATGACAATATACCATCCACGGCTTGCCATCCTCATCTTCATATAACGTCCCATCCAATGTCATAAATTCCTTCGGAGGTACTGGTCCGTCTTTTTTCAACAATTCGAACGGACCTAGTGGTGAATCTGCTACTGCGATACTCGTTCCACGCAGATGATTCGTATTCCACACTTGTGGTGGCTCTGCTAAAATGGCATCCCGATTATGGAGCGTAACGAAAAGGCAATACTTCCCTTTATATCGGTGAACCTCTGGTGCCCATGTGCCATGTTGCGGATGAGCCCACGAATCATCTGGAACTGTAAAAACAACAAATGGACCTTCCCACTCTTGTAAATCCTTACTCTTATACACTAGGACACCAGATCGCTCTAAATCTGTGAATCTTGGAATCCCGCTCGTATACAAATAATAAGTGCCATCTTCAGCTAAAACAAAGGGATCATGTGCAGGTATATCTTCAAGTCGATGTCCCCCTGTAGGATTGGACGTATCAGAAGCCTTGTTATATACAACCATAACCATCTCTCCCCTTTCGTGCCTGGCACCGAGGCAACTCAGATACTATTCTGAATTGTTCGGGTGCCTGGCACCGTATTTGCAACTGGTTTTCCGAATTGCGGGTATCCGTTTTCGTCGTAGTCAAATACTTGTACACGAGCATGGCGGCCACCGTCATTTAGCGCGTCTTCGTAGTCGTTTTTGTGGTCCCTTGCATGGTAGACTAGAATATCATGTTTGCCATCCTCTGAAACGGTAAAACTATTATGTCCAGGTCCGAACTTTTTGTTTTCTTCACATGTTGTAAAAACAGGTTCCTTTGACTTCTCCCATGATGCAGGGTCTAAGAAGTCGCTATTTTCATCTGCTGTTAATAATCCCATACAATAGTTTTCATCTGTTGCACTTGCAGAATACGTGATAAAAATCTTGCCATTACGCTTTAATACAGCAGGTCCTTCATTCACTAAGAATCCAATTATCTCCCATGAATACTCTGGTTTGGAAAGTAATACTTGCTTCGTTTTTAACGTCCAAGGATTTTCCATTTCCGCAATATAAAGGTTTGAATTACCTGCTATCTCTGGATCCTTCTGCGCCCACACATAGTACATTCTGTCATTATGCTCAAACACCGTCGCATCCAAGGCAAAAGATTCCCAATCCGTTTTCACTTGTCCTTTTTCAACCCAATTACCCTCTAACGGATTAGCACTTTCATTCTCGAGCGCAAACATACGGTGTTGGAATGTATGGTGTTCTGGATGCGGCTCTTCCGTAGGTGCAGCAGCAAAATAGATATACCATTTTCCGCGTAAAAAATGGAGCTCTGGTGCCCAAATCAACTTACTTAATGGTCCAGTATCATGCTTACGCCATACAACAACTTGCTCCGCATCTCGTAATCCTTCAATTGTTTCCGCTCTACAAATCTCAATACGGTCAAACTCTGCAGCTGATGCGATAAAATAGTAATAACCATCTGTGTGCTTATAAATCCAAGGGTCTGCTTTTCTTTCCAATAAAGGGTTTGAATACTGTAACATGTAAAAAAATCTCCTTCCTGATATGAAATTACGATTCTAGTTCAATAATTAGAACTAGTTTACTTGAATCCCCTTACATTTTTCGTTATCTTGTACGTATAAGTTGACCCATTGCCATTTAAAATCATCATAAGCTAGAACGACACAAAAATCAACAAACAAGATAAATCGACGCACGTATGTCGAAGGATATGCCTATATCACTTGAGTTGAACATGGTACAATTTTGGAAAAAGGACGAAAAGGAGAAGGTTATGATGATTAGAAAAGGCTTTATCATGTACGTATATCCTCATATGCATGAAGAGTACGAACGTCGTCATCACGAGATTTGGCCAGAAATGCTAGAGGAATTGTATGAACATGGTGTAACCAATTATTCTATCTTTCTAGATAAAGAGACGAGTCAGCTTTTCGGCTATCTAGAAATTGAAGATGAAGAAAAATGGAGCAAGATGGCGAAAACAGACATCAACCAGAAGTGGTGGGCATATATGGAGCCAGTAATGGAGACAAATCCTGATAAAAGCCCGGTTACGAAAGAGTTGCGAGAAGTGTTCCATATCGAGAAAAAAGATTAAGCAAACAAATAGGGACGAAGAACTCTCTTCGCCCCTTGCATATTTATTCTTTAAAAGCTAATCCTTCTTCTTCTAATAATTTTCTCATAGTTGGGATGGATGCTCGTCCAATCCCATGGATTTTCAGTATTTCTTTTTCAGTGTATGTGGAGAGCTTTTGTAGAGTATCAATTCCCTCATGAACTAAAGCATTTCTAGCTGGTGAACTAAGTTTTGAAAGGAAACCGTTATTCGGCTTATCCTCTTTGTTACAAGTAGGACAACTTGGACAATCGCTACTCTTATAATACTTATGTCCTCTCTCACAAACCCTTAACTTTTTTTCCAATATAAAAATACCCCCTGCAAACAAATTCAGCGGTGCCAGGCACCCGGACAATTCAGAATAGTCCGGGTGCCTGGCACTTTTTATTCTACTACGATTGTTGCAACGCTCATTGGTGGTAGGGAAACTTTTAATCCATTTTCAGTTGCTTCGTATCCAGCGAATTCTCTTTTTTCTACTACGCTTGGATTTTCAAATGTATTATGAGCGTCCATCGTATCAGCTGTAATGAATTCGGCTTTTACAACGGAAGAAGGTCCAGTAAATGTTAGGTCACGAGTAGCTTCCAGGTCATAGTTACAAATAGAAATCGTTACTTTTCCATCCTTTTTAGAGGCAGTGTAGCTTACATGTTCTTCTACATCTCCATATGAATCTACTAATTGTGCTTCCATATGATCTTGATATAAATCAAACACATGGTACGTCGGCGTCTTTACGATTTTATCGCCTTCTGTAAGAAGCATGGATTGTAGTACGTTAATCATTTGGGCGATATTTGCCATGTGCACTCTATCCGCGTGTTTGTGGAAAATATTTAATGTAACAGCTGCAACCATCGCGTCACGAATCGAGTTTTGCTGATATAAGAATCCTGGGTTTGTACCTGGCTCAACGTTGTACCATGTTCCCCACTCATCTACAATAAGTCCTACCCGTTTTTCAGGATCGTATTTATCCATAATTGTGCTATGTTTTTCAATAAGCTCGTCCATGAATTGAGCATGTTCAATAACAGAGAACCATTCTTGCTCAGGGAAACCTGTCGCATTCCCTTTGTCATGCCATTTTCTAGTTGGGATCGAATAATGATGCAAGCTTAAACCGTCCATAAATCTTGCCGCGTTTTTCATCAGTACTTCTGTCCAATTGTAGTCCGCGCTGTTTGGACCACAAGCAATTTTGTAAATTCGTTCCTTGCCATAGTTTCGCACGTACGTCTGATATTGACGATACAAGTCAGCATAGTATTCAGGGCGCATATGACCACCACAACCCCAGTTTTCATTTCCTACACCGAAAAATTGAACTTTCCATGGCTCATCTCGGCCGTTTTCTCTACGCCAATTTGCCATTGGGGATTCTCCACCCATTGTCATATATTCAACCCATTCTTGCATTTCATGAACCGTACCACTACCAACATTTCCGTTAATATAAACTTCACATTCGAGCTGACGAGCTAATTCAAAAAATTCATGTGTACCAAAGTGATTGTTTTCTGTAACGCCACCCCAGTGGGTATTGATCATCGTCGCACGCTTTTCCTTTGGTCCAATACCATCCTTCCAATGATATTCATCGGCAAAACAGCCACCTGGCCAGCGCACAACCGGAACATTAATAGCCTTCAGTGCTTCCACAACATCTTTTCGTATCCCATTTACATTCGGAATGTCGGAATCCTCTCCAACCCAAACTCCCTCATAAATACAACGTCCCAAATGCTCCGCAAATTGCCCATAAATATATTTACTTATCTTCGGTCCTTCTTTTTCAACTAATAGATTAATAGCCATTTTTTCCCCTCCCACAATTCGTTTCGAAGACAATATAGCACTCTATGAAAGCGATGTCAATAACTCATAAGTAAATATAAAAATAGGTATTTATACATATAGTTAATTAAAAGGTTAACCTAATAATCGATATTGCTATCTAATCCTTCATTATATATATTTATATTAACAAGGAGGTTAACGACATATGCAATTAGACATTTCTGAAGCTTCTATTCCTGTTTATGAGGTGTTAGCAAGCCCAACGAGAATAAAAATGATTCAACTTTTATCGAAGAAAAAAATGAATATTAAAGAATTAGCGAAGGAATTAAATATAAGTAGCGCGATTGTCAGTAGACATGTTCAGAAAATGAGTGAGGCAGGATTAGTAAAAACAGAGGTTGTCCCTGGGAAATCCGGTCTGCAAAAAGTGGTTATTTTAAAGGTGGACCATATCGAAATTCAATTTCCTCAAAAAATATATTCAGCCTATGAAAGTTATCTTCAAGAAATTCCGGTTGGCCATTATTATGATTTTGACGTCCACCCTACATGTGGACTTGCCACAACAACACATACGATTGGGGAGTACGACAACCCAAATTATTTTATGGATCCGGAGAAAAACCAAGCAGCAATTTTGTGGTTTACAAAAGGATTCATTGCCTATCGAATCCCATCGCTTTTAAAAGAAAGGGATACGTTAGAAATGATAGATATTGTGCTCGAAGTATCTTCAGAGTTCCCGTATTCCAACAATGTGTGGCCTTCGGACATTACCTTTTCCTTAAATGGGAGAGAATTATGTACATGGACAAGCCCTGGTGACTTTTCTGATACAAGGGGAAGATATACTCCGGAATGGTGGTCGAATGACACGAACCAATATGGGATCCTACTTACAATCCGCATTACGAATGTTGGTGTCTATGTCGATGGTAAAAAACTATCAGACATTAATATTGACCACTTCCGCGAAGACATCGGCATGTGGGACCTAAAAATCGAAGTAAAAGAAACCGCCCAAAACGTCGGCGGCGTCACTCTCTTCGGCAAAGGCTTTGGCAACTACGACCAGAACATTAATTTTGTTACGTATTATAGTGGAGAAGGATAAATTTGTAACTTCTCACTGTTGCTTTTTGTAAAAATATGGTATATATTATGAATAATTGATAAAAATTATGGAAAATTATCACAATTACTCAATCCCTGATGTGATGAATATTTATAGCGTTTTTGCATTTGTAGGTAATATGCATAACAGATAATAAACCGGTTTTCATTTTCAATTACACACAGACTTTTTGCTATTCTAGCTATGCTAGATTAGCCATTTTTATTTTCACACATTATTACGACAAACTATGACAATTTTCGCGCGAAAACAGTCTCAAGCCGAATCATGGGAAGGAGATGCATAATGAGTAAAATAGTCATCACGGGTTATGGTGTCGCAGTACCCGGTAGCATGAATAGCATTCAATTTGAAAAGCAGCTACAAGCAGGTTCACATGGGATTACTGTTATTCAGGATGATTTATTAACGAAAAACAAACTTCTTTCACTTGGATTTATAGATACTCAAGTCTATAGTAGAAAAGAAAAGGCTTATAAGCGGTACCCGAATATATCAAAAGCGCAAATTACAACGGCAGAAGAAGCTGTACAAATGGCAGGCATTGATTTTACAAGGAAAAATATTGGTGTGTTTATTGGTACATCACTTGGTGGTACGGAAGGCTATGAAAATAGTATCGCACTCTCAAGTCGTGGTAACTACAAGGTATTTCCTACATTCGCCTGTGGCCACACAAACTACCATAGTACTGCATCTGCCATCAGCAACCACTTTAACATTACAGGAATTACGAAAACTGTCTCAACTGGCTGTACTGCTGGGCTCGAGGCGTTAGAAGATGCCAGCCTATATATAAAAGCTGGACAAATAGACTCTGCCATCGTTGGCGGAGTTGATATGGCAAATACTGCAAGTCTCATCTACGCATTTAGTAAAATTCGAACTCTCCCTCTAGGCCGCCATATCGAAGTTTCTGGACTACCTTTTAGCAAAAATAGTAAGGGTTTTGTTCCTGCAGAAGGATCGGCAACAATAGTTATTGAAAAAGAAGAAGATGCCATCAAAAGAGGCGCAACTATATATGCAGAAATAGTAGATACGAAGAGTAATAATGATGGATTTGGTGTATTTGGTAGTGATTTGGAAGGAAATAGAATGTATCAACTATGTAGAGAGGTGGTAAAGGATCGAACACCCGATTATGTTAATAGTCAGGCTTTAGGATTGCACGCGAATGATATAGTGGAAAGCTTGACACATGAACGGCTTTTTCAAAACAGCATCCCAATTACATCGATAAAAAGCATGGTTGGACATGCGTTTGGTGCATCGGGTTTGATCCAATTAGTTGCTTCTATTATCGGCATGGAAAAAAATTTCATCCCTTTTACCACGAGAACGGATAAAAAAGGCTTTGAAGATTTGCAAATTATAGATAAACTAGAAAAGAGTGAAACTTCAGAGGTTCTTATAACGTCACATGGATATGGTGGTAATAATGCTGCCACATATATACGAAAATACTAAATACGATGTAGTTTACTAGTTGTTCATCACTAGTATCATAGGCTAACTCGTTATACTGCACTAGTGAGGAGGGAACTGCTTGATTTTTGCTGTTCTTATTTTTATCATCGGTCTTATTCCCATTTTCCTAGGTTACTCCTTATTTCATCTTTATGAAAAAAGCAAATTAACGAATTTAATTTTTTTGTTTATGCTATGTATCACTTTCTGGCAAATAGATGTCTCGATTTTGTACATAGGGAGCCCTTATTTAAATGAACAGACAACATTAATATTATTTAAGTTATTTAGAATTGGTCCAATTGCTGCCTTGCCGTTAATTTTATTTATTACCTATGAATTATATAAGACATCTGTTTCCAAACCTAAAAATTTCCTTGGTAAAATTGAAAATGCCATGTTAAATAAAGGGATGGTAATTGTAGCATTTATCAGTACTGGAATCGTATATGCAATCAATTGGACGTCATTTGGTATAGAAGGTTTAACAAAATATGAAAATAAAACTTTAGGGATGGTATACTATTATCCTATTTATGGAGATTTACAGTTTTCGTTTTTTCTACATCTTATCGTGCTATTACTTTTTTTAATTTTGCTCGTATTTGTTAGTAAAAGTATTAATAATAATAAGATGAAATCTTTTATTAAAACGCTTGTTATATCCTCCATTATCCTATTCTGTTTGGGTTTAACGAACTTTATTCCTTCTTACCAGATCTTAATTAGTAGTATTGCCGTTTTAATCTACTCCATATTTATCTTAATAGCTTTTATTAAAATGTATAATGCTTTAAATGCAGACTATTTAAATGTTGTACAAAGACAAAATAAATTAGATTATATCGGAAATATGACTGCAAGCCTTATTCATGAGGTAAAGAACTCACTCTCTATCATAAAAGGGTATTCCGAAATCATCCCTTCTTTACAAAAACTGGAACCGCATACAGATGAAATGATGCGCCACGTGATTACATCAAGCCAACAATTATCGAATCTAGTCAATGCCTATAACCAATTTTTGAAAAACGATTTAGTGATGGCGTTTAAAAGCCAAGACGTTGTACATTGCATTCACGTCGCCAAACAAGTATGTGACAAGTTGTTAAAAGAGAATAGGATAAAAGTAAAAATTACTTCGGATTCCAAAGTAATTCCTGCCTATATAAATGAGACTTATTTCACACAAGTGTTAGTTAATTTAATTAAAAATTCAATTGAGGCGATTCCAGAGGATCGGGAAAACAGAGAAATTGTATTCCATGTAAAAGATGTTAATCATAAAAAAGTGATTATAGATATGTTTGATTGTGGATGTGGGATTCCTCCAGAAGATTGGGATAAAGTATTTTTACCTTACAATAGTACAAAAGTCGAAGGCACAGGATTAGGGCTACCATTTTGTAATAAAGTACTATTTTCACACAGAGGCTTTATAGATATAATGAAAAGTACTCCGGAAGGGACACACTTTAGAATACAATTACCAAAAAGTAAGTTTATAGAAATAGAAAAAGCAATATAATAAGGGAGCTATGGAGATGGATGTGAAGAGTATGGAGAGAAAAAAAGTTTTAGTAGTGGAAGATATTAAGCAGATGTTTTTGTTATACCGTTATTGTTTGGATTCTCACTTTGATGTGCATATGGCTAAGTCATTTAAAGAAGTTCAAAATTTTGAGAACAAGGACGATGTTGTCGTAACGATTTTGGACTACCATATTCCTGGAGAAAGCTTTGAAAATATACTTTCATACATAAAAGACAACTACCCATTCTCCAAAAGACTTTTGATATCTGGACATGCCGATAGTTTAGGTCTGCAGGGAAAATATGGAAACGATCTCGATGGTGTTTTTTCGAAACCACTTGATGACTACACGAAACTAGCCGGCTACTTAGTCGACCTCGTCGGCCCTGAGAACCTGCAACGATCAAAAGTATAATTAATAAATACACCATGCATCCGACATCTATTGTAAAACGGTCAGCCTATGAATCTAGGTTGGCCGTTTTTAATTTTTCTAATTTAAGTTAAAGTGAATGAAGTTTTAAAGCTACCATTTGCGGTTATTAATATGATAAACACATCACGAAAGAGGGTTTTAGTATGTTCGATACGATGTCAGATGCATTATTGTTATCTTGTTTTCGGAAGGCAAAAACACTTCAGTTGGATCAAGATTTTATCGAGTTATTACAAAAAGAAATGATGAACCGTGGATTAACAAGGAAATCTTCCAAATAGGACTTTTCGTCTATTTAATATGAACACTTAAAAAAACTATTTATAAAAAGATAATAAACGTGTATCCTATGGACATAAAGCATAGGAAAGGAAGATTTTTTTGTTTGATTGGAAGAAATTTGATTGGGAAGGATTACTTGTCCATGCCGGTATTATCGCCTTAAAAATAATAGGTATTTTAATTGTCTTTGCGATAGTAAAAAGAATCGGTTCTACAATGATTAATCGCATTTTTACGAGGCTTGCGAGTCGAAATGAAATTACCAAAAGTCGTGCGATTACGTTACATAAGTTAGCTGAAAATGTTCTTTCATACGTGTTAATTTTTATACTAGTAGCTACTATATTTGGTGTTCTCGGACTTCCAATTGGTAGTTTGATTGCAGGTGCTGGGATTGTCGGCCTTGCGATTGGATTCGGTGCCCAAGGACTTGTTAGCGATGTTGTGACTGGATTCTTTCTTTTATTAGAAAAACAAATAGAAGTTAATGAATATGTCACCATTGGAAGCATAGATGGCGTCGTTGAATCTGTCGGTTTACGAACAACACAAATTCGCGGCTTTGATGGAACATTACATTTTATCCCTAACCGCGAAATTATCAGTGTTAGTAATCATTCACGCGGGACGATGCGCGCACTAGTTGACATTCGCATTTCCTATGATGACGATATTGATCAAGCAATAGGGATTATCCAATCAGCCTGTGATCGTGTTGCTGCTCAGAATAGCGATGTAATTGTGGATGGCCCTAATGTTATTGGTGTGCAAGCCCTTGGAACATCTGAGGTTGTGTTGCGCGTCATTGCAAAAACAAAGAACAATGAACAATGGGGCGTCGAACGCGAATTGCGCAAGACAATTAAAGAAGAATTCGACCTCCAAGGAATTAAAATGCCTTTCCCACACCAAGTGCTTGTCCAACAAAATAGCACAAACTCCTAACTTTTTTTGGGAACTCCAAAGGTGCAGATATTTGCATCGTTGGAGTTTTTTTATTTGGTAATGGAGGTGCTAGGTGACGATTTATTTTTCATAGAGGTTGATACATTTGGTCCTGCTGTGTGACTTCCTTTGATTAATTTCTTCTGAGGTGGGCACGGTGAACTTGCCTATGTGACTTCTTGAACTTATTTTCTTATGAAGAGAGCATGATGAACTTTCTTTCGTGACCTCCATTGCTTAATTTCTTCTGAGATGGGCACGATGAACAATCTTGCGTGACCGCCTCATTCCTTTTCCACCTTCACCGGGCACGATGGACGTTCCAACGTTACCACCTCCATCCATTTTCTCTCGAAGCGGAAACGTTGAACGCGCTTGCGTGACCACCTCCATCCAACTTCTCCTGAAGTGGGAACGTTGAACACTCTTGCGTGACCGCCTCATTCCTTTTCCACCTTCACCGGGCACGATGGACGTTCCAACGTTACCACCTACATCCATTTTTTCTCGAAGTGGGAACGATGAACGCTCTTGCGTGACCAGCTCCATCCTATTTCTCCTGAAGTGGGCACGGTGAACGCGCTCGCATGACCACCTCTATCCAATTTCTCCTGAAGTGGGCACGATGAACAATCTTGCGCGACCGCCTCATTCCTTTTTCACCTTCACCGGGCACGATGGACGTTCCAACGTTACCACCTACATCCATTTTTTCTCGAAGTGGGCACAATGAACGCTCTTGCGTGACCAGCTCCATCCTATTTCTCCCGTAGTGGGCACGATGAACAATCTTGCGCGACCGCCTCATTCCTTTTTCACCTTCACCGGGCACGATGGACGTTCCAACGTTACCACCTACATCCATTTTTTCTCGAAGCGGGAACGATGAACGCCCTTGCGTGACAACCTCTACCCAATCTCTCCTGAAGAGGGAACGATAGAACTTCCATCGTGACCCCTTAGGCTTATTTTCTTCCGAGCTGGGCACGATAGACGCACTCTTACGCCACTCCCTCTAATATCATCCAAAAAGGTTCTCAGCCGCTACCTCTCCCCCACTAAACTCTCACACTATGAGCTACAGTGATAATCCTATCTTTCATTTCACTTCCTAGTAGTTCAAATTAGAAGCGTATTTTCAAAGGGCTAAGATTGCTTATATATCAATGTTTTCTTCTAGTAAATCGCTTTACATCATAGTTATTATTTCCTATAATAAAATAATACTATTTTAATAAATAGTAACTATTGATGATAGGCTGTTACTATATTTTCGTGGATAATATAGTGACACTTGGACGACAATAAACAGTAGGTGGGTGTCTTGTATGGTCTATGAAACAGAACGCGATCTGTTAAAAGATATTTATATTACTAGACAGGCCATGGTCCGAGTTGGAAAGCTTCATGGACTGAATCACCCTGAAACACTGAAAATAAGCCGTCAATTAGACGATTTATTAAATGACTTGTATAAGCCCGAGAATAGACATCTTTTACTGCTTTCTGACCGTAGAAGTCAGGTTGCTGGAAACGGAGTGAATATTGGAAAATGAGTGTACATTTAGAATTAGCCCAACATGCGAAGAATCAAAATGCGATGTATAATCGGTTCCTAGAATTAGATCAGCAACGTGAATTGTATATTGAAGAAGCTATTACCTTATGCAAACAAGGGAAGTTTTTTTCAACGGAGAAAATTAATGCAGTAACGAGAGAAATCAATAAAATAAATCTTCGTTTTATCCCAACACGTCAACTTGTTACACCAGAAATGGTTCAAGAATATGTTATGGGAATGGCTAATTAATAGGGAGTTTAGGGTAAAATAGGAAAAACCAGCCACCAGGTGTTGCCCCGGTAGCTGGTTTGTCTATTATTTTAGATCTGTTAAACTCTGTTGTTGATTTTCGCTCCTGTACACTCGCTTTCCGCGGGAATCTCGTGTACATCCGCTACAATCAACTAAGTTGTTAACTACAATGAACTTTAACAGAGCCTTTATTTTAGATCTTCTATCATCACTTTTATTTTTTCGGAGGCACGGTCTGTTATTTTACTAGACTGTTTTTCCAGATGTGAAATTATATCTGATAGAAACTTAGCTGCCATATCCCCTCTACCTTTGGAGTTATGATGTTCGGCTTGGCGAAGTTTGTTTTGTACCAACTTATACAGTGAGTGTTCTATTGCATTCTTTTCGTAAAAATAGTCGACTAACTCACGCGCTGAATCTACTGTTGCTCCCAATGGGCGTACATATATATTGTCGTACTTCGTATCACTTAAGAAGCTTCGTACACCGATTTTCCCATGTGTGTAAGCATTGGCACTGTTGTCTGTGTAGTCAATCTTTGGAGTTTCCATGTCACCAACATACACTTTAATATTTGTACCCTCGGCAACAACTTTTACATGTTGGAACTCATCAATTGGGACATCCAAGCTCGCACCTGTGATATATTGCCAATTATAATTAAACTTACCGAGATGAACACCACCCTGATTAATAAAGGCAACATAACCTTGCAGCATATCTGCGCTATTATGGTTCAATTCCTTGCCATCTACTGGGTTTTGAACACGGAACAGAATTCCACCATCGCCATTTCCATCGACGACTTGCAGATCGGCTTCGACAATATAGTCATGCCAAGCACTATCACCGTATGTCATTTTTCCATAAGTACCCGCTCCAGAACGCAATGTACCTTCCTGCTCTATGATTTCATAATCGCTTGCATCATGGAAGCTAATATGATGAAAATCAAATTCTCCACTTATCGTTTCCACTTTGATTGTATGCTCACCAGCTGGCAGTGTAATCCCGTCTTTTATAAAGCTGACCCAATTATCCCAGTTGCCCGTTTGCGGAACAGTGATAATACCTGTCAAATCAACTTCATCATCGAGCCACACACGTACTTGTGTCCCGGGTACTGTCGTCGCAACAGCCATTTCCATGACATAGTTACCACTTGTTGCAATATCAACTTTGTATTTATACCATTCACCTGGTTGATTCCAGCCAATATTGAACGAACCGTCTGGATGGTTACGAATATCAACGGTATCAAACCGATACTGTCCACCAATATTCGCGACCGTCTTGTCATGGTATGCAACACCTTCGCCACCAAGCATATAATCAACTGCCATGATTTTACCTGGTAATGCGTG
This sequence comes from Paenibacillus bovis, assembly GCA_007679095.1. Classification (GTDB taxonomy): domain Bacteria; phylum Bacillota; class Bacilli; order Bacillales; family Bacillaceae_C; genus Lederbergia; species Lederbergia graminis. The sequence goes on from VEFU01000057.1 coordinate 17,134, forward strand.
TGCTTCTGCAAATGTATGGAAGTGTAACGTTGTAAAACTTAACTCTCCACTCACTATCTCAAGTGATAGTTCCTGTTCTCCTGCTGGTAAATCAAGAGTTATCGGATCTGTTAACGAATATTCACCTAGTACAACATCGTTATTTAGGATAAATTTGACTTGCGTGTTTGTAGTCGTATTTTTTCCAATAAAATCAAGGTCATAAACACCCGCTTCTTCAGGCTTAACTTTTACTGTGTGTGTTTCTCCTTGTGCGAGTGTTGCATTGGATGCAAAGGATCCTGGGATTGGTTGGTATATGCTATTTGAACTGAAATTGAATTTAGCAATATCATATTCGCCTTCCACAATTTCAACCTTTAACGTATGCTTTCCTTCTGGTAATTCAACATCTTTTATCGTAAGCTCTCGCCAGTTATTCCAGTCACCTGTAGACGGAACATCAACTACTCCTGTTAAATCTATTTCGTCATCCAACCAGAAACGGACCTTCCCGGATGTAAAAGTAGTACCATATTCCATTTTGAGGTCATAAAGTCCGGCACTCTTAATATCGACATTGTACTTCAACCATTCACCTGTCTGGTTCCAACCAACAGCGGTTCCACCACCTGGCTTTGTACGAATATCAACAGCGTCATCTCGGCGTTCACCACCAATATTTTGTGGCGTTGTATCATGGTAGGCGACACCTTCACCACCAGTAATGTAATATGCCGCTTGAACATTTCCTGGAATTGGCTTATACCCATCAAACACATCTGTATTAATATTACCTGTATCTACACGCCAGCTACCTTCGAACTGCTGCCACCCTTCGGCAACTCCACTATTAAAATCTTCGAAATAAATAGGTGCATCCTCATACTTGTTCACATCAAGTTTTGCAAAATTTACTTCGCCAGAAATCACTTCTACCTTCAGTGTGTGCTTTCCTTCAGCGAGTGAAATGTTATTAAGTGTGAGGTTACGCCATTCATTACCAGAATTCGCTACATCGACAGCTCCTGTTAGATCCGTCTCCCCATCTAGTAATATGCGGATTTTCGCATTCGCTTCTGCTGCAACTCGTACATTAAAACTATAAGTGGAATCAGACTCGATATTCACGTTATACTCGAGCCATTCCTGCTCTGCCAAGTGAGCACTGTAACCACCTTCTGAATTTGGACGAATATCTACTTCATCTTTACGATAAGTATCGTTTACCTCTCCTACAGCATGATAATTTGAATAATGAACAGCTTCCACAGAACCCGGTAACGGTTTATGGACTTCGAAAATATTACTGCCATCTACATGATTACTCGTAGCAATATAGCCGAACTCTGCTTGTACATTGTTTGTTGTGTAACCAATTGCACCTCCAGCAAGCGACTCAACATTGCGTGTTTGCTTATGCATCCCATCTACAAAAACTTTTACTTCTGATTCTTTTTTCTCGACGCGAATAGTGTGGAGTGCTTCGTAGTTAAATTCATCTGGAAGTTCAGAAGTTTCCCAGCCAAGCTCACTGCCATCAACGATGATATTCGTCTCCAAAAGATTGTCCTCTGGATTTAGAACTGCTATCCCATAATTATTCTCATCTACATAGGAAAAAACAGCACCATAATGAGGGCTCTCTCCTTTTTCCAGCATCGACATATTGAATTCCGCTGTAAAATTTTCTGCAGATTGATACGTAGTAATAATACGATTATCTTCGCTACTTTCCGTTTGTAAAAGTGCATTATTTTCAATGGACCATGTTCCACCATTAATTACGGACCACTCTGAACCAATCTCATTTCTTTTAAAACGATCACTGAAATCTGGCAAACTTGGATTCTCTTGCTCAAAAGTTGTTGGTCCAAGAACAAGCATCTTATCACCATTCCAAGCGATGCGATCCATATTCATGTATCGGCCCGGATTTGCATGACTATGATATACGATAAATTCCGAATCTAAATCTGGTCCTCTAATAATCGAATTATGCCCTAGTCCAACATTCTCCCCTTCTGTTTGTAACAGTAGTGGATTTTGCGTCGGATCTTCCATGAATGTTCCAGTTGGAGAAGTACTTGTTGCATAATTAATGCGATAGCCTTTACTCCAAACGTGATTTCCTGTATAGGTCATATAATATTTTCCATGTCTTTTAAAAACGGTTGCCCCTTCTGTCCACCCTTTCATTTCTGCACCAGTATTAATTTCAGGACCAAATGTATATGGATCCAACATTTTATAGGCGCTTATAAAATTGGCACCCGTTCCGTAGAAGTACCACTGGCCATCGTCGTCAATGAACACATGACCATCAATTCCTCTACCGAGATTCCCTGTTTGTTGCACGAAAGGTCCAAGTGGACTCGAACTTTTATACACGTAGTGACCATGCCCACCTGGGGACGTGTACATGTAAAATTCTCCGTTCCAGTAGGTAACTTCCGGTGCATAAGCGGCCTTCGTACTCGCCTCTTCGGTCACAAGTCCTGCGTACTCCCAGTTGACAAGATCCTCAGAAGTCCATGCCTTTACACCACTCTTGTCATCCACCGTACTTACATACAGATAATAAATCCCATTATGCTTCAGAATATACGGATCGCCTTCACCATAAAAATCACCATTATTCCATGTCCACGAGTCACTTAACTGAAATGGATTCGTATACGCAAACGAACTAGTTGGAAAAACTAAAAAAGCTACTAACATCAACACCAACCAACGAAATCGTCTCATCATAAACCTCCTTTAGGCACTTTGCTCAATATAGTTTTAGAATGTTGCACGGTCTGGTCCTCATAACCTTGAATTCAGAAAGCGTTTTCACCTCACTTTTTAACTTTCCTTTGTTCTGTTGTTTTTTGTGTGTGAGTGTATGATTTGGGGTTGTCTTGGAAGGATAGGAAGGAAAGTTAGTATTACTTACAATATATATAGATTACTTAGTAATCATATATAATAGGCTTAATATAAAAGGATAGTAGCAGGACAAAATGATTCTTTTGTAATAGGCGGAATGGTATACGAATGAAAAAACGTGGTGCTAACACCCCTAACAAGGTTGGTGACACCACGTTTTACGTATTATAAAAACAACTGTGATAAGAATTTTCTAGCTTCATATACCTCTGTTTCAAAATCGTCCCACCTGCATTCAATGGAAACGAGCCCCTCATAATTCGCTTCTTTTAAACAAGAAACAAATTGTTGATAAGGATAGCCTCCAGTACCAGGAGCTAATCTAGCAGAATCTGCTACATGAATATGCTTAAGGAAATCCTTGCCCTCGATGATATTTTCTAATGCTTCCTCTTCTTCCTCCATATGATAGAAGTCAGCAAGCACTTGGATTGATTCGCGGTCCACTCGCTTAGCAAGGGAAACTGCCTCTGGAATACTATTAACAATATTACTCTCTTTTTTATTCAGCGGTTCAATGACTACCGTAATTTCATTTAACTCCGCATAATCGGCAACCATTTTTAAAAACTCGACAACTTGTTGTTCCCCTTCTTCTATAGGAAAACCCGCTGGCAACGATCTCGCTCCGCCACTTCCAAACACTACTTTTTTTGCACCAATTTGCTTCACCCTCGATAGAGCAGTTGCCACATAGCATTCAATCACCTTGTAATCGACGAAACTTCCAACAATCTTCATATTCCCAGGCAAAAATACATTACATACTTCCACAGGTAGTGGACTTTCTTGATACTTTTTTAAAATAGCTTGAAATTCATCCTCATCTTCAGTCATCAGTGATGTGACCGTACATTCTAGAAAGTCGAAGCCTGCCTGTTTGACGATAGCAGCATTCGCAATATCGGTACAACAGCCTAAACGCATGTTATTTTCTCCTTTTTCCAATAAATTGTTTCGGAGGTCCAAATATGCTAGTTATGAAACTTGTATTTCATATGATCCTGTTTTCAGCATGATAATTAAGCGATCTAACTGTTCCGAGCAACGAATATGTTTCTGTTCTTGGAGCGGTACTCCATTTATGATTGTCGTACTAATTTTAGCGGATGGTAAAATTAATTCAGCTTGAGCGTCGAATGGAATGAGGAAATGGTAATGAATGCTATCCTCTTCATACCTCCAACCACTTTCATATCGTCCTGCAGCCGAGTTCAGTGTTGCTTTCGCAAATTGTAATTGTGCATTTGGTTGGGGAGCTAAGCGAACTCGTTTAAAGCCTGGAAACTCTTCTACTGGATTGATTCCACACATGTTTCGGTACATCCATTCTACAATGGAGCCATACGTATAGTGGTTTAACGAATTCATCCCAAGCTCTCCGAATTTCCCATCAGGTAAAAGGGAGTTCCACCTTTCCCAGATGGTTGTTGCTCCAAGTTTTACCGAATATAACCAGCTTGGAAATTCCTCATTCAGCAAGAGACGATATGCCAAATCATTGTAGCCATTTTCCGATAACACTCGGCAGAAATACGGTGTGCCAACGAAGCCTGTTTTTAAATAGTAGTTATTTTCCTCGAGATTTTTCACTAATGAGTCTAGTATTCTTTTTCGTAACTTATCCGGTACTAGATCCATAAATAATGCTAGAATGTGAGCTGTCTGTGTATTTACTACAAGCCGACCTCGAGGGGTGACAAATTCTTCACAAAACGCTTGCTTTACTTCCTTGGAAAGTCGTTCATACTCCTTGGCTAGCTTTTTTTCACCTAAAACACGAGCAGCCTTCGCGACCAATCCTGCAGAATAGGCATAGCATGCTGTGGCGATTAAATCGGTTGGTGTACCACCACTTCGATGGAATTCATCTCCATCTCCATCCAAAGCTAACCAATCACCAAAGTGAAAACCAGTATTCCAGAGCCTGCTACCATCGTCTTGTCTCCTGATGCTATCCACATAATCTTTCATACTATGAAGCTGTTGCTCTAGTATTGCTTTATCTCCATAATGAAGATAGACATTCCAAGGAATGACTGTTGCCGCTTCCGACCAGGCACTGGAACCCGCATCTTGATATCGATCCTCCACTTTTTTACTCAAACCAATGCTTGGGATGAAATGCGGTACTACTCCATCCAAATTCTTTTGTTCTTTGGCAAGATCATATAAGTATTTATGAAAAAATGCATTCGAATCCATATTAAAGCAGGCAGTTCCGGAAAAGACTTGCGCATCACCTGTCCACCCCATCCGCTCATCACGTTGTGGACAATCTGTCGGTACATCAAGGAAATTCCCTTTTTGTCCCCACATCGTATTTAAAAATAGTCTATTTACCATTGGGTTAGAAGTTTCAATATGTCCGATTGTCTCCAAATCAGAATAGACGACACAGCCAGTGAAATCTTCTGGCTTTAATTCTTCTTGCCAACCTTCTACTTTTACATAACGGAATCCGTAAAATGTAAAATGTGGCTGGACTTCTCTCGGTTCTCCGTTTGAGATGTAGGTGAATTCCGCCTTAGCTGAGCGCAGATTTTCCCGGTAAAAACAGCCATCCTGCATTTCTTCTCCATATTGAAGATAAATGACCGTATCTTTCGGGGCATCGATGTTAAAACGAACCCAACCTACCATATTTTGTCCCATATCCAGGACTACTTCCCCTTTAGGTGTATGAATGACCTCAACAGGCTGAATCGTTTCTTTTATTAAAACAGGAATACTTCGCCGTGCTTCTAACAAGTTATAGTCAATGTCAATGGTACGTACGCCGTCCCAATCGTCATCATGGATAGTAGGGGTGGACCAATCCATCACTAATTTATTTGCATCTTGAACTTCCCCGTCGTAAATATTGCCTCCCACTATATAGGAAGGTTTTGTTTTCCAGCTTTCATCCGTAGCAATAATGTCTGTGCTTCCATCTGTATAGTGGACAACTAACTCACATAGTAATGCAAAGCGATCCCCGTAAATCCCATTTTCATTCGTAAAACCAAATCGTCCCTTATACCAACCATTTCCTAACATCGCACCTAACACATTTCTTCCGGGTGTTAGATGATTGGTTACGTCAAAGGTTTGATATTGAAGCCAATCTGTATAACTATTGAAATAAGGGCTTAAATGCTCATTTCCTATCCGTTTCCCATTCATTTCCGCTTCATACAAACCTAAACCACAAATATATAATCGAGCTTGGGCAACTTCTTTGTTAATGTCAAAGCCTTTCCTTACATATGGATGAATGGAGTTATCTTCCCATTCAGGAGTAATCCATTTCCCCTGCCAAGGTTGATCCATCTTTGCCGTTTCAAACCATGCGACAGGACTTCTTACTTCCCCAGCATCTGTCCAAACGTATACTCTCCAGTAATACCTCGTACATGCTTCCAGCTTCATCGGCAGCGTATATCCTAGACTATCAATCACTTTACTTTGTCCACTATCATGTAAAATAGTATCGAATGCTTCATCTGCTGCGACCTGCACCTGACAAGCAATCTGTTTCGTCGCATCAACAGCTTCCGTTACCCAACTTAACCGTGGCCTGTCCAACGAATAACCTAACGGATTCACCATCCTATTACACATCATACGAGTAACTTCCATCCAACTTACCTCCTTTTAACTTTGAATAGGTGCCCTCTTTGTATAGGTGCCTGGCACCGAAACAACTCCGACACTATTCTGAATTGGGTGGGTGCCTGGCACCAAAACAACTCCGGTACTATTCTGAATTGTACGGGTGCCTGTGGTCAAGCCCCCTAAAAGTGGACATTCCATAATTGTTTATTAAACTGCTAAAAAATGTGTTTCAAAATAAGAGGT
>VEFU01000058.1 GCA_007679095.1 Paenibacillus bovis
TGGCAATTTTTTTGCTCAAAAAGCTCTCTATCAAGGTATTTTATAGCCTATTTCTTATAAAAGTTTTGACAATACGATGTTATACGAGGGGGAAATAAAATGACAAACAAATTTAAAAAAGTATTTGGAATAGTAATAGCTGGAATCATGCTATTGGCTATAACTAATAGTGTTTCTGCAGCTTCTTCACAATCAGGGGAACTAAATGGAGCACGTGTTTCTGGATATATAACAATTAATGCCAGCTCTGCTTCAGCATCAACAGGTATTAATCTACCACCAAATACACTAAGTAGTGTATCTGTTGATATAACTTATTACTATCGGGATAAAAGTGATGGTAAAATATTAATACCTTCGACTGGTGGGGGTGGTGGGAATATAGCTGTTACTGTTACACGCCCGAACCCAGATACAACGAGATATTCCTCGGATTATGCAATTGCTAATCATACTGTGAGGTATTCTGGACAAACATGGACAGCCAAGACTAATAAAACATATTATTAAAAATATTCGGTAGTTAATAAAAACCTGCTTCTCATTTAATTTAAAACTATTTTTAGGCATTTAAAGTAAAAAAATTATAAGTTTTTTCAGCTAGGAGGGGTTAATTTGAAAAAACGCCTTTTTTTTCTTTTAGTTGCTTGTGTACTTATTTTAGTAGCTTGTAAAAAAGAAGATAAACAGGAAATAGTTATAGAAGAAGATTACGAAGAAGAAATAGAAACCTTAGAGCCACTTACATCCGAAGAATATGACCGGCTTTGGCCAAATGCAAAAAAACTGGTTTGGATTGTGGAAAAAGGAGTAACGGTTGATGTGGATCCAGAGATATTTATACGCTTTAATGATTTGCTTCTTGAAAAGGGAGCGGATTTTGTTGTTGAATTTATAGGTATAGATATAATAGATGCTGAGAATTATCAGAGCAAAATTAGGGATATGAAAGCTAAAGGAGAACAGGTTGACTTGCTTAATACTGGGGGTTCCAGTACCCATAATACTTATTTTGAAGCTATAAATGACGATTTATTAGTGTCCATTGATTCTTATTTGGAAACGGAAGATGGGCAAAGATTGTTTAATAAATTTGATCATAAAACATGGGAAAGGGTTAAAGTAGACAATCATATTTATGGATTTTTTAATACTCCTATATTGACTATGCCAAAATATGTGTATCTGAATAACGCTTTTGTTAACAAATATAATGTTTCGTTACCAAATGAAATAAGGAATTTGTACGAGATGGAGGATGTATTGGAGCTTTTCGTTAATGCTCACGAAGAAGATGATGAGTTTATTCCATTTTATATTAGGTTAGTAGATTATAAAGAACTTACGGAATATGCCTATTTTGAAAATGGCATTGCAGTAAGATATAACGAAAAAGGCGTACCCTATGCTTATAATCCCTATGAACAAACTGATATTCTCGAGCTAATGAGCATCTTAGCACATTATTCCAAAAATGGTTATCTAGTAAGTGAAGTGGATACAGCATTTAAGGTAATGCAAGGTGACTTTTTTGCAGTTGTCGGCTCATACAGTCCAACGCACTACCACGATGGAAAATATGATACTGGTGAAAAAATAGTGGAAGTAAGCGCATTTAAAATTAATGATGGATATGTTTCAATTCCTTATTTAGTAGATGGGATAGCTTCATGGTCGAGACATAAAGATGAGGCTTTTAAACTTTTGACAATGCTGAATACGGACAGTGATTTATCCAATTTACTTCGTTTCGGAATTGAAGGAAAACATTACGAACTTGATAATGGAGAAGTAAAGCACCTTGATCATAAACACCGTATTCCCGGGTATTATTCACCTGCAAATGAATTAATTACACATCCTATTGGACTTGAACCACCTAATAAAGAACAGGTATATAAGGAGTTAAATGCAAGTGCACAAATGTCACCAATTGCTGGTTTTACCTTAGATGAGTCTAGCATTGCGACTGAACTTGAAACAATTAAAGGAATTTATGATAAGTATGAAAACTTGTGGACAGGTAAAGAGCAGGATGTGGATGCATCGCTAGCAATGGCCAATAAAGAACTCCAAGATGCTGGGATAGGCAAGGTATTAGTTGAAATTAACCATCAACTTGAGGTGTGGTGGGAGTCGAAGCAGTAAGAATTAAACTGTAAGAATCCCAAAATGTAGGTTTTTAATAGATTAATAGTAACTCTAGTTTTATTCTAGTAACTAAACACTAATGAAAGGAGGCATATTACATGGAAAAGCCTGCTGTGTATTTGATGTTTATTTTAATTTTAATAGTTACTTTGTTTCTTCCTTCCTGTTCAAAAGAACATGATCATTCACATGCACACTCAATTGCGATGCCATTTGATTTATTGGGAATTAGCGAACATGGGGTGCTAGAGGTGATTGATGATGTTTTATGGTTTCATGACTTTGAAAGTGGAGAAAAAGTAGTTTTATGTAATAAGCCAGATTGTCCGCATGAGCCGTATTCCAGGGACACCAATCCCAACCCAACCTGCCTAGCAGTATTACCTATGAAAAATCCATTTAATGCTGTAGGTATGTATGAAAACCATGTATATATATTTTCCAGTGATAGGATTAACCATACGATTGTGTATAAGGAAAATTTAGATGGTGATGGAAGAGAAGTATTGGCTGAATTTGATTGGGAAATTTATAAAACATATGAAAATGTAGTTTTTCAAGATGGCCATGCTTATTTTATTGGAAATCAATTCACAATAGATGATGAAGGACTGCCTATCGATGATAAGAAGAAACTAGTCGTCGCAAGTCTTGATTTGAAAAATGGAGATTTTACAGAATTAAGTGCTGTTAGGGATGATCATCTTTCAGGTATCGGCACCTTAAGAATCTTTGCTGACAAGCTTTATTATCAACATGTATATTTTAATGAGGAAATGGATTTTATGGCTGAAGACGCAATTGAGAAAATAAAGTTATATGGTCATGCTCAAATGTATGAGATTGATCTTGCTACTAATAAGGAAAAGCTTATTTTAGATTTAGATCAAGAAAATGGCACATTACAAGATTTGGATGGGAAATACCTTTATTTTCTTTCAGATGATCAAAAGAAAGTTTCGACTGTAAGTTTAAATGATTTCAGTAGAAAAACTCTTTTTGAGGGAAATGAAATCAGTCAACCACGTATATTAGGAGATGGAATCGTCTATTCACAAGATAATCTTTATGACGGTACCTTATATTTCTATGATTTTAATACAAATAAAACAACTAAGATAAAACGTCCCGAGCAGGAAACGAATCCATTATTGGCATATGATGACTGGATAGTTACATCCGCTTCAATAGATGATGGAGAGTTTCATAACGTATTGATAAAAAGAAAGGATTATTTAGAGGGGAAAGATAATTATATTGTTTTAAACTAGCGTGAAGGATACTAATTATGGAATGGTGAGAGCCAAAGGAGTAGGGGGCAGGAGTATGGATGTCGTCCTAGAAATAAAAGCGCTAAATAAAAAGTATGGCGGAAATCATGCATTGAAAGATTTTACGTATACTTTAACAGAAGGTGTTTATGGCCTACTAGGTCCCAATGGGGCAGGGAAATCAACTTTAATGAATATTATTACAGACAATCTTCTGCCTGATCACGGGCAGATTCTTTTTAATGGTAAAGATGTAAAGAAAATGGGGAAAGATTTTCTCCAAATAATTGGATATATGCCACAGCAGCAAGGTGTTTATGATACCTTTACAGCTGCAAGATTTCTCTTTTATATGGCTGCCTTAAAAGGTATGACGAAAAAGGAAGCAAAGGAGCAAATTCCAAAGTTATTATCGTTAGTGAATCTGCAAGATCATACATATAAGCGGCTTGGATATTTTTCAGGTGGAATGAAGCAAAGGATATTGATTGCCCAGGCAATGCTTGGAAATCCCAAGGTGCTCATACTTGATGAACCGACGGCTGGGCTTGATCCGAAAGAACGAATTCGGATCCGCAATCTTATTTCTGAAATTAGCTTTGATAAAATTGTCCTAATTGCTACTCACGTCGTGCCGGATATTGAGTTTATCGCAAAGGAAGTACTGTTACTAAACAAAGGTACGCTCTTGGACAGTGGAAGTCCGCATTATCTTACGGAAAAGATGCAAGGTTGTGTTTTTGAAATTAAGACATCTCCGGAAAACTTACCTGCCGTTGCAAGTAAATATCGGGTCGGTAATATTTCCAAGGATAGTAATAATATTTATGTGCGCATCGTTTCTGATAAGAAGCCGGACCCATATGAGTATGAAGAGGTTAGACCAACTCTAGAGGATGTTTATTTACATTACTTTGATACGGAGGGGCAACAATGAGGATTGTCATCCATGAATTTTATAAGGTATTCTCTAACAAAAAAGTGTTGCTCCTATTTTTAGGGCTTATATTATTGAACGGGATATTACTTTACTTAAATGAAAATGACAAAAGTAATCTATATTCCCCATCTGCATATAAGCAAATATTTGCAAGTGTAGAAGGATTGTCCAATGATGCAGCTCTACATCATCTGGAGAGGGAACAGGAAGAGTTAAAAGTATTAACGGAACTATCTTATTCTAGTAGCTGGGGTGATAGCTATGAGGAAGAATTAGTTGAAAGGTTTAAATCCGTAGATATCCCGAAGCTTATTGAAAAATATAATAGTGGAGATTATTTAACATATACAGAAAGCTTGTGGACAGAAAATGCTCTCTATGATAATGTAATCGACGAAATCCGAAATGTGACTCAATATGCTGATTACCTACAAAAAATAGAGGATGACGCCAAAAGGATGACATCGATTTCTATTTTTGCTAAACCAGGTACATTCCCATATCGAAATATCGCAAAAACGCCTGAAGATTTTGCCCATTTGAAAGACAACCAACTTTCAATTGCGCCTTCAAAAGGTGTAAAAATGGCGACTGAATTTTTGGTTACTGATTTAATTGCAATAATTCTTATGATGGTTATTGGAATTCAGCTGCTGGCAAGGGAAAAGGAACAACAAAGTCTTGGATTAATTAAAACGACATACAAAGGTAGAGTTCCCCTTATAGTATCGAAACTGAGTGTCGCTTTTTTTTCTAGTCTCATTATATTAATATTGCTCTATGCTGTTAATTTTGCAATGGCAATTACGACATATGGTTTTGGTGATGTAGGAAGATATATTCAGTCTGTTGCTGGTTATCGAGGTTCATCACTTGAAATCACCGTATTGCAGTACCTCATTCTTTTTTTAATAGCCAAACTAATTGTCTATATTTTGATCTCACTAATCTTTTTTGCCGTGAGTGTATTAGCTAGATCTTCGATTACCGTCTATATTTCGATTGCAATCGTGTTTGGTGTTAGTAGTATTTTATACTTTTCTATTCCTCCTACATCTGTGTTTTCGTTTTTTAAATATATTAACTTAATCCACTTTTTAAATACGTACACGGTTTTTTCTAAGTATTTAAATTTAAATATTGGTGGATATCCATTCCAATATACGTACTGTTTTATCATCATTACTATAATTGCCATCATTATTCTTAGCATTGTATCGATTATCATCTTTTGTAAGCAGAGGCAGGTAAATTCACCAGTCAAGACCGTAGCATTTCTATATGAAAGATTAAGTAAAATGAAGCTGTTTAGAGGGTATGAGCATGTCAGTGTATTCCGTCATGAGTTATATAAAATCATGATTACGAATAAAGCCTTTCTCATTTTACTTGCTTTTATAGCACTACAAATCGTTACATATCAACAACAGAAGGAAACGTTCGCTGATATAAATGAAGTTTACTATAAACGCTATATGCTTCAGCTGGAGGGAGAAAACAATGAAGCGAAAGAACAATTCCTTGCAGATGAACAGCAACGGTTTGATGATGTGAATGCTGAGATGCTTACGATTATGGAGTCTGGCGAAAATACGTTAAAACTGAATCAGTTATCGGAACTTTTAGCGCCTCAAGAAGCGTTTAATAAAGTATTAAGTCATGCGGAATATGTAAGAGAGTTCGAACGAGAACACGGTTTAAAAGGCTGGTATTTATATGATGCAGGCTATCAGAAATTAACAGCAGCTGATGATAATAATACTGATTTACAGCTTGCGATATTAATGATGATTGTTGTAATTGCCGCTATATCAGCAGTTTATACGTATGAGATGCAGACGAAAATGGTTCGAATTGTCTCTCCAACCAAATATGGTCGTAGTAAAGCTTTTTACGCAAAGTTAATTTGGTCATTAGGGATTAGTACAGTGATTTTCATTGCCGTTTATGGACTAGAAGTATTCAATGTGCTAACAACTTATGGGACACGGGCGTTACATGCCCCTATTTATAGTATGCCACATATGGCCAACGTAACCATTGATATATCTATTCTGCAGTATCTAATATTCATTAGTATCGTTAGATTCATAGGCTTAGTCTTAGCAATGTTGATTATCTTTTCCCTATCTGTAAAATTAAAAAGCTTAATCACTGTTGCACTCACTTCAACAGGAATACTAGTACTACCATTATTGCTATCCTTACTAGATATCAAACTATTTGATTATGTATTGTTAACCCCTATTTTGTCTGGAAATATCCTTTTTAAAGAATATAGTTTCACGATTATACAACAGCATCGATTATATATGTATATGTTTACAACAATTTGTGTAATAGTAGCTTTTTGGATAGTAAATAGGTTGTTTGTTAGGGGGTATATTCGCCACTGACTTGCTTGACAATACCATTCACTGGATTATCAAGTATTAAAATATGTACCGTGTTCATGGACATAACGCTTCCAAAAGTCATATAATATATACAATAGTACATATTGTAGCCACATGTGTAAAAAGGAGGGGAAAAGCTTGTCAGTTGCCAGAGTATTAACAGGATTATGGAGAACTAGTACAGAAACTAGTGACCGTGCCAAAGATCCAAAGTTAAAGAGTCGCTATTATAAAATAAAAAGACCAGCATTAATGGAGAAAATTAAGTTTATCATCAATAACAAGCTAAAAGGGTGGAAAATCCTTCATGTTGATGAAGAGCGTGGAGAAATCCTCGTTGAAAAAAGAGGGATGAGACGTAACCAAATCACGATTACAGTCTACCAAGTGGAGCCACTAAGATGTAGTGTTGATGTTTTATCCGCATTTGAAGGTTTCGGAGACTTAGGTATGAGTTACTTTACTGTGCTTAATTTCTTCGAGTTATTAAATAAAGAAGTTCCACCTGAGAGAAAATAATAAAAGGGAGTGTCGGGGATAAATCCCTCTGACACTCCCTTTTCATATGATACGACATCCAAGACCAGTAGATATCGGTTGTGAATCTATATCATCTTTTTAAAGTTAATTCGTTTATTTAAAGCAATCATGACTGGTATACCAATACCCATCACGACTAACTCACTAATCGCAGTAGTTAACCATGTGAAGAAAAATGGCCATCCTAATGCAAGGTTAAGCTCGAATGCAATGATAAACATCAAAAACGAAAAGATAATCGTATTAAATAGCATTCGCTGCCAGATTCCTTTAATATATTTAGCAGAGAAAATCGTTATAGATAATGCTATAATCGAATGTGCGACTCCAAATATTAGATCATAAGGGAGTAGCGTGGAAAAAAGTAAGTTGGAAATGAAGACGCCAATTACTATACCGAAAATATATTTTTTGTTAAAAACCACTAAATGATTAAACATTTCCGATATCCTAAATTGGATATGCGTAAAGCCGAATGGTGCAATAATACCTGTAACTGCAATATAAAGTGCAGCCAGAATACTATTTACTACTAATGTTTTAATTTTCAATTCAATCTCTCCCTAGTTTTTTTACGTGGGATGGTTACGAACCACGTAGGCTATAGCCCAAAATGTTATTCTATTATAATATGTAACTGTTAGTCAATATATTTCGAGGTGGGAAATAATGTATTTAACAATTGAGGAAACAGCTGAGTATTTAGAACTTCCTGTAGCAACTGTAAAAAGTTTAGTTTTACAGAAGAAAATTAGAGCTATCTTTGATGGGGAGAATTACTTAATTTATAAAGAACAGTTTAATACGCATTTTGAGCAATTGGAAAAATATAAAAAACAAGTGGAGGAATATTTATCAGAACCTATCCCTGAAGACTGGGATGCGAAGGATGAGGATTAGTTGTTAATAAATAATGCTTGTCCAATAAATTAAAACTGTAATTCCTTGTAACCCGATTTCTAAAAATTAATTATCAATCAAAATCTGTTGATTTCCGTTTCAGGAGCTCGCTTTCCGCGGGCTTCGAAAAGCGAAAGGCGCTTGGGACTTGAAGGAAGGCTAATTTCGCAACATCCTGTTGCAACGCCTTCCTGACCCGCATCGTGCGGGCCCGCGACAAGCAAATGTTCTGAGACAAAGAATGGCGTTCTTTGCCTTTCATGTCTCAGGTTATTTGACCTCGAGCCGATAGCGCCTACAGCTAGACAAGGTTCGGTGAGCCTCCTCGACGCTTAACGCGTCTGTGGGGTCTCACCCTGACCCTTCATCCCGCTGGAGTCTCCGTGTATTTCCTGCGCTTGTATTATTCGATTCTTATTGGATCACACCTAATATTCTAAAGTAAGAAAAAACCAAACTATTTTGCAGACTCACGTTATAGTTTGGTTTTCATTCATTTCTATTTATTTTTGTCCCGGCTTATGCCGGTAGTTTTTTATTATCTGTTATCACTTGATTCGTTATCGTTATCTTCTTGATTACCAAATGGTCCTCTTCCCCAGAAGGAGTCCCAAGGGTTTCTTCTCGGACGGTCATGTTTTCTATCTCTATCATCTTCTATAATCTCTACATTTTTAGCGTGAATAATTAAGTTTTCCACATGAATTTCTTTACCCTTTCTATTGCTAGACATATTATCCCTCCCTGGCTATATAATTAGTTCGCAGTTATTTTATTCAAATAAAAAAATTGTGTATAGGCTAATTGTTATAATGTGATTAGTTAACAGATTTTTGAGGAAATTCAATAACTAGTCTGCTAAACTATAGAGAAGCATAATTGGAAGAGAGGGCATTAGAATGATTAAGACAGTTTTGTTTGATGTGGATGGTGTTTTATTAAGTGAGGAACGCTATTTCGATTCATCAGCACTTACGGTTTGGGAAATATTAAATAGTGGTAACTACATAGGGCTAGCGCCTAATAAAAATAAAGTGGAATATAGTGATGAGGAAATTGCTGAGATTCGTTCCAATGTTTTTGCGGATGATCAAGTATTAAAATTATTAAAATCTGCAGGTTTAAATGCAAACTGGGATATGATTTACGTAACAGTATGTAATCAATTAATCCACTTACTAGAACAAGTGAAAGGCACGGAAAAAGCAAATATTGAAAAGTGGGTTACAAATCCCATTGATCAGAAAGTTCTTCAAGAAATTGGGGAAGTTTTAGCAACTAAGAATGTTCAATTGGATTTTCTTGGTTTGCTTGAAAATTTTGCGGATGCTGAAAAGACAAAGGATGGTTTATTTACTCATATAGACAAATTGGTAAAAGAAAAGCTTGATGTTTCTGGTTCTCAATTTGCACAATCCGGGGCTTTATGGGATACATGTGAACATATTTGTCAGGAATGGTATGTTGGAGATGATAATGTATTAGAATCGACAGGGAGGCCATCCGTCCAAACTGGAAAATCAGGTTTCTTGTCACAGGAAAAGGTACTTGCTCCGGCAGAAGAGATTGCTCGTATGTTTGCTGAACTGAAAGATGCTGGTATTATGATTGGAATTGGGACAGGCCGTCCAGAGTTAGAAACGATAGAACCTTTCAAACATCTCAATTGGTTACAGTATTTCAATGTGAAAAATATTGTAACGGCGGATGATGTGCTTGCAGCCGAACGTGAATATCCAAATCTGCAATTGTCTAAACCGAATCCATACACATATGTAATGGCATTGTCTAGTAAACAGAAGACAGCTTTGGAGTGTATCGAAACGCAACTTCCACTTGAAAACGGAGAAGAGGTTTTAATTGTTGGCGATTCATTAGCAGATCTACTTGCAGCACGAAAAATGGGCAGTACATTTGCAGCAGTATTAACAGGCTTATCAGGGAAGAATGCTCGTGCTGAATTTGAAAAGTATAATGTAAAATATATATTTGATAATGTGATGGATGTAAGGGATTTTGTACTTGCTTCCGTAAAATAATCGTTGTGATAGCAATCTGAATGGATTTTTCAGATTGCTATTTTTATTTATCATCTCATTAATATTACTGCTGTACAAAAATCATTCAATTCATGAGTAAAAATAAATAATAAATGTAAGACAATTTGCATTTTTCCGATTGACTTATTTTCAATAGTTTCATAAAATAAGATAAACATATTGAAATACTCGGGATTAAAATTTGAGAATTAATATCTTACTTGAAATTTGTGAATGAAAAGGGGGAGTCAGTTGCGGAAATATCTATTTTATATATTACTAGGACTAATGATTTTATCGTGGGGGTTAGGCATTTATTACGTGACAGCATATGATATACCGATATCTGTCGTACCATTATTAGATAATAAATTCTATTGGGCATCTAGTTTTAAAGCAATGTTAGGCTTAACCATTATTATCACAATCATTTCACTTGTTGCTTTTATGTTTAGAAAATACTACAACAGATTTTCCAAATGGTATATCATACATGGAGTTGGAATTTTCCTTTGGGGTTTTACTCTATTTTCACAAGCGAGGATAGCAGCATTTAATTTAGGAATTTGCCATTAATTATTTCATCTAAAAAAGGGCTATCCAATAATATTCATAGGATAGCCATTTCTTTATACTGAGTCCCAAGCCCGTAATACTTAATGCTATTCGAAGGTGAGTAGCAAGCCATCTCGGGCTATTCCAACGATCTTGTAATCAATCGAATAATGGAATCAGCATATCCCAATGCAAATCGATGGATTTAGTTGATGAATTAATAGACATAGTACTTCCATTAAATGATGGTATTATTATGTCAATATTTTAAAGGAACAATGTTGATTGTAGCGGAAGGAGAGCGCCTGTAGCGGAGATCAACAATCAAGGGAAGAAAATGATTGATAGGAAAAAGGACCACATACATAATGCGGTCCTCATTTTTATTAATTATGAACAGGTATTTTTTCATCTGTTAATTCAAGAAATTGAGCATACTCTAAGCCTTTAATCGCTGTTAGAGCATTAATTACTTCTGGTTCAACTGCTTTATCAAGCGTTAATACCATGACAGCTTCTCCACCAATAACAGAACGTCCAACCTGCATTGTACCAATATTTACATCGTAATCACCAAGCATGGAGCCAACGCGACCAACCATACCAGGGATATCATGATGTTTAATGTAAAGTAAGAATGGTTCTGGACGAACATCTACACGGTAGTCGTTCATTTTCACAATACGAGCACCATAACCATTAAGTAGTGTTGCACCAATATTTGCTTTTGCTTCGCCTCTGTAAAGAGTTAATTCAATGTAGCTAGCAAATCCTTTGCTCTTTGGATTTTTAGAAACATTTGAAGTAACTCCTTGGTCTTTCAACAAATGTTGCGCATTGATAAGATTTACTGCATCACCTAAATGCTGAGCAAGTATTGACTTCACAATCGTACGAGTAATTAACTCTGTATTTTCCTTGGAAAGTTGACCATAATATGTGATTTCCACTTTATCTGGTGCTTCTTTCAATAATTGAATCGCAAGTGCACCCATTTGATCACCGAGATCAATATATGGTTGTAACTTCTTATGTGTTTCACCAGATACATGTGGCATATTAACTGCAGAACGGATTGTTTGCGTTTCAAAAATTTCAATAATTTCTTCACTAACTTCGTGAGCTACTTTTTCTTGCGCCTCAACAGTTGATGCTCCTAGATGTGGAGTTACAACTACATTCGGATGGCTAAGTAATTCTGTGTTAGTAGATGGTTCTGTTTCATACACATCAAGTGCAGCACCAGCAACTTGACCAGAATTTAACGCACGTACAAGCGCAGCTTCATCAATAATTCCACCACGTGCACAGTTAATGATTCGAACACCTTTTTTCGTTTTAGCTAAATAGTCATCATTTACAAGTCCTCTTGTTTCTTTGATTAGAGGAGTGTGAATAGTAATAAAATCAGCTTCTGCAGCAATTTCATCTAATGACGCTTTCGTAATTCCCATTTCTCCAGCTCGGTCTTCTGTTAAATAAGGATCATAGCCAAGAATATTCATACCGAAGCTTTTTGCACGTTTTGCAACTTCGGAACCAATTTTACCCATCCCAATAACTCCAAGTGTTTTTTCGTATAGCTCAACACCTTTAAAGTTATTACGTTCCCATTTACCAGCTGAAGTAGATGCATGAGCGTGTGGGATATTTCTAGCTAGAGATAGCATCATTGCCATTGTAAGTTCTGCAGCAGAAATAGTATTTGCTCCAGGAGCGTTAATTACGATAATACCTTTTTTTGTAGCGGCATTAACGTCAATATTGTCTACTCCAACACCAGCACGAGCGATGACTCGTAAGTTGCTTGCATGTTCTAAAATATCAGCTGTTACTTGTGTTTGACTGCGAACAATCAAAGCGTCGTATTCTTTGATAATTTCTTTTAAAGCATCAGGTGCTAAACCTGGATTTTTATCCACAACATAGTTTGGATGATCATATAATGCTTTTAACCCAGTATCACTAATTGCATCGGCTACTAGAACTTTGTACATGACAATTTCAACCTCCAGAATAATGTTTTTTTGAATTAATATTGTTGATTTTCGCTTCGCCGCACAGGTTGTGCAGGTGCAGGTGTTGCCACAGGACGTGGCGAACTGCCAGGTACTCGCTTTCCACGGGCTGTTAGGGATCGCTATGCTATCTGTAGGGATTCAACCTGACCCGCTTTTTCCGCAGAATCTCGCACCTTTTACAATCAACTTGTTGCTATATTACAGAAGAACAATTGCCTTTGTAATAAAATGAAAACGCCCCCATAACACAGACAGGTTTGCCTAGTTATGAGGGACGTAAAATCGTGGTGCCACCCTCGTTCACCATATTTATGAGCAGTATTCATTAATATAGCCTCGAGTATTTAACGACTTGCGCCGGGCATATTGCCAGTTTAGAAGTGCTGAGCTTTTGAAGCAAATTCGCCGATTTCCACCAACCATCGACTCTCTTTAGAATTCTCCTCAATGCCTTCTTCATCATCACTTTTTTCATTATAAAAATTGTTTGAATAATATAGGAATTATTCTACCACAACATCTTCGGGATGCAAAGACTAATTTTGCTATGAAAAAACTTTATTTGCTATTTTTCGTCAAGATGAATGCAAGAAAGTGATAAATACAATATAGTATAAATAAATATGTTTTCATGAACTTAGGAGGTAATGAAAATGATTCGATTCGGAGTAATAGGAACTAATTGGATTACAGATCGCTTGCTCGAAGCGGCGTTACAAAATGATGACTTTCAGTTGACGGCTGTTTATTCTCGTACGGAAACGAAGGGCCGTGAGTTTGCTCAGAAATATGGTGTGGAAAATGTATTTACGAATCTGGAGGAAATGGCAAAGAGTGATAAAATCGATGCCGTTTATATAGCAAGTCCTAATTCTCTTCATTTAGAACAAACAATTACTATGTTGAAAAATGGGAAGCATGTTCTTTGTGAAAAACCTCTAGCTTCTAATTCAAAAGAAATTGAGATAATGATTAATACAGCAAGGGAAAATAACGTTGTTTTAATGGAAGCGATGAAAACAACATTATTACCGAATTTTATTGCTTTAAAAGACAACTTACATAAAATCGGAAAAGTAAGAAGATACCATGCTAGTTATTGTAAATACTCATCCCGTTATGATGCCTATCGTCAAGGAACGGTTTTAAATGCATTTAATCCACAATTTTCAAATGGTTCATTAATGGATTTAGGTGTTTATTGTATTTTTCCACTAGTTGTTTTATTTGGTGCTCCAAAGAAAATAAAAGCAAATGCCGTTATGCTAGAATCTGGAGTGGATGGTGGCGGAAGTTTATTATTGGAATATGACGGTTTTGAAGCTGTCATTACTCATTCTAAGATTGTAAATTCTTACGTTCCATCTGAGATACAAGGAGAAGAAGGAAGTTTCCTGATAGAAGAAATATCAGATTTAGAAAGAATTGAGCTACGCTATCGAAATGGAGAGATGGAAGAAATTGGAGCGGAAACAATTCATCCTTCCATGTATTATGAAGTAGAGGAGTTTATTCATTTAATAAAATCTGGAAAATTAGAATCAGACATTAATTCTCATGAGAATTCACTTATTGTAGCTAATATTGTGGAGGAAGCAAGAAAGCAATTTGGCCTTAAGTATCCTGCAGATCTAAACTAAAATGCTAAGGGAGATGGTGAGTAACATGGTAGAGATTGAATCAGTATTAATCGATAAAACATACTATGAAAAAACTTTCATGGAAAATGAAAACCAGCACCCTGTTGAGGTTATGGGGAAATTGTATTTTGAGGAACAAAAACAAAGCTTTTCAGATTTATCCGATATTCGCTTTGCGCAAGGAGAAATCTATTATCATTGTAAAGACTATGAAGCTGCCATTTATAAATGGGAGAATGTTCATAACAACTTAGAACCTTGGGCAAGAAAAAATATGGCTGATGCCTATGTTGAGTCTGATATTTTAGACACAGCTGAAAACATATATAAATCAATTACAACAGATTCGCTTATCCTTAATACAGAAATTAATTTGCGCTTGTTTCATTTGTATGTACAGCAAAACAAATTTAATGAAGCGAATCAAATGATTAAAAATGCGGTTGTACTAGATCCCGATTACCGTAATGTTTCGAAGATTGCTTATTCGTTCTTTGTAGAACAACAAGATTGGGAAAATGCACTCGAGATAGCTGTAAATGAATCGATTCGTACAAAATCAACTGAATGGTTTGATATTTTACTTTCGATTTTTGAAAATGATCAATTGCACAAGAAAAATCCTACATACTATCTTCCTGTACTTCAGGTCATTGGAGAAGAAAGTAAACTACATTTTGAACAAATAGTAGACAAATTATGGAATCATTATAAAAATGAATCAATTTATTTTGAATGGCTACAGGTAATAAATCAATTGGTGAAAGAGGAATCGGAAGTCATATCTCCATATTATATGCAAGAATATATCGATATGATTGGTGGCAAATACTCTCTATCAGTGATGAAACCTGTTGTACCGAATTTGTTAACTGCATGGTTAAAAGTAGCAGGTCCAAATGAACGTGTTTTTGCTGCATCAGCAGTGTTAGCATGGAACCATCAATTCCCTGAACTTTTTACAGAGGAAATTATTAATGCTGGACGTACAATTCTAGCAGAAGAACACTTGGAAATTGATATTCTTACAGAATGTCACGATCTGCTTCAAGCAATTAAACGCTGGGAGAAAGATAATAAATTGGGGACAGAAACGGTCATCCCTTCTTTTAATAGCTCGTTAGATCTATTAGCTTTTACTAGACAAAGACTTGCTAGTTTAGTAGATAAACAACAGGAATTGAAAGCATCATTATCTGAGTCGATAGAAATCAATGATGATATCGTTGGACGCCTGAATGGCTCTGTCCATCAATTAGAGGATATGCAAGAAGAAAAGATTCGTGTTTTACAAAAAGCGTATAAGTCTATGAAAGATAAATTAACTGCTAAAATGAAGGAAGAGATTCCTTTATTCTTGAAATCAACAACGGAAATTATGAAGGAAGATACGGATTATCGTACCATTCATTTAGATTTAAATATTGAAATGAATAATCGCATCAGAAATTATATGAATGAGACGATACTTCCACTATTTAAGCAATTGCTTCAAGACTGGATAGCGCAATCCCAAGCTGAACTTAATGAAAGTCAAGAACGGATGGATGAATGGAGTACTGGATTTAATGAATTACTTGGTGTGGATTCGCTAGATCTTTTATGTGATTTCTCTATATTAGAAGATTGGAAAAGGGATGCAGAACGCCTCTCTGACAATGTTTCAATTGATAAAGAGAACATTTTACTACGACGAACGCCTTCCCAAGTTTTACTAAAAAGCGCTGGGAAATTATTTGGAAGTCTACCGAAAAATAATACCGTTCTTGCAAACACGTATAAGAACTTCGTTGAGAAAGAAGACTATGTAGAAGCAGCTGAGTCGGTAATCAATAAATTTTTCCGTCAATTCGAATTGATCGAGAAAGCAATTGCGCGGGATATCCAAATCTTCTTTAAAGAACCTTATCAAACATTAAAAGATACGGTCGTATTAAAAAATAACGAACTAGAGAAAAATAGGTCTGATTACACGGAAATAAAGGAAAACCCAGAGAAGTTCCTTGATCCAATTACACTGTTTGAAATTAGACTAGATCAATACGAAATCATCGCTAAAAAGATAATTAAGGGGGAGTACAAATGAAAATAGCTTTAATTGCACATGATAAAAAGAAAGATGATATGATCCAATTTGCGACAGCATATAAATTAATTCTGGAAAAACATGAATTATATGCAACTGGAACAACGGGCCTAAGAATCATGGAAGCAACAGGCTTAGAAATTAATAGATTTCAATCTGGTCCACTTGGTGGCGACCAACAAATTGGTGCTTACATCGCACAAAATGAAATGGATATGGTAATCTTCTTCCGTGATCCATTAACTGCGCAACCACACGAACCAGACGTATCCGCCCTTATGCGTTTATGTGATGTGTACGGAGTGCCACTAGCAACGAACATGGGTACAGGAGAACTACTCATCCGCGGCTTAGAAAAAGGACATCTTGACTGGAGAAGAAATCAATAATATAAGAAGACTTTCAAAGTGTAATACATGACTTTTGAAAGTCTTCTTTTTTATTGCTTGGAAGTTGTATAGGTTATGGGGTTTATAATGCGGTGGAGTGCTTGCCCGGTTGAGAGGGAAGATGGGCGGGAGCGGTCACGTTGGAGGTTGCATCGTGACCGGTTGAGAGGGAAAGCTGCGGAGGTGGTCACGATGGAGGTTGCATCGTGACCGGTTGAGAGGAAATTGGGCGGAAGGGGTCACGATGGAGGTCGTATCGTGCCTGGTTGAGAGGAAAATGGGCGGAAGCGGTCACGTTGGAGCTTGTATCGTGCCTGGTTAAAGGGGAAATTGAAGGAGTCGATCACATTGGATGTCGTATCGTGCCCGGTTGAGAGGGAAAGTTGCGGAGGTGGTTACGATGGAGGTTGCATCGTGCCCGGTTGAGAGGGAAAGTTGCGGAGGTGGTCACGATGGAGGTTGCATCGTGCCCGGTTGAGAGGGAAAGTTGCGGAGGTGGTCACGATGGATGTCGTATCGTGCCCGGTTGAAAGGAAAAGTTGCGGAGGTGGTCACGATGGAGGTCGTATCGTGCCCGGTTGAAAGGAAAAGTTGCGGAGGTGGTCACGATGGAGGTCGTATCGTGCCCAGTGGAAGAGAAAAATTGCAGAGGTGGTCACGATGAAGGTCGTATCGTGCCTGGTTGAGAGGAAAAGTTGCGGAAGTGGTCACGATGGAGGTTGGATCGTGCCCGGTTAAGAGGAAAAGTTGCGGAAGCGGTCAAGTTGGAGGCCGTATCGTGCCCGGTTGAAGAGAAAAATTGAGGAGTCGGTCACGCAAGAGGTTGCCGCGTGCCCAGTGAAAGGAAAAATCGAAGGAGTCGGTCACGATGGAGGCCGTATCTTGCCCAGGTGAGAGGAAAATGGACGGAGATGGTCACGATGGAGGTTGGATCGTGCCCGGTTGAAGGGAAAAGTTGCGGAGGTGGTCACGATGGAGGTTGCATCGTGCCAGGTTGAGAGGAAAATGGGCGGAAGCGGTCACGATGGAGGTTGGATCGTGCCGGTTGAGAAGAAAATGGGCGGAAGCGGTCACGTTGGAGCTCGTAACGTGCCCAGTGAAAGGAAAAATCGAAGGAGTCGGTCACGTTGGAAGTCGTATCGTGCTCGGTTGAGAGGAAAATGGATGGTAGCGGTCACGCAGTAGCCTGTTGAGTTCCCAGTTAAAAGCAAAATGGGCGGAGGTGGTCACACATGAGTCCTCAACGTGCCCTCTTAAAGTAAAAAAAGAAGATGGAGGTCATGCTAGAGCTTCATTCATGCCCGCCTAAAGGAAAAAGAGAAAGGAGAGGTCATGCTCAGTTCAGTACACTCGCGTTCCCACTCCCAAATGAAATAAGCAGCACATGCTACAATATATCCAGCAACTTTCCACTTGAATGAATAATTCAGCCACATACTAATCTTCACCTCTAATAACCAACCATTTTACTAAAATATGCCTAATGACCTATACAATATTATTTTGATATAATGAATAATAGATTGATATTATATAAGGAGATGGACCAGTGAAGTCAAATTCAAGAATTTCAGCTAAACTTATCCCTTTAGTCATTGGTTTTGTCAGCGTAGTAGCTGCCACAATATGGGCATTTTCCACCATGAATAGTGGAAAAGTAATTCCATTTTCCTCAATAGAAGATACCATACAAGCCCAAAATGGTGAGCTCGTAACCTTAACTGAGAAAGTAGACGGTACGATTTATATAGATACTCCAGATGGTAAATTTATTTCTCATTTTCGCCCAAATAGTCCACTAGTTGAAGAATTAGTGCAAAAATACAATATACAATACACGTACTCTGATAGTAGTAGTGCTGGGTATTTCATATTTGGCGGTATAATAATTGTTGGATTAACAACAGCGATTATTTTACGAAAAAAGGGTGGGTTAAGTTTTGCTAAGTCAAAACATAGCACTGCAAAATCGATCCCACTACCAACCATTACTTTGAAAGATATTGGTGGTTTGCCAGAAGAGATGAAAGATGAGATTTTACAAACACTTGAGATAGTAAAAGATCCAGAGCGCTCTGCAAAAGTAGGAATCAAAGCACCAAAAGGAATCCTACTTTATGGACCGCCTGGAACTGGGAAGACATTACTTGCACAGGCGATTGCACGTGAGCTTGGTGCAAACTTCTTTTCCGCGAGTGGATCTGCTTTTACTGAATTATTTGTTGGTGTTGGAGCTTCTAGAATTAGAGGATTATTCGAAAATGCTCGAAAGCAAACACCTGCAGTAATTTTTATTGATGAAGTGGATGCTCTAGCCGGGAAACGGAAGCAACATGGCGGGGAAGAAGCAGAGAAAACATTAACAGAATTACTTGTACAACTGGATGGTGGTCATCAAAATGAAGGAATTTTATTTATTGCGGCCACAAACAGAAAAGATATGCTAGATGATGCATTCTTACGCCCGGGTCGGATTGACTTTACATTTAATGTTCCTTTACCGGATACAAAAGGTCGTAAAGAGATTATCGATATTCACACAAAGAATAAGCGACTTGCAGATAATGTAATTGCGTCACTTGATACACTTGCTGAAAGTACAACAGGTTTTTCTGGTGCACAAATAAGTTCTTTATTTGAAATGGCAAGTAGAAAAGCAGTTCGTGAAGGACGGGAAGAAGTAGGGATGGAAGACCTGGATTATGCGATAGACCGTACTATCCTAGGTAGCACTTCTAGAGCGTTGAACGATCCAGAAACAAAGAGAAGAGTCGCAATCCATGAATCTGGACATGCACTTATTCAAGCAGTAACGAAACCGGGTTCTGTCCGGAAAGCGACAATTATTCCTCGTGGTCAAGCATTAGGGTATGTGGCACCATTACAACAAGAATTACATCTTACTACAGCAAGTGAGCTATTAAATCGAGTAAGTATGATTCTTGCAGGTGGAGTAGCAGAACGGTTATATCTTGGAGAACATAGTGTTGGTGTAAGTGGTGATGTTCAACAAGCAAAACAACTTCTAGAAGATATGGTTGACACAGGAATGCTTCAAGATGGTTTTACGTTAACGTTCCATAAGCAAGATAAAGATGCTAAAATGCAAGAGTTATTCCAACAAGCAATACTACAAACGGAACAAATGATAGTAGAACACAAACCTGCGTTTGAACAATTAGTAGAAGCATTACTAAAAGAAGAAACGTTGGATGGAACAGAAGTACAAGCAATTGTGGACCAAGAAACTGCGATCTTAATATAAAAAAAAGGGTAGATTCCAATAATTTTGGATCTACCCTTTTTACACTGGTAACATGAAAGCAGCCTTAGTGCCCACTCCAACTTCGCTTTTAATAATAAGTTGACCATTGTGCAGATTAATAATTTGCTGGCAAATAGCAAGGCCTAGGCCAGTACCAGTTGTATTCTCATTTGCTTTATAAAACGGCTTGTGAATATTTTTTAAATCCTCTTCTTTAATTCCACAACCATTATCATTAATTTCTCCGATAAAAGATTGGTTTTGAATATACCCTTTAATTTCAATGACACTATCTTCGCCACTATAATTCAAGGCATTATCAATTAAGTTAATAAGCAACTGTTTTATGCGATTACGATCAGCATGCAAGGAAACTTCATCAGAAACATCAACAAGTATATGCACTTGTTTCTTTTTTAATTGCTTATCGAATTGCTTTACCACTTCATCTACAAGCTCGTGAAAATTAAAATCCATCTTTTCAATTTTCATTGTTTCATTATTTAACCTAGAAAAATCGAGTAATTCTTCTACCATCTTAATGAGCCTATCGGTTTCATTCGTTATAATCCGAAGCCCAGTTTCCGTTTCTTGTTTATCTTGAAGATTTCCAGATAAGAGTGTTTCACTCCAACCTTTAATACTTGTAAGTGGAGTTCGGAGTTCATGGGATACGGAAGAGATAAAACGATTCTTCATTGTCTCATGTTGTTGTAAGGAATGACTCATTTCATTAAAAGACTTAGCAAGAGTGCCTAGTTCTCCAATATAATTTTCTTCAATATTCATATCGAAGTTCCCATTGGAAAACTGCTTTGCTGCATTTGTTATATGTGTAAGTGGAGTTGTAATCCTTTTGGCAATGGCATAACTCAGGATTAAGACAATTGTTACTATGCCAACACCTATACATAGGGCAATAATAATTAGTCTTTTTACGAACTCATCGATTTTTTCCAGAGAAATAACAAAGCGAAAGTAAATGGTTGGTTCGTCCTCAAACTCTAATGGGACAGCTGCTGCTAAAATTCGTTCACCAGTGTCCGGATTTTCACCTACCCAAGTGGATGGAGTTTCTAAGGTTGCATTTACCAGTTCTAATTGGTCGATTGTTCCGTGTGGGGAAAACCCACTAGAAGACATTAATACTTCACCAGAGGGAGAAACAATCTGCATTTCTGCTTGTGACATTTTAAATTCTTGTATCATTTTCGGCATTGAATACTGTAAGTTAAAAGGTGATAAATCCATAAAACGCGTAGCAAAATTAGCTGCGTTTTTGGCATATGATGTAATAATTTCCTCTGTGTTTTTATAGTAATACTGGTATATACTTACAAAAAATACACCTTCCAACATTGCAACAGTTAAGGTAATAATCATAAATTGCTGTAAAAAAAGCCGCTTCTTAATTCCAACTTCTTTTGTCATTGTTTCACCCATTTGTACCCGAAGCCCCATACAGTTTGAATATAGGTCGGATTGGAAGCATCATCCTCAAGCTTTTGCCTTATACGGCGAATATTTACATCCACAATTTTAGAATCACCAGGGAAATCTAATCCCCATACTTCATCTAAAATGTCATTCCGATTGATGGCATCACCGTTTGCTAAATCTAAAATAGAAAGAATTGCATATTCGGTTGGTGATAATTCAATCTTTGTTCCATTTTTATATACACATCTATTTTGACGATCCAAGCGAATCCCAGTTTCTTTTTTCTCCACAGGATGATGATGAATGATTCTACGCATCAATGTTTTTATCCGAGCAACTAATTCATTTGGGCTAAATGGTTTTGATATATAGTCATCGGCTCCACTAAGCAATCCGTCCACTTTATCAGTCTCTGTAGTTTTTGCGGTAAGCATAATAATACCGATGTTTTCATTTTTTTGCCTAATTTCTTTACAGACTTGAAAGCCGTCTATACCAGGAAGCATTATGTCGAGAAGAACGAGGGAGATATCTGGTGTATTTTGTAAAATAGCTAGAGCTTCTTCCCCTGAACTTGCTTCGACTACTTGATACCCATGTCTTTTTAAATTGATTAATATAAAACCTCTTATATTTCCCTCATCTTCCACTATTAATATTTTTTCCATTGGTTTCCCTCTCAGCTTTATTCATTTTCATTTAATAGTTGAAAAAGATTTTCCGTTTCTTCATCTGCAGATTTAGATAAGTATATAAAGTTATTATTTTCTGCGAGTATTGTCCATTCATCATTTGGATCATAATATTTATTCGTTACGTATACATCAAATAAAACATCATTTGTTCCAGCATCTAATATTTCCGTGTACTTTCTATCATCTGACTGGTTGATCTTGATAGCTGGCCAATGTAACGGGATACTTATTTTATATTGTAATTGATATTGGATGAATAATTTGTCGATAATTTCCGTCTGGTCATTTTCACCTATTTGATAATAAACTGTAATATAGGGTGTATCGACATAGGCAAGTTGTTTTTCTAATACTGGTTCGATTAAAGTTCCATATTCAAGTATACCATCGAAATTGATATCTTCACTTTTCACTGCTGCTATCTTAAATGTGTCATTTAAAGGTTTCTCTGCAATTTGTGAATACATATTTTGTAGGCGATTTTCTTCCACTACTATAATATAAGTTGTTGCAGAATGTGCCCCAATACTTGCATCCAGCATGATTCCATTCTTAGTCGTTGAAACTTTCCCACTAATTAAGTTGTAATATCCGTTAATATACGGGTCCAGTTCCAGGCGATCTCGTACCACAAATGTATCTTTTTCTTGTCCATACAGAAGGAGAGTGTTGAATTTTCCTTTATCAAATTTTATTAATATTAATTCCTGCGCTTCTTTCTCATCGAAGTTATCCACTAAGAAATGAGAATACGACTCATCTAATAACAACTTTGGTGTTTCTTCTGAAAAAATATCATATATGAGCAAACCGCGTTCCGTTGATTCTTCTGAATAGGTGAAACCAGCGATAATTTCTTTTCGATTATCATTCGTTATGTCTGTAAATTGGAGGTCAACGAGTACGGCACCACCTCCATCGATACTGGCAACTTTTTCCCATCCATTATTATTTTTTAAAATAATTCCTTTTGCAAGTTCTGTTTTTACGTTCGATTGATAAAACACAATTGCTTCTTCTTTACCATCACCGTCTAAGTCTACTAGCATTATTGGATTATTCTTTTCACTATTTATTGGTGTTAACAAATCTGCATTATTTGGGATATATTTCGACAAAGATTCCTTTAATTCTGCCTTTGTTCCTGGAAGTTTTGGTTGTGACATTAAGGAGGTGTTTGGTTCATAGAAAGAGCAACCAGTTATAAAAAATATAGCTAATATTGAAATCAGTAATCTATGAAGTGGTTTCATATATAGTAGCCTCCGTATTCAATAGCAAATCTATTTTATTATACATCTTAACACACTAGTGTTGCAAAAATAATGTCGTAATTTTCAGTTTTATTATATCTTCTGTTTAGAGCCAAAAAAGTAAAT
>VEFU01000059.1 GCA_007679095.1 Paenibacillus bovis
CTGAATTTGAACATTTTTATATTTTTTTGAATTTGAAAGTCAAAAAATACCTGAATCCCCAAAATTGCACCTAATTCAAGAAATTAAGAAGAAAAAAAGGCGCTATTTTTCAGTGGTCTCAACCTGACCCCATGTCCCACATGGATACAGGCTAATGTTATGGGAAAAAGTAGTTTGGTACATGTTCTAATAATGTGAGAAGAGCAAATAATTGTACAATTATGATAGAAGCTATTAAAATGATAGTATCACACTAAAAGAAAGGAAGTATCAACATGACAAAAGTAGGTATTGTAGTAGGAAGTATTAGAAACAATTCTTTCTCAGAGCAAATCGCTAAAAATGTAGCACCATTATTCCCAGAAGGTTTTGAGACAGAATTTATCGAAATCGCAAATTTACCATTGTACAACCAGGACTATGATGAAAATTCTCCTGCAGAGTATACTGCATTCCGCGAAA
This sequence comes from Paenibacillus bovis, assembly GCA_007679095.1. Taxonomy (GTDB): domain Bacteria; phylum Bacillota; class Bacilli; order Bacillales; family Bacillaceae_C; genus Lederbergia; species Lederbergia graminis. The sequence goes on from VEFU01000059.1 coordinate 463, forward strand.
AAGTAAAAAGCGTAGATGCTGTATTATTTGTAACGCCTGAACATAACCGTAGTGTACCAGCTGCATTGAAAAATGCACTTGATGTTGCATCTCGTCCTTGGGGACAAAGTGTTTGGGATGGAAAACCAGCTGCAATCATAAGTCAATCTATTAGTGATTTAAGTGGATTTGGTGCAAACCATCATTTACGTCAAACTCTAGCGTTTCTAAATATGCCAACAGTTCAACAACCGGAAGCATACTTAGCAAATTCTCAAGACTTAGTAGACGAAAATGGAAAAATTACAAGAGAAGATACAGTTGAATTCTTACGAGCATTCGTAAATGCATTTGTAAATTTAATTAAAAAACATACAGCATAATGAATGAACCCGTAAATGTTGCTTAGACAGCATTTGCGGGTTTTTATTTTTTCAAACATAACCTCAATCATCTAGTACCTCTTTGAAGGCGAAAACTATCAAAAGGATTACATGCTTAATTCGTTCCTATTGTTTTACTACGTTTATTAGCCTGCATAGAAGGTTGGTATAGAGGATACTATAACGATGAAAGAGGTGATGCAACATGATGAAGCAGGATGAAATCGAAACATTAAGAGATTTAATAAAAGGCATAGATGTTGCGATGTTAACAACGGCTACGGAAGAAGGGCTAGTCTCTCGTCCGATGAAAACGCAAGAAGTTGAGTTTGATGGAGACTTATGGTTTTTTTCGAAAAAGGATACTGAAAAATATGAAGAAATAATGCATGATCAAGATGTGAATGTTGCATATGCTGGTAAATCCTATGTTTCTGTTCGTGGCAAAGCGGAAATTGTGGAAGATGTGAACAAGAAAAAAGAATTATGGAGCAAAATGTATGAGAAAATCATGCAAACTTCTTATGATGATCCAAATGTAATTTTAATCAAGGTGAATGTGGAAGCAGCCGAATATTGGGAATCGGGAAATCTCATAAAGAATATTGTTTATTACTATAAACGGATGACAGGGCAAAGTTCGAGAGATACGGACATCAACCAAACAATTGAACTGAATTAAAAACAATAACGGGATATGGGGTCAGTTTCCTTGGACCAGTTTGATAACTGGGACGCGGGACCTGACCCCATGTCCCTTTTTCAGAATTGTTCCAGAATTGTGTGGGTGCCAGGCACCTATGTCCAACTTTCCACTTGGGGAGGTATCTTGTAAAATGGTGGTATGGATGTGATATTATGCTACCTGATGTAAGGCTTTCTGTTCGGGCATTAGTGGAATATGTGTATCGGAGCGGAAGTATTGATAATAAGTTTCGTACAGCAACTACGATGACGGATGGAACGAAAGCTCATAAAGCGATTCAAAGTACATATGAAGAAACTGATTTTAAAGAAGTATTTCTAAAGACCGAAATGGAATATGAAAATTTGAATTTTGTCATTGAAGGCCGATGTGACGGATTAATTATTCGTGATGATGAAATCCTCATTGACGAAATTAAGTCAACTTCCAAGGATTTGGCTTCAATTGAAGAGGATCGTTATCCTGTTTACTGGGCTCAAGCAAAGGTGTACGCCTATATTTATGCAAAAGATCATGAACTTGCGGAGATGACTGTGCAATTAACGTATATCCATGTGGTGACAGACGAAATCAAGAAGTTTCAAAAACGGTGTACGTTTGAGGAACTTGCGCAGTTTTTTCATGACTTGGTGAAGAACTATGCACCATATGCGAAGCTAATGCAGGAACATCAATTACGGAGAGATCAAAGTATTGAATCATTAGCGTTTCCGTTTGAACATTATCGGGAAGGGCAACGAAAGCTGGCAGGTGCAGTTTATAAAACTATTTCCGAGGAAAAGAATATTTTTGCCAATGCACCAACTGGAATTGGCAAAACAATTTCGAGTATTTTTCCAGCTGTAAAAGCACTTGGAGAAGGCAAAATGAAACGGATGTTTTACTTAACAGCCAAAACGATTACGAGGCAAAACGCTGAGGAAGCTTTTGCACATTTGAAAAATAAAGGTCTTTGTATGAGTGCGGTAACGATAACGGCAAAAGATAAGGTCTGTTTTAAAGAAGAAACGCGCTGCCAGAAAGATTATTGCGAGTTTGCGAATGGCTATTATGATAGAATTAATGATGCAATATTGGATATTTTTTCTAATGAAACGTTCATTAGTAGAGCGGTGATTGAGGAGTATGCACGCAAACATATACTATGTCCTTTTGAATTTTCGTTGGATTTGGCCTTTGTAGCGGATGCGATTATATGTGATTATAACTATATTTTTGACCCAAAAGTATCATTGAAAAGATTTTTCGATGAACATAAAAGCCAATCTGTTTTATTGATAGACGAAGCCCATAATTTAGTGGATCGAGCACGCGAAATGTTTTCAGCAGAATTAACGAAGTCGACGTTTTTGTCTTTGAAAAGGGAATATAAGGGCGCTCCACTGTATGATTCTGTGAACAAAATTAATAAGTATTTTATTGAATTAAAGAAAAAGTGTTCAGAGAATGGGCAGCTTGTTGTGAAGAATTTGGAAGAGGATCTAGTTGAATTGCTAGAAGCATTCGTAGAGCAGGCCGAAAAAGAGTTATTGCAATCGACTAGCGAGCAGCAATTACTATTGGATACGTATTTTGCTGCGACGGGATTTGTGCGCATCGCCAAGCTCTATGATGAACGGTATGTCACGTATGTGGAAGCTGGAAAGAGTGAGGTACAGCTGAAAATGTTTTGTTTGGATCCTTCTCATTTATTACAGCAGATTCGCAAGAAGTTTCGTTCCACGATTTACTTTTCTGCGACATTATTACCACTGCAGTATTTTATGGACATGCTTGGTGGAACGACGGAGGATTATACGTTAGCGATTCCGTCCCCATTTGCGATGGAACAAACAGAAGTTTTTATTCAACCAGTATCGACGCGCTTTCATGCAAGAGAGCGGACGAAAAAACAAATTATCGATATGTTAAGTAAGTTAGTGCGAGAGCGGCAAGGAAACTTTCTCATCTTCTTCCCATCCTATCAATATATGAAAAGTGTATATGAGGATTTAATAACAGCACATCCTAGCATACGTACGATCATCCAACATAACGCAATGGATGAGGAAGAACGCGAACAATTTTTAGCAGAGTTTAAGGAAGATAGTACAGAGGGATTGCTTGGGTTTGCCGTTCTCGGTGGTGTATTCTCGGAAGGGGTGGACCTGAAAGGGAATCGATTGAATGGGGTCATTGTGGTTGGCGTTGGACTCCCGCAACTTGGATTAGAGCGGAATATTATAAAAGAATATTTCCAATCCATCGGCAAAAACGGCTATGATTATGCCTATACATATCCAGGTATCAACAAAGTCCTGCAAGCAGGTGGAAGATTAATCAGGTCTGAAACAGATACAGGGGTGATTGTTTTAGTGGATGATCGCTTTTTGACACCGAAATATCAGGCGTTGCTACCAATGGAATGGAGAGAATTTGAGATAATTTAGGGTGGAAGAAGTTCGTTTTAATGGAATTGCAGCGGATACAAGTACTGGCTGTTATTTATGTGGGAAGTGGATGTGGTTGCGATTGGGAGCATTGTGTGAGGAAGATTCTGATTGCAGATTTGCATGGGGAAACGAAGAGGACGTATGATTCCTGTGTGATTCGAAAAAGGGTGTGGAAGGGAATCAAAAGGGTGCGAATGATTCCTGAGTGGGTTGAAAAAGGATGTGGAAGGGAATCAAAAGGTGTGAATGATTCCCACCACGACTTAAAACGAATGTAAAAGGGAATCAAAGTGCTCAATAACTGCTCAAACATGCCTAAGAATTTTATGACTGAACATCATTGATTTAAAACATAAGGAGGATGAACATGAAGAAAAAGTTCGCATTTTTACCAATAATAATAATTGTTGTTTTATTAGCTGCCTGTGGTGACAAAACGAAAGAATCAAATGCTGAGCCCGATAATACTAGCGATAGTGTAACGCAAGAAAGTGAAGTGGAAAATGATGGAGTTACAGAGATAGAGGAGACTTCAGAAGAAAGCATGGCTGAAAATGATGATAGTATTGATCTTACTGAGCAAGAGGAAACGGAACAAAGTGACGCTGAGGCTTCTGAACAGAGTGAGACAGAGGTTGTGGAAAGTAAGAAGGAAGAGTATTTGAAGAAACTGAATGAAATGCAAGAAGCAGATAGAAATTCAGAAGTAGGGACAACCGTCGCCGAGTTAGAAGAGCAGGAAGTGAAAATATATGAAAAATGGGACGCTGAGTTGAATGAGATTTACAGATTGTTAGAAGAACAGCTTAGTAGTGATGAGATGGAAAAATTAAGAGAAGAACAACGCAGTTGGATAAAAGAGAGAGACGAGATAGCAAAAGAGTCATCTGAAAAATACAAAGGCGGTACTACAGAGGCATTAGAATATGTCGCTACGCAAGCAGAACTCACAAGAGAAAGATGCTTCACGCTTGTAGCGCAATATATGAAATAAGAGAGAGCGCATTGCCATCGAGAGGGGTCTTATATGGAAAATAAAATAGAAATTAAACCGGTAACACAAGAAAATATTAGAGCATGTGCAAAATTAGAAGTGGCTGAGAATCAAAAGCAATTTGTGGCTCGGAATTTGGCGACGATTGCATGGGCGTATGTAGATCCAAAATTTACTCCTTATGCAATTTGTGATGGAGATACGGTGATAGGTTTACTGGCAGTTGAGTATATTCCAGAAAATGAGCCATATGATCGTCACTGGGTTCCGAGGTTCATGATTGGAGAACAATTCCAAGGGCGAGGTTACGGAAAAAAAGCGATGAAAAAAGTAATCGAAATGATATCAGCACAGGAAGATTGTGAACGAATTCGTCTTTCTGTAGTCCTAGAAAACGAGGCCGCCATTCATTTCTATAAAAACGTAGGCTTCATAGAAACAGACGAAATGCTAGAAGACGAACGAGTAATGGACTATATGTTGGTGCCTGGCACCCGCACAACTTCGGAACAATTATGATAGTTTTGAATTGTTTCAGAGTTGTTTGGGTGCCAGGCACCGGAAAATTGAGGGGATATTAAGAGATGAATAGTTTTCCTGTGATTGAGACGGATAGGTTATTGTTAAGAGAGATTACGGATGAGGATGCGAGTAGCATTTTGGAATATCTGTCAGATGATGAGGTAATGAAGTATTATGGTTTGGAACCTTTTACTTCCCTCAATGATGCCCTAGATGAGATTTCTTGGTATAAGTCGATACGAAGTAAAAGAACTGGAATTCGATGGGGAATTACATTAAAGGAACATGATGTTGTAATTGGTAGTTGTGGTTTTCATAACATTGTGGCTCAACATTACCGTGCAGAAATTGGTTTTGAGCTGAGTAAAGAGCAGTGGGGAAAAGGTATAGCTGCAGAGGCAGTGGAAGCAATTATAAGACACGGATTCCAACAGATGAATTTTCAACGTATAGAAGCATTAATTGAACCTCGTAATCTAGCATCACAAAAGTTAGTAGAAAGACTAGGGTTCGTAAGAGAAGGATTATTGAGAAGCTATGAATATACATGTGGGAAATTCGATGATCTGTATATGTATTCAGTGTTGAAGCAGGAGTGCCAGGCACCGGAACAAATCTGATCCAATTCGGAAAATTCCTAATTGAACCAGAGTTGTTTGGGTGCCAGGCACCTAAACAAATTGTTCGAGCAGTTTGTTGAATTTATCGCGTTCTTCCCAGAATGGTCCGTGTCCACTATAATGAAATGGTACGAGTTGTGAGTTTTTTATGGCTCGGTTCATTTCTTGGGCTTGTGTGAAAGGGATTACTTTGTCATGGACGCCGTGAACAATCAAGGTTTGAACATTGATTTTAGGTAAATCTAAGTCCAATTTTTCATCTCTTAACGTTACAATTATAGCAGCAGTTGACCAGCCGGCAGCTTGAAGTCCTAGGTGAAGAAACCAATCGGAAAAAGGCTTCGTAATATATTGGAAAAAGAATGTATCGGTTACCTTCTGCATCATGTTAGGCCGATCATTAAGGGCATCATGTAGGAAACTCTGTGCTGTTTCTTTCGTAAAACCTCGTGGTGCTGCTGCGTCTACAAGAACAAGCTTTTCTACACCATGTGCATGATGACGAGTAATATAGCGAATCGCAATGGCGCCGCCGGTGGAATGGCCAACAAGTGTGACATTTTCTAATTGAAGAACATCGATAATCACGCGAATATCATCCGCTAATCGATCGAAATTATAACCGTCTAATGGTTTATCGGACTGTCCAAATCCTCTCCAGTCGACACCGATACAGCGATAGCCTTTTGCTGGCAAAACATCAAACTGATATTCAAACTGCTTATGACTCAGTGGCCAGCCGTGGATGAATAAGATCGTTTTCTCGCCATTAGGATTCAAATCCTCTACAAACAAATTAACATCTTCTTCAACGGAAACAAAATACCCCAAAACAATTCCCCCAATAAGCATCATCTGCAATAAAATATTCAAGACAGTTGTTTAGGTGCCTGGCACCGGAACAATTGCATAAATTCGGAATAGTTCCGGAATTGTGTGGGTGCCAGGCACCGATTAAAAAAGGAGGTTTTGTGTTGGAGTTTGTCAAGGGAGTTTTGGAGGAGGAAGGGGTTTCGATTCCTTATTTTTTTACGAAGTTAGGTAGGTCAAGGAAGAAGCTTGCGATATTGTTACCGGGGAAGGAGTATACGACCCAGGGACCGATGTTTTGGTATGCAAATCAAGTGTATTTGGAGCAAAATTTTGATACATTACAGTTTCAATATCCTTTTATGGGAATTGAGGAGGATAAGTTACCAAAGCTTGTCCATGAGATGATGCTATCTTTTTTACAACAACATGAGTATGATTCCATCCATTTTGTCTCATTAGGATTGGGATCTACGATTGTTGCCTATTCACTTATGCAAGACGTATTTTCTAACGTACAGTGCGTATGGTATTCACCATATATCCATCAAGACAGTGTGCTCGATGCGCTCCTAAACCGTCCATGTAAAGGACTTGTCTTTTTAGGGGATGAAAGTGATTTATATCATGATGAAGGGGCTCGTTTGATAGAGGAGGAGCATTTAATTGTTGCTCAAGTTGGTGGAAATGCCCATTTTGAGTCCGTTTCGATTGAAATTAATATAGAAACAATGGCTTCAATAGCAGCAACAATCAAACAGTTTATTCAACATCGGGAAATTGAGCTTATTGAGGAAAAAACGAGCATCCGCGTTTATTTTAGCCTTTACGGGAATGATTTTCCGCTAGATGAGGCTGCAGAAATATTAGGATTGCAGCCAACGAATTTAGATAAAAATGGGAATCCAATAATTCCGCCAATTCCAACAAACCATCCTTACCCTGAGTCATTTTATCAAGTAACGGATTGGGAACTCTCAACAGATGACGAAGAATCGATGGATTTGGAAGTACAAATGAACAAAATTATTGGAAAGCTACGCAGTAAGGTTCCTGTCATTAATGAGTTGCGAGATACATATGGATTAAAATCGCATCTTCAAGTTGTGCTCCATGTTCATAATGGAAAATCACCGATAATGACCTTGGATAAAAGGGTTATCGAATTTGCGCATCAAATCCAAACAGAATATATAGATTTTGACGTCTACGTATTCCCATTTGATGAAAATCTGCGTTTTGAAGGTAAAGGTTTTGATTTTAAAGGCAGGAAATTATAAATAACTGGGGGACAGTAATGGAGTTTAGAAAATCGAACAGCAGTGATATACAGAGCATAATGAAAATCATAAGTGAAGCTCAAGCGTTTTTAAAAGAGCAAGGAGTAGACCAATGGCAAAATGGATATCCGAATGAAGAGTCAATTCAAACGGATATTCAACATGGAGAAAGCTATGTTCTCGTGAAAAACGGGGAAGTGGTCGCAACCGCAATGGTTACTTTTAGAGGGGATCCTGCCTATCAGTCGATACACGAAGGGCAGTGGCTTAGTAATGAAAAATATGCAGCAGTTCACAGAGTAGCCGTAAGTAGAGATCATAAAGGATTAGGGTTGTCGACGGAGATCCTTAAGCATGTAGAAAAACTTTGCTTAGAACACAACGTTCATAGTATCAAGATTGATACACATAAAGAAAATATCCCAATGCAAAAGGTTATTTTGAAAAATGGCTTCCAGTATTGCGGAATCGTTTATATCGATGGTCTGCATGAGAGAATAGCGTTTGAAAAATTATTATAGTGATGAATTCATCTATTGAAGAAAGTTTTTAAAAAACGAATACAGGGGGATAGTTAGATGAAGAAGGTTGGACTTATTCTTGCTATTGTAATAGTTATGATTGGTGTGTTCATCTTTGTAAATAAATTATACTATCCCACTCTTCCAATAGAGAATGTAACAGCAAAAGAAGCAATTCATAAACTAAAAGAATCCGATAGTAAATTAGCTGAGATTGCTGTAGAAGGGGATTATATTTGGTATATCATAAGTAGTAAAAATAAAGGTATTGATTTTGCTGATGAGAATATTAAACAATTGGTTGCCGCAAATGGATGGGAATTTAAAGATAAAGCTGGTGCTGGTCTGATCTTTGAAAAAGACGGAGAAACTTTAGTTGCCACCACTCAAATGTGGACTAAAAAATATGTTCTCGTAAAAATCCCGAGTTATTTTAAGGTATATTCTTAAGCTAACTGGGGTTTTATTTTTATCATGCGAATTTGAATTTCATAATTTTTCGTTAAAATATCATTGGATATTTCTGAAATTTCAATTAAAGTTATGGTAAAATAATACTATGTAGATAATTAGGTGATAAGGAGGGAAAGGATGAAGCAGCTCTATATTAAACAGAAGGTTTTTAGTCTTAGTGGTAAATTCACGGTAAAAGATGAGCAGGAAAATGATGTGTATTATGTGGAAGGTAGTTTTATGAAAATACCAAAATCCTATTCCATCATGAATTCAAATAGAAATGAAGTTGCACGAATTACGAAGAAAATGTTCAGCTTTTTACCAAAGTTTTTTGTAGAAGTGAATGGACGAGAAGTTCTAATGATTAAGAAAGAGTTTTCCTTCTTTAAAGCTCGATACAACATTGATGCTGCGGGGATAGAAGTGCGCGGTAATTGGTGGGACATGGAATTTGAAGTGTACCAACATGGGAAAGTTATTGGAAAAGTAAATAAGAAGTGGTTCACTTGGGGAGACAGCTACCAAGTCCAAATAGAAAAGGATGATATGGAAGAAATCATCATCGCTCTCGTGATTGCGATAGATTGTGTAAAAGCAGATGAGGCAGCAGCTTCCTCACATAGTCATATGAATTAATCGGGAGGCAGAGGTTCGCAATGGAAATTAAAATTGTAGATAGGCCGCTGTGGAAAGGAATTGCTGTTTTATGGTTTGTATGTGCAGCATATCAAATCTGGACAGCATATACGCATTTTTATTACACAGGATTTCCCTATTCGGCAATCTCTTTTATTTTATTAGGTATTTTCTTTTTAAATATAAAAAATCAAACTTATGTAACTTTGCGTGATGAGATCCTAACCATTCACTTGTGGCTCTTTCGGCGGAAAAAGAAGATTAGGGTTGAGGACATAATGGAAGTAGAAGTATTAGGAAAAGATATTATTCTACATTTATACAATGGACGTACATACAATCTGAAAAATGAGTGGATTGAACATACGGATTTCTATAATTTGAGAAAAGAACTAGAAGCACAATCGGTCATTTTTAAGTAAAAGTTAAAAATGACCATAAAAGTCTTTTTGCTATAGTTAAAAGCTATAACCACGAATAGATTTTAGGTGTTACCTTATAATCATTTTCCTATGCTACACTTACGTTACATCAAAAGATAATAGGGAGTGGGAGATTATTATGACAAAGACACTAGTGAAAGCACCATTTAGAGCCGATCATGTTGGGAGTCTATTAAGACCGGAAAGAATTCATCAAGCTAGAAAAGATTTCCAAGCGGGGAATATTACTGCTCAAGAACTACATCAAATCGAAACAGAAGAAATTACAAAAATCGTCGATAAACAAATTGAAGTGGGACTTCAAGCAGTAACAGATGGTGAATTCCGTCGTAGATTTTGGCATACTGATTTCCTTGAGCATTTGAATGGGGTAGAAGGTTATGTGCCAGATCATGGTTTTGCGTTCAAAGGAGAAGAGACGGAAAGATATGATGTGCGTGTAACAGGAAAAATTTCCTTTAACCCTGATCATCCACATATAAAAGATTTTATCGAATTTAAAGAAATTGTTGGTGATCGTGCTGTTGCGAAACAAACGATTCCTAGTCCGAATCAAATGTTTAATGCGGGTATTCGTAACTTAGAAATTTATCCTGATGTTGAAGAATATGCGAATGATATTATCCAAACGTATCGTGATGCGATTAAAGCATTTTATGATGCAGGTTGCCGTTACTTACAATTAGATGATGTATATATTGCTGGGTTAAATGCTCCGGAAATTCCATTTAACGACAGCGGTTATGCTCGTGAAGAATTAATCGATTTAGCTCTACGTGTTGCAAATGACGTATTAGAAGGAAAACCAGAAGACTTAGTGGTTACAACGCACCTTTGCCGTGGAAACTATCGTTCTAAATGGGCATTTGAAGGTAGCTATGCAAAAATCGCTCCTACTTTTTTTGCGAAAGAAAAAGTAGACGGCTTTTTCCTAGAGTATGATGATGATCGTTCAGGTGATTTCGGACCATTAGAACACATTCCAAATGGCGGTCCGCTCGTTGTACTAGGAGTATTCACATCTAAACATGGACAACTAGAAGATAAGGAAAATATTCTAGCACGTGTTGAAGAAGCAACAAAATATGTACCACTAGAGCAATTATGTATCAGCCCACAATGTGGATTTGCATCTACACATCACGGAAACATCCTAACAGAAGAAGAACAATGGGCGAAACTTAAATATATCGTAGACATTTCCAAAGAAATTTGGGGATAAGATGGAGTGCCAGGCACCGAAACTATTCTGAATAGTTCCGGTGCCTGGCACCATTTTTTTATTGATATCTTCTAGAAACCATAAACTGAACGATTGGGAAGGTGATCATTGCTAGGATGAATGTTGCAAGTAGGAAGATGTTGCTTGTGCCGTTTACAAGTTTGTCTGTGAGAATGGCTGCGAGAAGTAGGAAGTATACGACCGTGTAACTTATTTTCGAACTTTGCTCCACAATCTTTTGACCTAGTTCTTCGTCTTGTAAGATACCATTATTTTCTTTTCTTGTTCCCCAAGTGATTGCCTGTAGTAAAAAAGTAGAGAAAACTCCGAGAGCAATCATTTCATAAAAATCAACTTCTTTTTCAGCAAACATTTTATACAAAATGTTTGCCAACATTACGAGTGTAGCCACGCCAAAAACTGCAATTTGCGATTTCTTTGTCATTCCTCCATCTCTCCTTCACTTAAAAATAAATGATCAACCGTGACACCTAACGTTTTCGCTATATCAAAAGCTAATTGTAGACTTGGATCATATTTATTGTTTTCAATTGCATTAATGGTTTGCCTGCTGACATTACATAAATCAGCTAACTTCCCTTGAGATATATTTTTCTTTTCTCGATATTGCTTAATTTTATTTCGCACTAGAATACCACCCTTTACCTGTAAAACTTCTTTTACACCTTAAGTATAAAGGAACAAGAGGGAGATGTCAAATACTTTTTACACCTTGGTGCCTTACACCTTGGTGCCTGGCACCCAAACAATTCTGAATTGTTCGGGTGCCAGGCACCTTACGTTTTTGTCACGTTAGATGTTGTTATTTCGATGGTTGCTTGGAGGGGAAATAGGTATATTAAGGTAGTGAGGAGGACGAGATGATGACAAATAATATAATTCAAACGAAGAACTTATCGAAATTTTACGGAAAGACACAGGTATTAAGAAATATTGATTTAACGATTGTAGAGGGGGAGTTCACTGCAATTATGGGACCTTCTGGTTCCGGAAAAACAACTTTAATGAATACACTCTCTACCATTGATGCTTTTAACAGTGGGGAGGTTTGGATTGAAGGACAATCTTTATTAGATTTGAAAAGAAAAGAGTTGCGTGATTTCCGTCAAAAACGGATGGGATTTATTTTTCAGGATTACAATTTACTTGATACGTTAACAGTGAAAGAAAATATTTTACTGCCACTTGCATTGCAAAAAACATCTGTTGCAGAAATGGAGGAGCGGTTGGCGCAATTGGTGGATGCGTTACATATTACTTCCATCTTGCATCAATATCCGTCCGAAATTTCAGGAGGGCAGAAGCAACGGACTGCTGCGGCGCGCGCAATGATAACAAATCCTGCAATTGTTTTTGCGGATGAACCAACGGGTGCACTTGATTCTAAGTCAGCCACTCAACTACTTGAACAAATTCAATTGCTTAATAAAACATTCAAGACAACGGTTCTCATGATTACTCATGATCCATATGCAGCGAGCTATTGCGAGCGCGTTATATTTCTTCGCGACGGAAAAATTGTCAATGAAATGTTCAAGGGAGAGCAGTCGGAAAAACAATTCTTTGATAGAATCCTTACCGTTCAAAGTGCTATAGGGAGTGAGCAACGATGAACTTAGTGGATCTATCATGGAGAAATATGAAACGGAATTTCCGTTTGTATACCATTTATTTTATTTCCATGCTTGTTGGGGTTGTTATTTATTTTACTTTTTCTGGGTTAATGTTTAACGAAGATGTAGTAGCTGCAATTCAAAATAAAGAAAACTACAAAACGGTCATTTTCATTGCTTCTATTATCGTCTTTTTATTTATCATGTTCTTTATTTTATACGCGAACTCCTTTTTCATGAAGCAGCGTAAAAAAGAGTTTGGTATGTATTTGTTGTACGGGATGAAGGAAAGACAAGTGGCGACAATGGTATTTTTAGAAACATTCTTTTTAAGCGCTATTTCTGTCACGAGCGGAATTCTTATTGGTGGTTTACTATCCAAATTTTTCGGCGCAGTATTAATGAATTTAATGCACTATAATGAGGAGATTTCTTTTTCATTTCCATTAGAAGCAATCATTTCAACCATAGTGTTGTTTGCTATACTGATTGGCATTATAACGATTCAAAGCTATTTTAGTGTTCGACGTGTACAATTAGTGGAGCTTTTTCATGCACAAGAAAAAAGGGAGAAGCCATTTACATTTTCTGCTTGGATGGCAATATTGTCGATTATATTAATTGTGGGATCTTACTACACGATAACACTAGGAGACAACACGAACTTATGGAAAGATTATTTTAATGAAACGCTTATTGCCACAACGATTGCACTGATCATCGGGACATATTTATTTTACCGTCAATTTTCTGGATGGTTGTTACAAAAATGGAGTCAAAGTAAAAAATATCTTTCTGGAAACAACATGCTTTGGGTATCCTCGCTCCGTTTTTCCATTCGCGGCAATACGATTAACTTTACATTTAATTCTCTAATCAGCGCGGTTATTATTTTTACAGTAGGGTTTATTGCAGCAGACTATGCGATTAAAGGCGAAGTGGTAAAAAAGGAATATCCAAACCATCTCGCATTTTCTACACAGGATAAGGAAACGCAAAAGAAAATTGATCAAATTATCAATGATTCACATCCGATTGTTGGTCATGAAACGATTACGGGAATACAGACCGAAAAAATTAGTAACCGAAATGCTTTTTACAGCCATCCCGAGTATTACACAGAGGAATTTTACCTTTTCCCAGAATCTCAATTAAATGCAATTGTAGAGCTTCGGGGTGTAGGTGAAAAGGTAGATGTCGAGGGGCAGGAGGCTGTCATCTTATCGAGAGGAATTGATGATCCGACGAAGTATGGTAGTAATCAACTCGAAATAACGGTTTTACAGGATGAAACTTTTCAGATTGTCGAAAAAATACGTTACCCGTTATTAAGTATCCCAACAAGTCCTGGAGGGAAAACAAAGCCACAGCCTTCCGTACTTGTTATATCTGACGAGGCTTTTGCTAATTTAAAAACTCATCATGCGCTATCTTCATTTGAGATGTATCAAATTAAAAACCCGAAAACTTCGAATGATGTATCACGAAAAGTGTATGATATTGTGATGAAATCAGATGATGCGTATTATTCCGCCTATATTGATATGTATTCTTTAAATACAGAGTCATCCTCTTTACTGTTATTTTCAGTTGCGTTTTTCGCTGTCATTGCGCTGTTCGCCTTAGGAAGTGTAATATACTTTAAACAGCTTCGCGAAGCTACAGAAGAACGAGAGCACTACGCGATTTTACGGAAAATGGGTGTAGGGGACAAAGAAATTAAAAAGATCATACGAAAACAATTGGTATTCGTATTTTTACCACCTTTAATCCTTGGTCTACTACACAGCTGGTTTCTGTTATACTATACGGTCATCTCGATCGTAAATGAATTACCTTCGTTAACAACCATTATTTTTTCCGTTATGGGATTGTATGTGTTAACGTATATCATCTTTTACGTATCATCGACATCGATCTATTACAAAATTATTGATGGGAAAAACACACGGTGAGTTATTCTAATCGGCGGTTTTGGACTACAAAATTTCAAATAAAAAGAAGCGAAATGAAAAGCAGAGGATTCCTCTGCTTTTCATTTGTTTTAGAGTAAGGAGAAAATAACAATTCTTTCATTTACATGAAACTATTTTAACACTTTTAGACACTTATATAGTGAGAGGAGGGTTAATATATGGTCGACTCCATCTACAGCGCATTTAATAGGATTTACGATAATACAAAAAGAAAAACTCTAATTCTAATTACGAGTAAGTGCAAAAATCCAAGTGACATTCCAGATATTTTCCAAGATACATATGCAGAATTATTTTCGGTATTGTCTAAACGGGGCGTAAATTATATTGAAAATGAAGAAGCATTTGTTTTGAAACTGGCAAACCAAAAAATTTATAAATATTACACAATATTAGAAAAGTTAAAAGCTATTAACCCTTTTAAATATAAGGACGATGAAGATGTGTTAATTGAATTGGAGAATGTTGAATCCGTTGAAATCTTAATTGAAGACAAGATTACTGAAAATGAATTGGTAGAAGATATTCATGCTTATTTATCAAATAAATCAGCAGAAATTCGAAAGATTTTTTACTTGTACTATAGTTTAGGACTCACCATTTCAGAAATAGCATCTGAATTAGGAATTTCAGAATCCAATGTTAAAAACAAATTGTATCGAACTTTTTCAGAATTACGCAATCAATTTAAATTAAGGGGTGATATGGTATGAATGAAAAAGAGTTAATAAAGAAAGCAACAGATATGGATTTGCCTGATTACGAACGGGTTAAAACTAATATTATGCTGAGAAAAGGGAAGTCAACAAAGCTTTCGAGCAAGAATTATGTATGGGTATTTCCTTGTACCATCATTTTGATTCTTTCAATCATTTTCCCTAATTTCATAAATCAGCAAAAGAAGACGAATCAAAACGGAATAGAAAATCTGGAAAATGGGCCGATAGATAACGCTCCAATTGTGTCTGGAAATAAAAATCATATCGTCTTTAATGCATTAGATGATAATACTGACGATCAATCTAAACTATATTTTGACCCAGAAAAAACGTATAAAAGAGAACTCACTGTTGATGAAGTCATCTCATATTTAGGAATGGATGTACGTCCTTCAAAGTTACCTCACGGATTTAAGGAGTATACAGAAGTCTATCCCGATACAAAATTCACAATAATTTACAACAATGATGGTACTGTAGCGTTTGATCAATTTATCTTTTCATATAAAAAAGATTTTACAAATGAAGAGTACAATCCTTTGGATAAGCAATTGCAAGTTCTTGTCTCTAAGCAAGGTTTTGTAAAGGATTATGTTATTCTCTTTGAAGATGAAATGGATAAATCCATAATAAACGGACATGAATTAATAATTGGTAAAAGAAAAATAGATTACGGTCCATATACTGCTGTAGAAGATGGACCTAATATTCCAACAGGATACTATGATTTATTTGTTGCAAAATTCATTATGGATAAAATTCATTTGGAAGTTATAGCAGATAACTTTACAGAAGAAGAGTTTGTGGAAGCTATAACATCTATTTTAGAAAGATGACTTTACAAGTATTTTGTATACAAAATAACCAGGATGACATTCCATCCTGGTTATTAATTTTATTATAGACATAAATCTTTTCAGCAATTAATGGGGATGACTTTTATAGTTTAAAAACCGAACCGCTTAAGTTTCATCGTGTGTTTTTTGTATGAATAAATACGGATCGCTGTCCATTGGGAAGTGTATGATAAATTCGGTGAATTCATTTACTTTTGAAGTACAGCTAATGTAATGTCCAAGTTTATTACTTAACTGTTGGGCTAAATATAAGCCCATTCCAGTTGACTTCGCATGAGTTCGCCCAGTTTCCCCGGTAAAGCCACGATTGAAAATACGCGGCAGGTCTTTTTGACTGATACCTATCCCGTTATCGCGAATGATGAGCTGTTTTTCACTTTCTGATTCCAATACGGAGATGGTGATTTCTCCGCCTTGATTTGTATATTTTAAGCTGTTCGTTATTAACTGATTAATTATAAATTGGAGCCATTTTGGGTCACTTTGCACCACAAGTGACTCTGCTTGTATATGAATAGCGATTT
This sequence comes from Paenibacillus bovis, assembly GCA_007679095.1. Lineage (GTDB taxonomy): Bacteria > Bacillota > Bacilli > Bacillales > Bacillaceae_C > Lederbergia > Lederbergia graminis. The sequence continues at coordinate 17,177 of VEFU01000059.1, forward strand.
TTTTGGAAAAAAAGGTTTTAGCATGTGCTTTTATCGTTTCTTTCACAATCCGGATACTATCACATTTTTGGATATCGTAATCTTGGTTAAAGCTATCGAGTTTCGCGTAATAGAGTGCTTGATCAACGTAGTTTTCTATTTTTGAAATTTCCTCACGAATACTGTTCGGATCCATATCCGTTTGTTCTAGGAGACGGAGGACCGCAATCGGTGTTTTAATTTCATGGAACCAAGAGACGATAAAATCATAGTGATCCTTCTGCTTTTCTTGTATTTGATTCAGCTCGCGGATGTGCTCTATTTTTAGCTTATCAATATACGATTGCGCAAATTCACCTTCCATGGACAAAGGATCAACATCTCCATGCTTTATGTGTCTGATGACATGGACATGTTGCAAGTAGCGAATAATGAAAAAGACGATTAATACAATCGTAGAAAGTAAGAATGCGTAGAAGAATGATGACCATGTGAAGCTACGATTGCTATCGGTAAAATATACTGCAGAAGTGATACAGAAAATGGTGAGAAATACGTAAATATAGGGCTTTTCATAACGTAAAAAGCGTAGGAATTTCATTCGATGATATACCCCATTCCTTTACGGGTAACAATAAACTCCTCCAGACCTAGTGCTGCAATTTTTCTGCGCATCCGGTTCACGTTCACGGTCAATGTATTATCATCGACGAACTGATCTTCATTCCATAATGCTTGCATTAAATCTTCACGCGATACAATTTTTCCGATATTGCGCATCAGTAATTGTAAAAGAATAAACTCATTACGACTTAGTTCGCTTGTTTCACCTTTATATTCAATCGTGGAATTCGTCACATTTAACTTTAATCCGCGATGAAGGAACTGAATGTTTTCCTCTTCCTGATATGTATATTTGCGACGGATGAGTGCACTAATTTTTGCAACTAAAATATCCAAATCGAACGGTTTTTGGATAAAATCATCTCCACCCATATTAATGGCCATAATGATGTCCATATTTTGATTTCTAGATGATAGAAAAATAATTGGCACTTTGGAAATAGTGCGTATTTGTTGGCACCAGTAGTACCCGTCAAAAACAGGAAGATTAATATCTAAAATAACAAGATGAGGATCTGCTTCTTCAAACTCCTTCAGTACTTGATTAAACTCCTTCACTTCCACCACATCGTACTGCCACTTTGAAAGCGTATCGGCCACAATCCGACGAATCTTCTCATCATCCTCAACAATTAACACTCGATACATACTATCCCTCGACTTCATAAATAAGATTATGGATTTAATATAACATAAGGTGCCAGGCACCGGAACAATTCAGAATTGTCCGGGTGCCTGGCACCGAATTTTACCCGCGTTGAGGTAGGTCGTATTCTGCCATGATGTATGGGTGGTCTGGGTCAAAGTGGGTGAGGGTGTCGGGATTGTCGACTTCTCCTACAGGGCGACAGTTTTTCCCGATTGTATCGGTTGCGCCGTCCCCAAGGTCCACACGACACTCCTCAATAAGTCGATTCAATCTCTCTGCTACTTCTGGGTATTCGTCGATAACATTGGTTGTTTCGCTAACATCTTTTTCCAAATCGTACAGTTCCCAAACTGCGTTTTTATGTCGCCATACGTGTAATTTCCATTTTCCTGAACGTACTGCAGTGAGGTTTTCCGCAACAAAATAGAAGAATGTATCACGTGGTGATGCTTCTTCTTTTGGATTTAAAATAAAATCAGATAGGTCCAAACCATCAATCATACGATCTGTTGGAATAGAGCCACCTGCAAATTTTGCAAGAGTAGGGAGGAAGTCCATGGATGTTACGATTTCATCGGATACAATTCCACCCTCAATCATCCCTGGCCAACGCATGATACAAGGTACTCTAAATCCGCCATCCCAGCTTGTTGTTTTTTTACCGCGCAATGGGCCATTACTATCACCAAAATCATTTCGCGAACCATTATCAGATGTGAAAATCATTAACGTATTCTCATCGATTCCTTGGCGCTTCAACTCATCCATTAGGACGCCTGTTACCCAATCAATACATGCAACTGCCGCACCATAATCACCATTTCGCGATTCTTTACGGAAGCGTTCCGCAACGTACAGTGGTAAGTGTACATGCATATGGGCTAAATAAAGGAAGAAAGGTTTATTTTCTTTGGCATTTTCTCTAATAAAACGGACAGACTGTTCTGCATAACGTTCGGTTAAGCCTGTTTGATCTGGTTGTTCCTGCAATACTTCCTCATTATGTAGGAGCGGTAGTGGAGGAAGACTTCTTGGTGCACCAGCCTGACGTCCCATATCATTACTATATGGAAGGCCGTAATACTCATCAAATCCGTGTCTCGTTGGTAAAAACTCAGGTTGATCACCGCAATGCCATTTCCCAACCATTTTCGTATTATAGCCGACATCCTTTAACATTTTTGCGATTGTCCATTCATTCGGATTTAATCCATTTCGATAACCAGGGAACAACACCCAATGTCCATCCTCGAACGAACCGAAACCAATCCGTTTTGGATAACAGCCCGTCAACATCGCTCCTCTAGATGGTGTACAAACAGATGATGCCATGTAAAAATCCGTAAATCGAATGCCTTCCTCTGCCATCTTATCCAAGTTTGGCGTATCATGGACAGTTGATCCATAACAACTCAAATCCCCATAACCCAAGTCATCACAATTAATCAAAATGATGTTTGGTTGCTTATCTTTCAATCTCCTCAACCCTCTCCCAAAATGTTATTTTTATCTACGCAACCTACAAACCACCAGTATGGAAACGTTTACCTACTATTTTACCATATTCATGAGTGAATTTTTGAAGAAATTTTCATGCATTTTAAAAACGATGAAGAATAGATTAGGAAAGTGTGCTGTTTTTTGCGAAGTACTAAGGTTTTTGAAGATTCGTTTTCTACGTATGGATGAGGGTAATATTTTTACGTGTGTTGCAAAAGATAATGTAATAATGAAGAAGTTTTTAATTCCACTATTACTGGACATGAAAGGGTTTTACAACAATTATATTGGCTAGAAGCAGAGTGCAGTTTTATGTACATTGGAAGGAAATTTGTGTATCATCGTAGATGTTTATGAAAAAGAATGGGGGCAAATTTTTTGAAAAAGTTTAGTTTTATGTTAATGATGGTCGTTTTTGTTTTTGCATTAGCTGCATGTGGTAGTAAAGATGTGGAGATTACGTTACCGGCTTCTTTCTTTGAAGGGGAAGATATCGATGAAATGATTACAGAGGCAAAAGAAGAAGAAGGAGTTAAAGAGGTAACAAAGAACGATGATGGTTCCATCACTTATAAGTTGACGAAGGAAAGGCATAAAGAAATGATGGACGAAATGAAGAAAGAAATAGACACTAGCATCGAGGAAATGAAATCCGGCGATGACTTTGCTTCCATAAAAGATATTAAGCATAATGATAAATACTCTGAATTCACTGTTGTAGTGAAAAAAGAGGATTTTGAAAATAGCTTTGACACATTCGCATCATTTGCATTAGGTCTAAGCGGAATGATGTATCAATTTTTAGATGGCGTCGACGAAGATAAAAACAAAGTAAAAATCAACTATAAAGATGAAAGCACTGGGGATGTATTTGATTCTACGGTTTACCCAGATGATTTTGAAGAAGAAAACGAGTAAGAAGAGAAGTCATGTCGATGAGGCATGGCTTTTTATTTTGAGGAATCGGACTAAACTTACATCTTTTGTTTTGTTTTATAGTGCTATACCAATGATAGTTTGATATATTCATATGTAAGCGTTATTATATCTGCGCGTTTGGCACTCTACTACAGTAGAGCGAATGACAAAATGAAGCCGAAATCTTATGAGGTAATTAAGCATTATTGGTAATGGCAACCGGGAATTACTTCAATGATTTTAGGTTTATAAAAGGAGGAGCTATTGATGAAAATAAAATCAGGAAATCCTGTGTTTCCCGGTTGGTATGCTGATCCAGAAGCTAGGATTTTTGAAGGGCGTTACTGGATTTATCCTACATACTCAGCTATTTATAAGGAACAAACATTTTTTGATGCATTTCATTCCGAGGATTTGGTTAATTGGACAAAGGTTGAAAGAATTTTAAGCATGGAGGACTTTGATTGGGCCCATAAAGCAGTTTGGGCGCCATCACCAATTGAGCGTAACGGCCTATATTATATATATTTCTCTGCTAATGACATTCAGAATAACGACGAAATTGGTGGTATTGGGGTCGGTGTATCCACCAGACCAGAAGGACCGTTCAAGGATGCTCTAGGGAAACCACTTATTGATAGGTTCTACAATGGTGCACAACCAATCGATCCTCATGTATTCCTTGATGATGATGGTCAAGCTTACCTTTATTATGGTGGTTGGCGACACTGTAATGTTGCTCGTTTAGGAGAGGATATGATTAGTATTGAACCTTTTGATGATGGCAGCTTGTATAAGGAAATAACACCAACTGACTATGTGGAAGGGCCATGTATGATTAAACGGAACGGAAAATATGTCTTTATGTGGGCAGAAGGGGGATGGACAGGGCCTGATTATCGGGTAGCCTATGCTATTTCTGACTCTCCATTAGGACCATTCGAGCGCATTGAAACCATTCTGCAACAGAATCCCGATGTTGCGACAGGTGCTGGACATCATGGCTATATTCAAGTGCCAGGAACCGATGAATATTACATCGTCTATCACCGCAGACCGCTTACCGAAACAGACAGGAATCATCGTGTTGTTTGCATAGACAAGATGATTTTTAATGAGGATGGGACAATTAAGCCGGTAGAAATTAGTTTTGATGGCGTCGACGCAAGAAAATTGACCAAAAAATAAAATCAGTAACTACTTCAATTCCAATAGCTAAAATAACGTATTGGCATGTCCCATATTAGGCGGATGTGTCTTTTTTTTCTGCCAAAAAGATTGAATCCATACGTTTCTCCATTTTTTAGACTTTTATACACACACATTTAAGGTGATAAATACCTTTATTTTACAATGATATTTCGTTCAGAAAAGAGTCTACAAAAATGAAAATTAGCAAAAGATATGGTGGAGAATATATTGGGAGGAATGTAGTATGGCGAACGCTAGAGAGAACTGGGAACTCATCGAACTTTCTCAACAACTAGAACGGGAAGCAAGGGAAGCTAGAAACGAAGCAGATCTTGAAGCAGTTAAACAAGTAAAACAACAATTACACGAACTACAGGAACGCATACTAAACGCACAAGGAAAAGAAATCGAAAGAAACCATACACCAGGAGAGTCTCTATTTGATGCACATTTACGCGTAGAAGAAGCAGTAGGGCACATGGAAAGAGCGCTCATCAACCTCCAAGCAATGGAAGACGAAGTCCAACCGTGATTGGGGTGGGTGCCTTTTTGGGTGCCAGGCACCGGCACAACTCCGGTACAATTCGGAATTCTTTTGGTGCCAGGCACCGGTGCAACTCCGATACAATTCAGAATATTTCTGGTGCCATTCTCTGGGTGCCAGGCACCGGTGAAACTCTGGTACAATTCGGAATTCTTTTGGTGCCAGGCACCGGTGAAACTCTGGTACAATTCAGAATTTTCTTGGTGCCTGGCACTGTTTCTAACAGGCACTGTTTTCAATAGGGAGTGAGATGTTTTTGTTTAGTAAAGTTGGTCAAGTTATGTTGTATGTGAATAATCAAGATGAGGCAGTGAAGTTCTGGACAGAAATATTAGGTTTTACTGTAATTGCTGAGGAGAATAACGATCAGGGAATGAGATGGATTGAAATTGCTCCAAAGAAAGGGGTAGAGACAAGCCTCATTCTCCATAATAAGGATCTCGTTGCTAAAATGTCTCCAGGAGTAAATCTTGGTACTCCTTCTTTAATGTTTTTTACAGAAAATCTTGAACAGTTACATAGCGATTTGTTAAATAAAAAAGTTACGGTCGGTGAAATGGTAAATTTGCCTTCTGGCAGAGTATTTAACTTTGCGGATAATGAAGAAAATTATTTTGCTGTAATGGAAAAAAAGTAAATTCCACAATAAAGGGTTGAGAGGTACAAATAAAGCAAACAGGCACTTGAATCTACATTTTAGTGTCTTTTTTAGCTTCTTTATAAGGTGAACCATATGTATTTTGCAAGTGAAAAGTTGAGAAAAATGCAAAGAAAAGTTGAGAACTTTGCCAGCCCTTTATTTGTTATAATT
>VEFU01000005.1 GCA_007679095.1 Paenibacillus bovis
ACCTGTAAAAAAAATTGGCTGAGCAGGTTTAATTTGGTGTCCTCAAAAACGCTCGTATTTAACTTAAAAAGCAATAAGATGAAAGAAAATTAGGATTTATCAAAATCACTGAAACCACTACTTTTTATCACGGATTCAGGATTCTTTAAATTTTAAAAATTATCACCAACTTCTGATATACATCATTTTAAGTGAAGCTTATTAATATATCCCATTTATTTTTAGTTACTAAAGTAATGGTTTTGGTAATTACTGTAATGCCATTAAAAATAAATAAGGGATTCTAGCTGGTTACTAGAATCCCTCTAAATCAAGATGTGATTTCCGTTCTTACTTCTGTTAGCCCCAATCTTTCATACTGCTCTGCTGGAGCATCGTGTTCCTTCATTAACTCTACTATATAGTTTTGCATTTGTTCTTCCATCTCTTTATCATTGATAGGACTTTGTTGCTTCGGATCTGTTTCGATGTCGAATAATAGGTCTTGTAAGTCGGATCCTCCAAAAAAACGTTGGCTCTTTATTTTCAGTAGTTTGCACCCTTTCGTGAATGGGAACGGGTCAACTAGTTCCATGTCCTGTAGTAGTTGAACAGGAGTATTGTTAAATCCAAAGGTTGGCAGTAAGGTGTAATGATATAACGGACCTCCCCCTTCATTCACTGGTGCACGCATGTATACATATTTTCCATCTGTGCAGTTAACATGTTCCCCATGGATGCCGAATAGGGCGGCTTTACGAATCGGTTCATTATTGGCAATGGTGTTTTTTAGCGATTTACCAGTCATATTCTCAGGTATATCAACACCGAAGAACTCTAGGATTGTTGGTGGGATATCGATTGTTTGTACTAAACAATCGTTTTGTTCTGCTTTTTTCCCGCTCCTCGGATCCCATATAAACAGTGGGATATTGGCAATTTCATTATAGAGAGGCATAATATTTTTACCCCACCAGCCATGCTCCCCAAGTAAGAAGCCATGATCGGTATTTACAATGAGCATCGTATCTTCCCATAGATTTAGTGCATCCATCTCATCCAGTACTTTTCCAAGGTAGTTATCACACATGCTAACAATTGCGGCATATTCATAACGGACATGATTTACGATTTCTTCTGTTTCATTCACTTTCTTATAAGATGGCCAGTCGTAATGCGGACCACTATAGTCATGTAGATACAGGTCCTTATATTTTTGCATACTGAAAAACGGCTCATGAGGACTAAAGCATTCTAATTGTAAGAACCATTTATCGGCATCCTTATTTTTCCGCATAAACTCAATGCCAAGTTCGACTGTTTGTGTGAGTGGATGCCGCTCTTCTGTTTGCATATATTGACGGTTTATCCAGTCTTGTCTGCATCTTGCAGGATCACGGTCATTTAATGATTCAGGTATCTCTGGGTCCGCCACTTCGCCTTTCCAAGCGTCCCCTTCTTGACCACGGATGCTCTCCCACGTGTTAAATTTACTATGATATGTAGCTGCATTATCCTCCCAATAATGGTAGTGGTCTGTTACTAGATGAGTGTAGACACCATTTTGCTTCAAAATTTGTGGCATCGAGTCATCAAATGGTTCTAGTGGGCCCCAACTCCGGTGCAGGAAATTATATCGACCTGTGTGAAGCTCCCGTCTTGCCGGCATACACGGAAGACTACCTGCATAGGCTTTTGCAAATTTCACTGTTTTTTCTGCTAACCTTTCAAAGTTAGGTGCATGTACCCAATCACATCCATATGGCGGTAGCATATGGCGATTCAAGGAATCAAACATTAGCATTATTGTTTTCATGTATATCCTCCTCTAATAGTGGGACGAGGGACCTGACCCCAATTCCCGCTCTTCCTTTACAATGCTCGACGCGAACCATTCTTGGACCTCTTGTTTCAATTCTTCCGTGAGTTTTGGATATCGATCCGCTACGTTTACCCGCTCTCCTGGGTCATTTTTTAGATTTGCCAAATGAATTGGATCTGCCTGCTTCCGTTGAAAGTCCAACTTTCCATCGAGGACAAGTTTCCAATCGCCTTTACGAACGGCTAATTGACCATCATATTCCCAGTACACACTCGAATGAGGAGATGCTTCATCTTCCGTCATCATCTTCCATACACTCTTTCCATCAATTGGATGATTTTCTGGCAAGGCTATACCTGCAATTTCTAGAAATGTAGGGAATACATCCATCATGACACCAACCTCATGGATGATCTTGCCCTGGTTTATTTTTGAAGGGTAACTCAAAATTGCCGGCTCACGGATTCCACCTTCAAACAGACTTGCTTTATGCCCACGGAATATTCCGGCAGTGCCTCCATAATAAAGGTCTTCAGTTCCATCTAAATAGTTTCGTGATTCCGTAGATGGACCATTATCACTGGAGAAAAAGATGACTGTGTTATCAAATTGATTTGTATCCTTCAATGCCTTTACTATTTCACCAATTCCATCGTCCATCGCGGTTATCATGGCGGCCATTATTTGTCGGTCTGCAGGCAAATGGGCATATTGATCCAAGTATTTTTGCGGAGCATGCATCGGATAATGTGGCGCATTAAATGGAACATACAGAAAAAATGGGTCATCACTATTCTTTTGGATAAACTGGGAAGCTCTATGTGCAATTGTTTCCGTTAAATACTCGCCATTATTCCATACTTCTTGATCATTTTCCCACAAGTCATGGACTGGATTTACTCCACTACCTTGCCCCCAATAATAAATATGGGAGTAGTAATCGACACACCCACCTAAAAAGCCGAAGAATTCATCAAATCCGTGAGCATTTGGACCATTTTCCTTTGATACACCTAAATGCCATTTTCCAAAAAGACCTGTCTTGTAGCCATTTTCCTTCAACACGCTTGCAATTGTTTTTTGATCAGCTCCTAATCCGGTGGTACCGCGTTTGGAGCCAAGGATATGAATGATACCCGTATTTTTTGGATATCGGCCTGTTAATAAAGATGCCCGTGATGGTGAACATACAGATGAGTTCGAATACCAATCTGTAAAGCGAACTCCCTGTGCTGCAAGTGCATCGAGATTAGGTGTCTGAATATAGTCAGAGCCATAGCAACCAAGGTCACCATAGCCCAAATCATCCGCGTACATAATAATAAAATTCGGTTTCGTCATTAGCTATTCACTAACTCCTTTGCATAGAGATTACATCTAACTTGGCGGCCGTTTTCAACTTCATAGAAGGAGATAGAACCACTTCTACACGCTTCTGTTACAAATGGACAGCGATGTTGAAAGCTACAGCCAGTTGCTGGTAGTGTGGAATCTGTCGGTTCAATTATTTCCATTTCTATATTTTCATCTTTCCACGGATCTGGTGATGAATGGAGGAGTAGTTTCGTATATGGGTGTTTCGGATTTTTCACGATTTCCTCCGAATCACCAATTTCGACAATTTCCCCAGCATACATCACCATGATGCGATCTGCCATATAGCGTGCACTACCGAGATTATGTGTAATTAATATATAGGAAAGTTTGCGTTTTTCCTTTAAATCGAGAAGTAGATTCATTATTTCTATTCCAATCGACACATCGAGCATCGAGGTCGGTTCATCGGCAATAATTACTTCTGGTTCTAAACCTAGTACTCTAGCAATGACAACACGCTGTTTCTGTCCTCCAGATAATTGAAATGGATATTTTTCAATAAAATCTTCCGCTGGTGTTAAGCCAACCCGCTCCAGTAATTCGATTACTTTTTCACGAACAGATCCTTCTGTTTTATGTTTCAACACGAGAGGGCGCCCAATCGCATAGCCAACGGTATGATGTGGATTTAGTGCTGCAAATGGGTCTTGAAAGATCATTTGAATTTTTTCAGGTAGTAATTTCCGTAAGCTTTTATCATAAATACTGACACCATCTAACAGCACATCACCAGAGGTCGACTTTATTAAATTCGTTAGTATTCTCGCTGTCGTACTTTTGCCACTGCCGGATTCTCCTACAATCGCAATCACTTCATCCTCGTGAAGATTAAAGCTGACATCCTTCACCGCATGAAATTCTTTCTTCTTAAAATTTTTTCGAGATGTAAAAACTTTATTAATTGATTTCACCTGCAGTCGATAGCGGCTCACTCATTTCCCCCTCCTCTCCGTAAAGATGACAGGCAACGATTCCTTTGCGGTCATGTATGGCAGATGGTTCATGCACTCGACATAGTGCCATTGCATGTGGGCATCTTGGATGGAAACTGCAGCCCTTCGGTGGGTTAATCAGATTTGGTGGATGTCCTGGTATTCCTTCTAATCTTGTTTTCTCTCCTTGTAACGATGGGAAGGATCTTAACAACCCTTGTGTATATGGATGGCGAGCGTTTTGAAGTAAGTCTTCTCTTCTCATTACTTCGACGAGCTCCCCTGCATACATCACACCTACACGGTCACAGATTTCGAGCATTAATGGGAGGTCGTGTGTTATAAATAAAATCGAAAATCCAAATTTCTTTTGTAAATCGAGTGTCTTTTTTATAATGCCATTTTGTACGACAACATCTAATGCAGTTGTCGGTTCATCCATAATGATTAAATCTGGATTGAGGGCAAGTGCCATCGCAATCACCACACGTTGGCGCATGCCACCAGATAATTCATGTGGAAAGCTTCTAAGGCGATCTGGCTGTATATCTACTAATGAAAGTAAGAACTCCGAATGTTTGATGGCCTCTTTTATCGTCATTTTCTTATGTGCCAAAATTGCATCAATTAATTGGTCTTGGATTTTAATAACAGGATTTAAGTTATTCATCGCACTTTGGAGAATGATAGATAATTGCGACCAGCGGATTCCATCAAACTCACTATCTGTTAAAGTTGTTAACTCTCTACCTTTTAGTTTTACACTCCCAGATGTAATTCTAGCCGGTGGTCGTAAAAGCCGACTGATGCCAAAAGCAGTAGTAGACTTTCCACATCCAGATTCTCCTACTAGGCCGAATATCTCTCCTTTTTGAATCGTAAAGCTTACATCTTTTACCGCCTTTACTTGTCCTTTTGGGGAATCATATACAACATTTAATTTATCTACCTGTAAAAGGGACTCCATATTCTCGCCTCTTTTCGTTTCCAATTTACAATGCTGCGTTTCCTCTATTCGCTTGGTAGCGATCTAGAATACCATTTCCAATTAAAATAAAGCCGAAGCATAGGCATGCAATTGCAAGACCTGGAGGCAATATCCACCACCATGCATTAAACATGACTGCATTATTCGCATGTGCTAAAGATAAGATCGTTCCCCAACTCACTTGGGTTGGATCTCCAAGCCCTAAGAAACTTAGTCCCGCTTCTGCAAGCACTGCTTGGGTCGTAACTAATACTAAGTTTGCTAGAATGACAGGAATAATATTTGGCATAACCTCTCTGAACATAATTTCAAAGTCGCTCATCCCAGCCATCCTCGCTGCTTCTACATAGCCACTTTCCCGCTCTGACATCGTCTGACTTCTAATACTGCGAGCCATATATAGCCAGCTTAGGAGACCAATAATGAGGATCGTGTTTGTCACCCCCATAGATGGTAAAAACGATGCAAGGATAATCATTAATGCAAGGGTAGGAATGACGAGAAATAAATCGACGACACGCATCAACCCTTCGCCAATCCAGCCACCTTTATAACCCGCAACTAAACCTACTAATACACCAATGACGGTTGTAATCATTCCGGCTACAATACCGACAAGTAGTGATGTTTGTGTTCCATAAATCATTTGTGAAAGCACATCTTGACCATAGCTATCCGTTCCTAACCAATGTTTCGAAGACGGAGCTAGCCAAGAGTCAAATCCAATATAATTTTTCTTATATGGTGCAATTTTTGACCCGAAGGCAGCAACAAAGATAAAGAGTAAAATAATGAATAAACCGAGCTTCCCTTTCACACCAGGGATGAACTTCCAGAAACTTTTTCCATATCCTACGATCTTTTTCACAAGTCTCCCCCCTATTCCAATGCTACTCGCGGATCAATTAGTGGATACATGAGGTCTGCAATTAAATTAGCAATAATGACAGATATGGCAATGAATAAGAATGCACCTTGAATTAATGGAAAGTCATGATTCAAAATCGCATTAAATGTCACGAGGCCAACACCAGGATAAGAGAAAACAATTTCCATCGTTAAAGCTCCACCAATTACATGACCTAATGTAATCATGAGTCCAGTAAAGGAAGGAAGTAAGGCATTTCTAGCACCATACACATATTTTCGTCTCCGAGTGGATATCCCCTTCGCCTTGGCAAGGAGCATATAGTCCTCCGATAAAACGCGCATTAAGTTATTCCGTAAGACGAGAATATGTCCTGCTAACGAAGCAATCACCATCGAAACAACTGGCAAAAATGCGTGGCTCATGATGGCTATTATTTTCCCCATCAGAGTTAATGAATCAAAGTCAGCTGGAATCGCATTTCCTAATGGAAACCAATCGAAATGGAAGGAGAAAATCATAATCATAATAATTCCTATCCAAAAATACGGTACCGAGTTTAAAAAGAAGGAAATGAATAATGAGCTATTATCAAATAAGGACCCTGATTTCCATGCACCTTTTATTCCAATCATCCAGCCAATCGCGTAACTTAGTATCGTTGCGATTAATACCGTTCCAAGTGTCCACGGTAATGCTTTTAACATCACTTCCGTCACTGGTGCTGGGAAGTTAACATAGGAAATCCCCATATTCCCTTGAAATAACTGCACTAAATATTGTTTATATTGAATGAATATGTTCGAACTTTCTAAGCCGAATTGTTGCCTTAATGCTTCTGCTACTTCCGGAGAACCGAGGGCAAGCTCAGAAGCTAACGTATCAGCTGGATCTCCGCCCATTAATCGTGGTAATAGAAAGTTTGCTGTGATTGCAACAAATAGCGTAATTAATGCAAAGCCTATTCTCCTAAGTGCATACGAAAGATTAAACCGCAATGTTCTTTCCCCCTTTGAGGGGTAGCAATGAAACTACCCCTGCATCTATGAAACTATTACTTTTTCTTCACCTTACTAAGTGAAAGTGAAGAGTGAACTGGTACAGATTCATCATAGTTCGTAAATTCATCGACACGGTACGGGATATGGCCGCCAACGTTGTACATAACGGCAATTGGTGCTTGATCAGCAATTTTCTTTTGAATCTTGTGATACAATTCTTTCCGTTTCGCTTCGTCCGCAGTGAATGCTTCATCTAGCCAAGCATCTACTTCACTATCTTTAAAGCGCATATAGTTTAAACCAGACGTATTTTCACCAATGGGCGCTGTCATTTTACTATGGAACACTTCTAAAGCTGCTTGTGGATCTGGTGGGAAACTAATTCCGTTTTGAATTAAATCAAAGTCACCCGACATCGCTAACTTTGTTAATTCTGGCCAAGTTACTAGTTTTACAGTCGTTTTAATCCCTACTTCTTCTAACCATTGCGTAATCATCGTTCCTTCTTTGTTTTGTGCAGGTGCATTCGCAGCCATATTGTATACAAAGGAAAGTTCTTTTCCATCTTTTTCAAAGATGCCGTCCTTATTTTTTGTATATCCTGCCTCTTCTAAAATTCTGACAGCTTCATTGTGATTAAAGCTATAGTTCGTATCCTCATATAAAGCTTCGTCCGCCATATCTCCAAACACGGTTGGCAAGAACCCCGGGTTAGCTGGGAAAACGGCATCCATCTCCGCTTTTTCAATTAACCATTGCCTATCAATTGCTACTTGAATTGCTCTCCTTACCGCTTCATCATTTAAGCCTGGTTTGTCATTATTCATAATGACACTGAACACTGTAAGACCAGGATAAACTTGTAATTTATTCGCATCGTTTTCTAATAGTTTAGGAAGACTTGGCATCGCGATCGTTCCTTCAGATGCTTGAATTTCTCCTTTTTCAAGTGCAAGTGTTAAAGTGGATGAATTATTAAAGCGATTGATGACTAACTCATCAATTTCAGGTGCTCCTCTGTAATAATCTTTATTTTTCTCCAATATGATGGCACTTGAGTTTACACTTTTAAATACAAATGGACCTGTCCCAATTGGTTGTTTATTTAAATATGTTGAAGGGTTTTCCTTTTCAAAAATATGCTTCGGAACGATATCTACTGTCGTTAAGTAATAAGGTAAAGAAGGAAATAGATCATTTAATGTAAAGACAACCGAGTCTCCTTCTACTGATACATCTTTTAGACGCTTATCGCCCCAAATTTGATAACGGTCTAATGCTTTATCTTTCTTTAGTGCGTTAAATGTAAACACGATATCCTCACCTGAAAAATCTGTACCATCATGCCATTTCACATCACTTTGAACTTTCACTTTATAGGAAAGTTTATCTTCGGACCATTCCCCAAGATCAGAAGCAAGCATGGGAATTAACTCCCCATTTACTTGGTTAAAGAAGAATAACGGGTCATAAATATATGGAAATAAGTTCTCCCAGTTTCCTGTTGCTAATAATGGATTGAAATTGGAAACCTGCTCTGGATTAATAACCCCACCTAAGTTAAACTGTACTTTTTTAGAGCCAGACGTTTCACTTTTACTACAAGCCATCATCAAACCAATAAGAAGCACCAGCATTAATATGAACAAAATTCTACTCCTAGACATATTCACCATCCTTTTTATTTGAAAGCGCTGTCTTTTCATTAAAAAATCTTCCCCCCATCCTTGTTTGATTAAAACCATACTATGTGATGTAGATAAAATTTTAAATGTCCTATTTTTGATATGATGGCAATTATCCGGCAAATAAGCCCTACATGTTCCTTATTTGATGTCATGTACCTTTTTTGAAAACCCGTTTATGTAAATGAAAAAAGCTGTAGAACGGGTCTACAGCTAATATATTTCCTTCGAATCAAGGAATTTCGGATTCACATTTTCTCGATACTTTCCAGGTGGAATTCCTTCGTACTTTTTAAAAATACGAATAAAACTATGAGTATTAATGTAACCAACAGCTTCTCCAATTTCTTTTACACTTAACTCACTTTCTTGTAACAATCTTTTTGCTTCTTGTATACGCAAATTAATTAAGTACTTGGAAAAGTTAATTCCAAGATCCTGTTTAAATAACCTACTTATATGAGAAGGATCCAGGCCTAATTTGTCCGCAATTCCATTTAAGGAAATATCGTTCTTATAATTTGCCTGTATATAATCGACAATTTGGGTCGTTACAGTATCTGGTTGTGGCTCTGCTTCATGTGAGGGGATTTCTTCCATCTGCCAAAAAGCCTTGATTGTACCATTCCTAGTTGCGTTGATTGCTTCAAGTGCTGTTTCATATGAATGAGCGATACATCCAACTTCTGAAACATACTCCCCAATTGCAATCGTGATGGAGAAATCAATATGGTATGCAATTTGATTATGTGTAACTTTTAATAAATCTATGATTTTGTGCTGCAACTCCGGTGTTGGCGTGCTATCTTTTATATTGCATATAAGTGCTATATCCGTACCTTCCATTTCAACTGCTTCTACATGGATTTTTTCTGAAAGAAACTCTTCACAAAGTTTCATGATGAAGTATTTATAAGCTTGTACATCATTCGCTGGAATTTCCTCTTTATTTAAGCGAATAACGGCAACAAAAAATCCAGTATGATGAAATGTAATCTCGTATTCTCTCAGCTTTTGAATACGAGTTTGGTGATCCTTTGATCTTTCATAAAGTAGTGTTTTGAGAAAAGCTTGTCTTAGTTCTAATAAACTATTTTGTAGCTGACGCTTTAAAAGCTTCTCCTCATATGATTTCTTTTCTATCGTGGAGAATATATAAGGCAATTCTCCTGAATGCTTGATTGGAGAATGTACGGATTGTGTTTTCGGTTCGAGTATCTTGATTAAAGCTTGAACTGGATTATAAATACGCTTTGAGATAAAAATAGCTATTACGATCGATATTACGATCGATATTGTAGCTACTAAAAATAGAAACAACCTCACTAATTGACTATCTGTATACAACGTCTTCGTTGGAATGACATGCACGTACTTCCAGCCTGTATGTGGCGAAACAACCGATGAAAAGCTATATTGCTTCCCTTGAAATTCTTCGTTGAATGTATCACTATTCATTGCTTGAACAAGAGCCAAATTACTTTGAGGTAACAGTTCACCTACCCTCGTTTCAAATCCATAATTACCACTAGGATGAATGATCCAAATTTCCTCCCCTTCTCTTAAAAATCGAGTGGGATGATTTTGGAAAAAATATTGTTGATTCACATTCACAATAATGGCAGCACTATTTTCTTCGCCATAGTACGGTATTGGTCGAATAAGAGTGACAGTAGAATCCCACGTATGCCCATCCTCATCTGGTTCAGAAAAAATCCATTCTCGTTTTTTCCCCATCTTTTGATAGGTGGTAATAATTTCTGGTTCTTTATATTCAGATGCAGGCATTAATCCCGTTATGGCGGACTGAACCATATTTAGATTTTGATAGTAAATATAGATTGATTGTATAAAAGGGGAACCGGTATAAAAATCACGCAAATACGTTTGTACACTTTGTAACATCGGCTTTATTTCATCCATATTGTTTGCTTCAATCGCATTATTCAATGCATTCACATTTGCCAACTGAATGGATAACGAATCAATACTATTAAGCTGATTGTCCATTAATCTTCTTGTTTGATCTAACAATTGGAAACTGGAACTCTCCACTTCGTCACGAATGATTTTCTGGCTATACCAATTCGCAAATGTACTTACAAATATAATTGGTAAAATCACCAACGCACATAAACAAAGGGAGATCTTCAAAAACACACTTCTAAAACGAAAGCTTGAAAATGCTTTTTTTAACACAGTACCTCCCCCTAAGGATTTAGCTTTTGTATGGAATAAGTCTGAAGTGATTATATGTGGAAAATAAAGTCATAGATGATGAAAAATTCTTAAAAGTTACTAAACATATTCTTTTTTTCCTTGTGAAAATCCTTTATTTTATAAAGAGTATATGAATTTATGTAGGCTAGGAGAACTATCTGGTGAAGGATTGCGCTTTATAGAGATCTCGTGGTTGTGAGGTGTGTACGGATTTTTTGTTTTGAAAACAGGAGAAGTGCTGGTAAATAGTGAATTAGTAATAAAGTCTTATATGTAAAGTCTAGGGAGGTCATGTAATATATGAAAGTACTTTTATTTATGATTCTAGGTGTAATTATGTCGGTTTTTGCTATGATGCTTGGTGTAACAGGTTTAATTTTACTCGGCGGAGCTACATTTGGTGTACTTCTATATATAGCTTTTAACATGAATAATGTAAAGGTGTGAGTTTTTGAATAATCATTTTCAGTTAGGTCCGATTTTTTCACGAAAAATAATCTCTGCTTCTATTTCTGGTTCTGTGTTTGCTATTTTGCTAGGGCATATGATTACGAGCCCATTTGGTGAGGAAATTAATTCTATTGGGGAATACTTTCATGGCGTTCTGCTCTCCACTCCGGTGTACCTCATGTATAGCTTTCCGGTAATTTTAGTGTATGGCACTGTCTCCTCTACAATAAGTGATTACATTGCCTCTCTAATTACTAAATTTACGTCCGCGAAACTAGAAATCTATCTTTCCTTCGTTTTCCACGTACTTTTTGGCTTAGTATTACTTGGCTATAGTTTATTAGCAGCGGTCTTGTTTTTTCTAATAGATCGCATGTTGGCACGGAAAGAGATCGCGTCATGGAAAATTGCTTTGAAATCCTTATGTCTACCTATTATTGTGTGGATTGTGTTCATGGGCGGGGTATATGTGGTGGATAGTATTATTGATTATTAGCTGTTTTCGTATGAGGTAAGTCGGACTTTCCCACTTAGGTTTTACAGTGCCTCTGCGCGTTTTTTTTACTACTTAACACCTTCTACCCAAACATATTATCTATTTATGTCTTCTTTTAGGCAATTAGGTAAAATGAAATAATTAAATTATGTAAAAAGTCTATTAAATCTTACATATTTTGTTATTATTATGTTATATTTAGGGAAACATCGGGAATTTACAAATAGTTCTTTCTTTCTATCATCTAGAAGTCGAGGTGTAGTACATGTCAGACATGAAGGCTAGTCCCATAAATCAATTAAGTCTTCAAGAGGAATTAGAGATTTTAAAAAACAAATTAAATGATCTTTTTATACGTTTGAGTTCTACCAATCCGGAATACATAGAGCCTACTATATATCTTTTAGAAAAAAACTATGAGGAAGTTCTGTTCAACCTTATTAGTATGAAAAAGAAGGAGCTCATTGATATTGCGAATACAAGAGGACTGGAGCATCCCGATACAATCGAAGCTAGCGAAAGGTTAGATCGACTTATTATTCAATTTCAATATATTAAAAAGAATTTCATTGGTTATCTGTATGACACCCATAACACTAAAGAACCTAGTACGTTAGGTTCTGTTTGATATAGGGCGTCTTTTTTTTTACATTAAATAAAAAAAAGATTTCTAGGTTTACACTAGAAATCCTTCCCGTACTATATGCCTCCGTATCTTCTTTTTCGTTGCCGGTATTCATCCAATGCCTGCAAAAACTCCTGCTCGGAGAAGTCTGGCCATAACACATCGCTAAACCAAAACTCTGTATAAGCAAGCTGCCAAAGCAGGAAATTGCTTAGTCGTTTCTCGCCTCCTGTGCGAATGAGGAGGTCCGGGTCTTTCAAACCACCTGTATCCAAGTAAGATGAAAAATGCTGTTCATCTAGATCGGTCAGTGACAAATTCCCATTTTGAAGATCCCCCAGCATCTCTTTCATAGCACGAAGTATCTCGTGCCTACTGCCATAATTAAGGGCAAAATTCAGCTGTAGGCCATCATTTTTACGAGTACGGTCCATCGCATATTGCACCGCTTCCCGTGTATAAATTGGCAGTTTTTTCATGTCGCCAATAACCTCAATACGAACATTATTCGCGATTAGTTCTGGCAAATATGTTTTCATAAACTGCTTAGGCAGTCGCAATATTGTCTCTACTTCCGCCATCGGACGTTTCCAATTTTCTGTAGAAAATGTATAAAGTGTGAGAATGTTTACCTTCGATTGAACGGCTGCTCTCACAATTTTTACAACCGTCGACATGCCTTCTTTATGACCAGCAGCCCTCGTCATGCCGCGTTTTTGCGCCCAACGCCCATTCCCATCCATAATAATGGCGACGTGCTCTGGTGTACCGTCCCCCGGAATTTGCAATACTTCTTGTGGTTTTTTGTGATGGATAAAAGGTATTTTCATTGCCATTTGAACCACCTCCAAGATGTTTTTATGTTGAACGTAACTTTTATTCCTCGTCTGCTCTGTATTCCAATATATCTCCCGGTTGGCAATCTAATGCCTTACAAATTGCTTCTAATGTGGAAAATCGAATCGCTTTTGCCTTGCCATTTTTCAAAATCGACAAGTTCGCCATGGTGATTCCTACTTTTTCCGAAAGTTCCGTAACGCTCATTTTCCTTTTTGCTAACATTACATCTATATTAATAATGATTGCCATTGTTTTTTCACCTCAGACCGTTAAATCATTTTCTGATTTTATATTAATTGCTTGTTGTAATAGCCTTTGGAGAACAGCGGCAAATACAGCGACAAGCAAGGAGGCACCAACAATGACCAAGTTGATTACGATGAGGCCTGGTGCATCATCCCACTCGGCTACCAAATAGACAAATGGTAAAGCGACGATATACAAGCCAAAAATAATTTTTCCACATGTTTTAATTTTCGTAAGTGCATCTACCGACATTTGGGAGAAAGCTTCGTTTTTATCAATATAATTTAAAAGTTTGAATGCTTGAAACAACGCAATAAAAAATGGCACCGCCGACGCATATAAAATAAATAAAATCGTAAAGACTACATAAGCTAACTGTGCCCCATCCTGTGCATGCTCAAATGCTTCCAATGCTATCTTCGGCAATAATAAAACACAAATAGCAAGCACAGGAGCCCCAATCAAAAATATCGCTATCTTCAAAAACGTAGTCGACCCTCGTTCCACTACAAACACCTCACTCCATTAATTTCGTTTTGATTTTACCATACCATTTATCGTTTATCAATAAAAATTTATCTTTTTTGGTTATTTATTTGTTGATAAGGGGGAATGGAAGGCTTGGAGGCTTGGAGGACGTATCCAAGCTTGATGGCAGTTGGATTTTGGGACTTGGATGGACCGGGGATAGGAGTGGAGGCTTGGAGGGTGTTTCGTATTTGCGGGATTGGGTGGAGGGCCACATGACCGAAAAAAATTGCTGGGGTGCTGTTTTTTTACCTGGGAAGAGGGAGTGGTTGTTGGATAGGTGTCGTTCTTTTTGATGGGATCGGTGCTCTTATTGACGTTAGAGGCTTTCTTTTCGACGCTGGGGGATTTCTTTTCGATGCTGAGCGCTTCCTTTTCGACGCTGGAAGCTTTCTTTTGAGTGCTCAGCACTTTTTATTTGAAGTTACATTTTCTTTTGGATGTTGAGTGCTCTTTATTAAACGCTGAGCACTCTCTTTTCGACGTTGGACGATTTCTTTTCGACACTGGAGGCTTTCTTTTGGATGCAGGGCTCTTTTTATTTATAGATTCTTAGTTTACTGGCCGTGATACTTCATTTACTGGCCATCGTACGGTTTACTGGCCGTTGATCCAATTTTACTGGCGGTCGTACACAGTTTACTGGCCATGTTCTTCATTTACTAGCCATCGTACATGCTTTACTAGCCGTGCTACTTCAGTTACTGGCCATCGTACGGTTTACTGGCCATTGATCCAATTTTACTGGCGGTCGTACACAGTTTACTGGCCGTTGATCCGATTTTACTGGCGGTCGTACATAGTTTACTGGCCATGTTACTACATTTACTGGCCGTTGTTCCAATTTTACTGGCGGTCGTACGACATTTACTGGCCGTGATACTACATTTACTGGCCTTCGTACGGTTTACTAGCCATGCTACTTCAGTTACTGGCCATCGTGCAAAGTTTACTAGCCGTCATACAAGAGTTACTGGCCATTATGCACTGTTTACTGGCCATCCCCCCTCATATACAAGCCGTCACATTTACATAGCACTTAGTCCCGTACTAGTTGCACGCATACTAGCATAATAAATGAGATGACGATCATACTGCCGACCCAAGCCCAGGCGAGTTGCATGTTGCCGGTGCCGATGGCGATGTAGATGGCGGTTGCGGTTGTTTGGGTTTTGCCGGGGATGTTGCCGGCAAACATGAGGGTTGCACCGAATTCGCCAAGTGCGCGGGTGAAGCTAAGAATAGCGCCGGCGATGATGGATTTGGCTGCGAGTGGGATCGAAATGAGCAGTAACAGTTTGAGTTTTCCCGCTCCGTCGACTCGGGCGGCGTCTTCGATGTCTTTGTCAATGCCTTGGAATCCGGTTTTGGCGGATTGGTACATGAGTGGGAAGGCGACGACGATGGCTGCGATGACGGCAGCCCACCAAGTGAACATAATCGGTTGTTGGAAGAGCCATTCGATTCCTCTTCCTACTGGGCTGTTGCGACCGAAAATGACAATTAATAGGAAGCCGACGACTGAAGGTGGCAGCACAAGCGGTAACAAGAACATTGTCTCTAGAATGGATTTGCCTCTGAACTTGGAATTGGACATTTTTTTCCCAAGAAAAATTCCGAGGATGATGACGACGATGCTCGAAACGAGTGCAATTTCTATGGATAGTTTGATAGGTGACCAGAAGTCTATTGTCATGTTATTCAACCTTTTCTTTATACAAATGGAAATTCATAACCTACATAGTTAAATGTATTCGTAAAGCCGATGTTCTCCGCAACTGCAATGGAGGGCTTGTTTGATTCCATGCAATCCCAATAAGGAACCATGCCGTGCTTCAAGCAGTCTTGCATAAAATGATGTGCAATCTTTTGCGCCAACTTATTCCCCTGATGCTCCTCCAGTGTTTCAATATCAATGCAATGGACGTTTCCGACGACAAACCCTGATAAACAAACACTCACGATTTTTTCGTTATGAACAGCGCAGTAGCTCATCCCTTTTTGGAAGAAGCTATCAGGTGACGGCCAAAACTCTGAAATTTTCGCATGTAAAAAATCCATGTTTTCGATGGGGGATTCAAATAATGCTTTATTTAGCTTCTTGATTGAATACTCCTGTTTTATCGAAGGCTCATTCTCGTCTCGATAGTCCTGCTTTTCCAGCATATACACTTTCTGATTCCAGCTTCCTAACTTACGGTGCTGAAAGATTTTTTCTATCGTAGTGTTCCAATTTGGATGGTTGCCAATCGCTTCGAACCAATGCAAACCTACTTTTAGTGCCTCGGGTTGAATGACGGTCTCAATAAAATGATCTATTTGCTCATTGAACTGCTCATTTTCTTCGTTTCCAATAAAAATAAAGCCATCATTATTGCCTAACCAGACAAGTCCCGTTTTGGGAGAAGCAACATTATCTACGAAAATACGACCAGGGTTAATCCCTTCGACCACTGCTTTAACTTCCAATTGGCCCTGCTGATGTAGTAGATTTTTGCATTTATAAAAATCTGTTTTATAAAGTTCCATTATCATAAGTTAATCCAACCCTTTGAACCCGTATTTTTCTAGGATTTTAATAGATTCTTCGTTTTGAATATAATCAAAAAACAGCTTCGCTTCATCCTGATGAATGGCACTTTTGATGATGCCGACTGGGTAGATGATTGGTGTGTGCAATTGCTGGTCCGCTGTAGCGACGACCTTCACCTTGTCGGAACTGAGTGCGTCTGTTTTGTAGACGATGCCTGCGTCGACATTGCCGGTTTCAACGTATGTAAGCACTTGGCGCACATCTTTTGCATAGACGACTTTTTCAGAGACAGTGTCCCATAACTCCATACTTGTCAAAGCTTCCTGCGCATATTTTCCAGCTGGCACGGTTTCTGGGGTGCCGATAGAAATCGTGTTCGTCTTGTGCAGGTCTGTAAATGTCGCAATGTTGGATTCGTGAGGGACTACGAGCACAATTTCATTGCCTACGAGATCAGCGCTTATTTCGATGATTTCATTATCTACTAACGTGTTGAATTTCGATTCGGACGCAGAAAAAAATACATCCACTGGCGCACCGTATAAAATTTGTTGTTGCAACGAACCTGAGCCGCCATAGTTAAAAAATACTTTGACATGCGGATGCTCTTTTTCAAAGTTATCTTGAATATCATTGAGGGCATGTTGCAAACTTGCAGCTGATGAAATAATGAGTTCCACCTGCTCATCATTGGACTGTGAGCAACCCGCAACTAGAAGTGAAACAAACATTATTACAGCAAAAAACTTTTTCATGAAGTAACTCCTCGCATCATTGTTGATATTTATATTATAAGAGAGTGCAAGAAGAAAAGAAATGCGAAAAATCACGGATGGGGGTGGAGTGGCTGGGATGAGGGATAGTAATTCGACGTTGATGGATAGTAATCTCAGGGCAATGGCCAGTAAAACGGGATAACGGACAGTATTTTGCAGTCGGACAGTAAAACGACGATGATGGATAGTAATTAGGCAATGTTGGCTAGTATTTCTAGCATGAAGGACAGTAAACACAGCACAATGGACAGTAATACTAGGAGGACGGACAGTATTTTGAGAACGGATAGTAAAACGACGTTGATGGACAGTAAGTTGGCAATGTTGGCTTGTATTTCTATTATATTGGACAGTAATATCAGGGAGATGGACAGTAAAACTGTGAGGACGGACAGTATTTGCGGTCGGACAGTAAAATGATGTTGATGGCCAGTAACTAGGTGACAATGGCTTGTATTTCTATCATGATGGACAGTAATACTAGGAGGACGGACAGATAACATCATCCACCTAATTATTACTACGAATGTTCATAAAAAAATCTACAGACTTGGTTTTAGTCTGTAGATTTTTCCATTAATAAGTAAATACCATTGATAAATCAATCTTTAAGCCATCTAATATTGAAACTTTGACTTGGTCTTCCTCAGAATACAGATTAGGGCGACCGTATTTTTGATTACCCAAAGTAAAAACACTGACTATCTTTTCTTGTGGTTCAATGATCCAATATTCTTTGACACCTGCTTCTTCATATTTATGAAATTTTAA
The DNA here is from genome assembly GCA_007679095.1 of Paenibacillus bovis. Classification (GTDB taxonomy): domain Bacteria; phylum Bacillota; class Bacilli; order Bacillales; family Bacillaceae_C; genus Lederbergia; species Lederbergia graminis. The sequence goes on from VEFU01000005.1 coordinate 18,138, forward strand.
TAGTTTATCTTTTCTTGCTGTTGAAGGAGATGTGATTTCAATGATCATATCCGGACTTCCAATGCAGCCATGTTCGTTAAGTTTTGATGTATCACAAACTATCGAAATGTCTGGTTCCACAACACTTCTACTATCGTCATTTAAACAAACATGAAATGGAGCAGGGTAAACTTTACACTCTTTCCCAACTAGAAAGTTAGCAATCTGCCGGTGAAGCTCAGATAATATTTCTTGGTGGATTCGAGATGGAGCAGTTTGCATATACGGAACGCCGTCAATAATTTCTGTTCTAATATTTTCGTGCAAATCTGTGTAATCAGTATATGAATTGGACACGTCTTCTTTTTCCATTTGGTGCTCAGCAACTATGTATGTGTCATTTTTTGTGGAAGCTTCTTCTTCTGTAAAGATGAATATATGGGGTTTGCTGTTCGTAGTTTCTAAGATTGCATCTTCTATCAATCTCTTATGCTGATTTTCTAACCAATCCCTAGCAAACTCATTAGGAGCAATAATTGTCCAATAGTCTCCTTCTATAACTGCTCTCGTGTGCTTAAACCATGTATCATAGGAAGGTTTATTCAAACGTTTTTCAATCAAACGCAATACATCTAACCACTGGCTACTCTCTTTTATCATCTTGACATCACTCCTGCTCAAATGATGGATTATATTCCTAGCATACCTAGTAAAAGAGTAACCTTCAATAGGTGGTAAGAAATAAAAGAACCCGCCATTCTCTCTAGTAAAATGGCGAGTTCTTTCTTTAAGGGACTTTTGGGACGAGGGACCTGACCCCATGTCCCTCTTCTAGTGGATATTGGGTCAATGAACCTGACCCCATGTCCCTTATTCGTTATAAGTTCGTAGTAGTGTAAATTCGGTTACGTTGGCGTTCCATTTGTCGCTGTCGAAGCTGACTCGGACTCTGTATTCTGGTGAGAATTCGTACGTCCATGTAAGGAGTGCAGGGTCGCCGAGTTCGTCGATTGCTTCATTTGTTGGTTCGCCCCATACGCTGCGGAGGTCCATCGTATTGACTTTTTCGGAATCGTCTAGGATTCTAGCGATGCCGTAAATTTTTTCCCCTTCTGATTCTAGGAATGGGACGGCGTAAGCAAATTTACCGTAGTTTAAGTAATTTGCGCCTGCATAACCAAATGTTTCGATTGGTGTACCAAGTGTTTTTTCGATGTTTTTATTGGAATCTGTGAGCTGAATTTTGGATCCTGGCATGATTCCAGTTTTTAAAAGGTCAAAATATCCGTGTAATAACAAGTCTGGTTGCCCACCTTTTCCTATGATAAACGTCGACATCGTGCTCGCATCATATGGATACTCGCCTGCTTCGATTGTTTTTCCAAGCATCTCTTCTGTTACTACGAAAGTATCGACGTTATTTTCTTCATGAGTTAGATTTGTTCGAATTTGGAAATCCGTTAATGGAATTGGCTTTGCTCTCCGGAAACTAATGCGGTCTCCCACTTTTACATCTAATGTAGTGAAGTTAATTTCCGAAAAGATTAGTTTTCCTTGTGCGCTCTTGTCGTAGGTAATCACAACATTGGCACTGTTATCCAAGTTTTTCAGTTCAGAGCGATGTTGGAATTCACCTTTTTCAAAAGTAAAAGTTTCGAGAACAGATTCGTCTTGTACTAACACTTTCCCGTTATCAAGTGTCATGTCACCTGAGAGAGTGTGTTGAGTAAATTGAGTGTCTATTATTGGTGTTTCATCAAAATACACATATTGGAAACCACGGCCGCCGAATGCAGCTGGGGATTCGTACTGTTCGATAATAACGATTTCGCTACCATCCGTATTTTGGATTGTGCCTAGAAATGTAGCAGGGTGCACGATTTCTGATTGATCGATGTCTTGAATGTCCCACTCGTCGCTGTTTTCAACTGGCATTGCGACCATAATGTGGGCAGTTTCCCCTTCTAAACTAACATCCCCACCGTGATGGCAGATACTTACGATTGCCGATTGTGTGTCTCCGGCACGAAGTTTTGCCTCTATGTACTCAATTTTCATATCGCCACAAGCTGCTAGCATTTGCTCATCCAACTTGGACTCGGCAATTAATTCTTTAAGAGTCGGGATTGCTTTTGTTTCTGTCTCCTCTACCGGAGCTTTCGCTGTTTCGTCTGTCTTAGGCTTGTCCGCATCCTTCGAACCACAGCCAGTCAATAAAATGAAGGAAAATAGTAATATAGCAAAATATTTCATGATGTCTGCTCCTCTTCCTGTATGTAAAAAACTCATCACCTTAATATAACACAAACATACATTCAGCTGACATAACCATATTTTTACAGGGAGAGGAGTAAAAACAGTGTAGGGTGATTTTCACTGTACGGAGGGAATCAAATCTCCATTCTGATTACCGTTTTGGATTTTTCTTCGCTCGAATGGGAATCAGCTCTCGATTCTGATTCCCGTTTTCCACTTTTCTTTGCTCAATAGAAATCACTTACGATCATCGTTTTATTTTTTCGCTGTGAGGGATTTATAATGAAGTTTCATCTATGGGGTAATTATTGCCTTTTGCTCAATTCCTCAATTTCGCTTAAGTCCAGGCCTGTGATTCTTGCAATTTTTTCTAAGGGGAAGCCTTCTTTAAGTAATTTAAGTGCAAAATTAACTGTTGCTTTTTGCCGACCTTCTTGAAGTCCTTGCTGGAAGCCTTTTGAAATTTCTTTTACTACACTTATGTCAAGTTCAGATAACCTGGCAATAATATCATTAGGTAATCCGAAATCTAACATCTTGGTGGCGATATTGATTTGAGCTTTTCGATAGCCTTCTTTTCTCCCTCTGTCCATCCACGAGTTCGGTAAACTTCCAATGAAATCTAACTCTTCCTGAGTGAATTCCTTTTTGTAGCTCATCAGTTTTCCCTCGCTTTTTGTTAATATGAGGCATTTACTTATAAAGTTTGCTTAATTCCACAACTTCGTTAACGTTTAAGTCTGTTAATTGTGCAACTTTATCAAAAGGTAATCCTTCTTTTAATAATTTTAGTGCAATTTTTTTTGTTGTTTTTTGCACTCCTTTTTGCACTCCTTTTTCTATTCCCTTTTGTATTCCCTTTTGTATTCCTTCCTGTATTCCTTCTTGACGACCTTCTCTCCATCCTCTTTCCTTCCACGAGTTCGGTAAACTTTCAATGAAATCTAACTCCTCTTGAGTAAATTCCTTTGTATAACTCATAAGTTCTTCTTCCTCGCTTTCTGTTAATTTTAAATAAGTATCAAAAAAACCATTAATTAACTCTGCTTTTGCAGGATCTATTTCCATCTTCAGCAGCATCCGCAAAAACTCTTTTTTCACGTGTACTCTTTCCCTTTCAGTATATCCCATTTTACAAAGTAATGCCGCTGCAACTGGGTTGTTTGACTGAATATAATCACGCCAATTTATTTTTTTTAATTCTAACTTTAGAAATCGAAAAGTCAGCACTTGAAAAAAAGGAAAAGATATTGTGAATTCATTAGGCTCATGGTGATATTCTTCATAGCTAAATATTGCGATTGGCAAAATTGGTTTCCTATACTTATTGTATAGAAGACTAAAATATTGATACATACGTTCATGAAAGTTAGATTGGACATAACTTTGCGGTTCGACATGAATTATAATCAGTGTCTCTCTGCCCTTAAGTTTTGCTTCAATTACAATATCTGCTCTACGACTTTCCCCTTCAATTAGATCGGTAAAAACCTCTTCTGACAATGGAGTTATTGAATTGAAATCAATATCAGCATGTACCTCTGGAAAAAACACTTCCAAAAACTCATCAAAAAAAGTATGAATTAATTGTTTGAATAGCTGGTCATGGCGTATATACTTAGAGGTTTCTTCTCGGATTAACAACATCGACATATCCATACATCCTCCATATCCAAATTGATGAAGAATCAAGGATGTTCTACTTTTTATATTATATCAATAACCTTCAAACAGAACAAGTGTTCTATTTACTTCATCCCCTTCGTCCGGGATTCGAATTCCAGGATGCGTTCCTTAAGCTTTTTCAGGTCTTTTTCCATTTTTTCGACTTGTTGGAGGTCGATGCGGGCGTCTTGCGTTTCACTCGCTGTTATATCGACGGCAAGTCCTCTTTTGAAGCGCGTGCGCAAGGTGTCGCTGATGTTCACTACTTGATCTAGATTCTGTTTGCTCGCGATGACAATTTGCTTCGAATTTTCCAGGAGCTGTTTAAAAATGCGCAGAAACAGTTCCTGAGCATCGTCTTTTCCATCTAGATCTTGGATATCATCAAATAGGAGCAAATCGGCACTAGCATAATATGCTTGGAATTGGTCTAATTGATTTTTACGGACGCTGTCCAAATAATGATTAGAAAATTGCTCTGCGGTTGTATAGATGACATTTTTGGACGCATCTTTTGCCAGTACTTCATTTCCAATTGCATGGAGCAAGTGCGTCTTTCCCACACCGGATTCACCGTAAATGTGTAGTGGATTATAGGCATTACAAAGCGAATTAGCGATCGTTTTCGCTGCTTGCAAAGCAATGATATTTCCTTCTTTTTCTGTAAAATCATCAAAGGTGTAGTGTATTTGTAGAGGGATTCTTAGGGGTTCATTCGTGTAGCGCTGTTTTAAAAGGGAAAAAAGATGTTCTCTATCGGCAGTAGATAATGTATCGATTAGCTGAATAATCGTGTTAAGAGTAGAAGTTTTTTCTGTCTTGATGGTAATATTCGGCCGCTCATTCGTAATCTCAAAGATTGCTTCCTTGATCAGTTCTACGTAATTTTCTTCTAGTAAAACTCGAGCAAATTCATTTGTGACAACAATTGTCCAGTTGTTATCTTCAACATGAGCACTTGTCCCTTTTATCCATACATAAAAGGTTTCTTTTGAAATGCGGCTTTCCAGTAAATTCAATACTTGCATCCATTGCTCCTTCATCCTGATCTCACTCCCGATAAGGTGAAATTTCGTACCACAATAGTATGCGATTACATTAGGAAAATCAAATTTAGATTGTGACAAAAATCGCCATATTGTACGGATTTCGCTTAAACAAACGTTTGATTAGGAGGTATGTTCGTAGCAAATACAAAAGTATAATAAAAGCTTAACAAATTGTTAAGGAGTTCTTAAAAAAGCCTGACTATATTGGTAATAAGCAATGAAAAGGAGGAACTGACTTTGACAATTTCAACGGTAAACACGATTTTGTTTGATTTTGATGGAACTTTGCTCGATAGCCGCGATGGCCTTGTATATGCCGCATACCGAACCATTCAGCATTTTGAGGCTGATACGATCCCATTTTCAGATGTTCAACAACATTACGGTACTGACTTTTCCAGTATTTTCGCGAGAATGGATTGTAGCTTAGAAGATGCTTGGAACTTTTTTATCAATGAAAAAAGTTTAACGTACCATCATCATCAACTATTTCCTTATGTAAAAGAAGGCTTGGCTATTTTAAGAAATCAGGGCATCCGTTTTGGCATTGTATCTAATCAACTGAGAGATTTAGTCATGCTTTCTTTAAAAGTCCACAACATGGAAGATATGTTTGATGTTATTGTGACGAGAAATGATGTCATGGAAGTAAAACCATCTCCCATCCCAATTTTTCAAGCCATTAACAAGTTAAATGTGCTATCCGAGCAAGTGATTATGGTAGGAGATACAAATGTGGATATGCTTTCTGCAAGCCAGGCATACGTAAAAAGCATCCTGTTCAAATTTTACGAAGAAACAAGTTACATCACGAAAAATCCCACACATGGCACGTTTTTCAGCTTCCACGAATTCGTAGAAAGCTTCTGTCCTGGTGGGAAGATTGCGATATAAATAGAGATTTCAAGGGGGTCTTTCCAGATATCTCGATGTAAAATTACCGATATCCATCCGGATTGTTTCGTTGCCAGCGCCATGCATCTTTGCACATCTCCTCTATGCCTTTTTCTGCTTGCCAGTTGAGATATGTGCGTGCTTTTTCCACATCTGCATAGCAGGTGGCGATGTCCCCAGGACGGCGCTCGACGATTTTGTACGGGATTTTTACACCAGAGGCTTTTTCAAAAGCTGTAACTAGCTCTAAGACACTGTAGCCATGACCTGTTCCGAGGTTATAGGCATCGATTCCAGTGGAGTGCATCACTTTTTCCAAAGCCGCAACATGCCCCTTTGCCAAATCTACCACATGTATATAATCGCGGACACCAGTGCCATCCTTCGTTGGATAATCATTCCCAAACACTTGCAGCTCTCGCCTTTTTCCAACCGCAACTTGTGTAATATATGGCATTAAATTATTCGGAATACCAGTTGGATCCTCGCCAATAAGACCACTTTCATGAGCACCAATTGGGTTAAAATAACGCAGTAAAGAAATACTCCACTCAGGATCTGCGACATACAAATCGCGAAGAATTTCCTCAATCATTAACTTCGTGCGACCATATGGATTTGTAGCTTGTAGCCGAGCCGTTTCCGGAATCGGGACTTCATCAGGAGTTCCATAAACCGTTGCAGATGAACTGAACACGAGATTTTTCACATTGTGATTGCTCATAACCTCACAAAGATTAATTGTGCTCACCAAGTTGTGATGATAGTAATGAAGAGGTTTCGCTACCGACTCCCCCACCGCTTTCAAACCGGCAAGATGAATAACAGCTTCAATCTTATTTTCGGTAAAAACTCGATCAATTTCTGTTTTATCTATTAGATTAACTTGATAATGCGGGATTTGCTGGCCAGTTATTTGTTGGAGTCGTTCCAGAAGCACCGCTTTACTGTTCGCAAAATTATCGAGAATGATAACCTCCGCTCCTGTCTTCAGCAACTCCACACACGTATGACTCCCAATATACCCCGCACCACCCGTAACAAGAATCGGCATACACACTACCTCCTAAGCTTGGTCGAGGTATATATATATGCATGAAGTGTGGTGTTTAGAAGTGAGGTTGAACTCATCAGATGGAGATATCAACTAATAGGGAGCACCTATTGTATGCTGGGGCTGTTCTTTTGGTCGCTCAGGTGGCTGTTTTGGATGCTGAGTAGCTCTTATTCGTCGCTGGGGATGCTGTTTTCGATGCTCGAGCTGGTTTATTTGCATCTTCATCCTTGGACTTGGATTAATAGACAGTAAAGTACATCCGATCGCTAGTTTAATTAGTACCATGGACAGTAATTCACAACGACGGACAGTAATCCGATGATAATAGCTAGTAAATCAGGCATGATGGACAGTACTCTCAACTCAACGGCTAGTAAATCAACCATGACGGACAGTAAACTCAACTCAATGGAGTAATCAACACTACGGCCAGTAAACTCTACCCAATGGCCAGTATTCTCAACTCAACGACTAGTAAACTCTACGCAACGGACAGTAATCAACACATCGGCCAGTAAACTCTACCCAATGGCCAGTATTCTCAACCTAACGGATAGTAAATACAACTCAACGGCTAGTAAACTCTACTCAACGGCTAGTAAACTCTACTCAACGGACAGTTATCTCAATCCAACGGACAGTAAACTCTACTCAACGGACAGTAAAGTCAACGGAACCGCCAGTAAAATCATCGCAACGGATTGTAAACTCCCCCTAACCGCCAGTAAACCATCATCCTCCGCTAGTAAACACCAAAAGTGGGACAAGGAAGCTGCCCCCTCGTCCCACTGCATACCAATATCGGGACGACGAACCTGACCCCTTGTCCCATGACCCCTTGTCCCACCCACTCTCAAACACAACAAGCGGAACTCATCCAGAGTTCCGCTTGTTTCCATATCCAGTTACCTACTCTTCAAATTTATTATAGAACGACTCCATGGCCATTTCGTTGTAGTATTTGTAGTTGAATTCGGCTGGTGTGTGGCGTTCTTCTTTTTTGAGCATAGTTTGCATGCCTTGTTCGAGGCCGGTGATGCTGTTTTCGACGAGTAGTCCGTATTTGCCGTTTTCGAGGACGGTACGGTTGGCGACGATGTCGGTGGCGATGATGTTCATGCCGAGTGTCATCGCTTCAAGCAGTACCATTGGTTGTCCTTCGTAATGGGATGATAGGACGAAGCAGTCGCATTTTTTCATTAGGACGAATGGATTTTCCACTTGTCCTAATAAGAAAACGGAATCTTCGACGCCTAATTCTTTTACTAAGTCCTCCAGTTGCCGGCGTAATGGCCCGTCGCCCATGATGAACAGCTTGCTCGCTTTATGCTGATGATGAAAGTTTGCGAATGCCTGAATTAAGTTGTCTTGCCCTTTTTCAGGTGAAAGCCTGCCCATATGCACGAAGTTAAGCTCATCTGGATTTGGCTCAGGTACTTCCTGTGCCCGCTCCTCTCGTTTCAAGCGATACTTTTTCACAGATTCAAAAGCAGTTGCATTCATCCAGCCGATTTTCTGGTTGTTTTTATAAAATAAATAGTAGAATCCGCCTCGTGTTTTAACGCCCGCTCTAATTGTGACGGTATCACCAGCAAATGCTGCTGAAGGTGCGACGATAATTGCGTCCTCATTGGCAGGGACTTGGTTCCAAATATTGTAGTCTCCTGATTTCGATACTTTTACAAAAACAGGATTCATAATTTTTACGACACCTAGTGGCCGTTCTTCGCGCTTCTGTAATAATTCTCGATTTTCTATAAAGTTCCTAGCTTTCAGTACTTTACGTTTCATGTCGACACGGGCTCGTTCCACTTTACTTAGCCCCGGATGGATCGTATATGCTTCATTTAATGTTAATCCAGAAGCTTCAATCCAACCTATCACCGTTCCATTCACGGCAATGCGATAGGAAATACCACGCCCCGTCTCCACTTCCTTATCAACATCGACAATAACACCTTTATAATCCGCGCTACTACACACTTTTTCACAAGCAGGCAGTTTAAACGGTCGTGACCAAATACAGCTGCCTGCTTTGACCGTGCCGATTTTATCGATAGTGTCCTCGGCAATTATTTTATCAGGTAAAAACTCTATTCCGTTTGCCTCGATCCAGCCAATGACGCGGTTTTGATGGCTAAACTTATAATACGTTTTCTCATCAACAACCGCTTTTCTCGTAATAAATATTTCAGCATTGTTGTAATCCGCTCCTAACTGAAAAGAGCGTGCCTCTTCATTCAGTGGGAGTGTATTCCAAACTGCTTGCGAATTTTTCAACAATGCCCTTGCCTTATAGTCGCTAACCATTTCCTCTTCGCTAGAAATGGATGTCGTATCCCCATCTAAAATCTTACTCGGATCTATCGAATTAAGCACATAGTCAAACTTATGCTCGGCCGCGTACTCTGCAAGGTTTTGCTTGTTGACGGCCATCGCTCCCTCCGAAACACTGACAAGCCTATCAAACTGGTCGTACACGGAGAACAATCCACGTAAATTGATGCGATGCGGTCTTCTCCCATCGACAAGCCTTTCGCTATCCGCCTTCATATCACTGTGTAAGTAGCAAATTTTCTGTTTCGCATCTGCTGCAAGAAGCAGCTTCGCCCAGTATAGGCTATAGCCACTAAAATCAACCACATAATCGAAGCTCGTTTTTCCAAACAGACGTTTATGTTCGCGGGCAAAAGCTTCGTCTGGATACAAGCGCTCCCCTAATTTGCCGTTTTTTCCGCGATTATGAATGAATTTATCTTTGTATTGCTCAAAGAAAAGGTACGCAGGGAGACCACCTTTAAAAACGAGACGTACATTTTTATTAATTTTGGCGATATTATTCAACACTTCAGCAGAATTCGACGTCGGCAGAAAACACGTAACATCATATTTGTCATAATCAAGGTTATTGGACAAATTGATAAAGGAAGCGGTAATGCCGTTATTACGCATTCCTCCAGGGTAAATAAGCATTTTCTGCTTTTTAGCATCCAAATTCTTGATGATGTTCAGTGGGACAGGGGGACGGGTTCCTTGTCCCAGATTGGATTGGGACGAGGAAGCTGAACCCTTGTCCCGAAAGATATACTGGACGATTCGTTCCGTCACTTTTCCATCTTCATAGTTCGTGATATTGCGTTTCATCGTTTCATATTTTTCCTGGTAATTCTCCTGAACAGTTTTCAGGTCGCGAATTGCCGCAACGAGTTCTTGGGCGTTGAATAATAACGGACCTGGTAGCTCACTGTTAGCAAAGTATTGACCGCGCTGGCTACTGTACACATCAAGATCCCAAGTGTAGAAAAGAATTGGTTTATTGGTGACGAGAAAATCAAAGAATATACTAGAATAATCGGTAATTAGCAGGTCAACTGCGGCAAGTAACTCATTCGTATCAATATAATCAGGGATGAGCCACTTGTTTATTTCCGGATTTTTCTCCGCTTCCTTGTATAAAAATGGATGAACTTTTACAAACAAATTGTACTGTTCTCCGATTTCTTGCTCCAAATAGCTCATATCGGCAATAATTTGTTGCAAATCATTATTTACTCGCCTTACATTCGTCCCTTTCCACGTCGGAGCGTATAAAATATTCGCTTTTACACGATTCATTTTCACACCGTATCGCTTCAACTCGTCTATCATCATGTCGCGGTCCGTATTAAGCGTTAAATCAATCCTTGGGTAACCCTCTTCGATGATTTCACCTTTATATAATCCATCTAATTTATAGCTATCTGTATACATTTTTGTCGTGTGAGCATTCGGACTCAACAGAAAATCGGTACATAGGAAATTACGCAGCACATTTTGCACTCCAGATGGATTGCCCGGAATGTCGAACCCCATCCTCTTCAGTGGAGTCCCATGCCACGTGTTGATATAGGTTTGTCCCTCTTTCGGGATATAAAAGGATTGGAATGTGGAATTATTGATGACATATTGGCACGATGCCAAGTATTTGAGGTACTGTTTCGAATTGCGCTGAACAAAAATCACATTAGGATAATTGTTATATTTCATCAACACATTTTTCAGCTTCTCAATGTCCTGAATGGACCAAATATGCACATAATCCTTAAAATCCGGGTGATCTACCATATATGTAAACATCGCATATGGGCTATCTGTCATACTATTCCCATCACGACTTTCATACAAGATTGTCTTCTTCTGGATTGATTGCGTTTCATAATAACGCGTATACTGCTGGACCCGACGGTGATTATCCCGCAACACCACATTTACAATTGGCTCCAACACAAACTTCAATCTCCGCTTCAAAACCTTCCTATTCACAACCGACAACCCCTTCAAAAAACTAGACTAATCACCACCAAGTATCCCCAATTACAAAAAAATCATTCAAAAAGTGGGTCGTGGGGTCAGCTTCCTTGTCCCGAAACGGATGATGGGACGACGGACCTGACCCCATGACCCACGACCCACGACCCACTGAATAATTTCCCTATGAAAGATACATAATAGGTGCGGTAGTATTGGACGATTTTGGTGAAGGAATGACGTGAAGATGATCCTGAAGTTTTTGGAGTTGAAGAAGGCAAAGAAAAGTACATATACGGTGTTTCGGCAGCCTACCTCTGAAGAAACAGAGTATGCCGTAACGGTCATTACGCCGGTTTACAATGGCGAAAAATTTTTATCAAAATCGATTGATTCGGTGATAGAGCAATCGATTGGGTTTGATAAAATCGAGTACATTCTCATTGATGATTGCTCGACAGATCGGTCGAAGGAAATCATCTCTGAATATGCCGCTAAGTATGACAATATTATCGTCGTTTCTTTAGATTGCAATTCGGGGTCACCGGGGAGGCCTCGTAATATTGGCATTGAACTGGCTAGCGCTCCTTACATCACGTTTTTAGATGCGGATGATTGGCTCGACCCGAACGGTATACAGGCTTTGTATGAGATTTTAGAAGAAACTGGAGATCCATATGTCGTTGGCCGGACGCTAAAAGTTGATGGGAACGGCTTATCCGTTGTTGGGGAGCATCAATGTTGTAAGGAAAGAAGAAGTGTATCTCCATTCTCGATTCCTCATATTTTTCACCATCTTGGCCCAACCGCACGTATGATGCGTACTAGTTTTATTCGAGAACAACAAATTAAGTTTCCTGAGATGAAGTTTGCGGAGGATAAGCAATTTTTCATCGATGTCCTCACACAGTGTAAAACAATATCCACAACGAAAAAGCCGATTTATTATGCGAATCGGCTGAATGATACGGTAAAAACGCGTTTAACGAATCAAACGAATATTTTACAAAAGACAAATTATAATTTCCAAATCGTCCGTTATATTTTAAAACGTGAGCTCGATGTTGAAATCGAGAAAATGATTGTGAACAGAATGATTGAGTTTGATTTAATGCGAAGGATGTTTACGACGGCACACTTTAAAAATACGAAACTAAAACTGCTCTACTACTATTTAATTAAACAAATGTTGAAGACAACGAAAAAATTGCCGTATGACATATCGGATAATTTCTTACAACCTTTACACAAAGCCATATACGAATTGATTCTGGAAGGAAAGTATGGGGCAGTGACAAAGCTGTTGGAATGGGATGAAAAAACAAAAGTAAAAGAAGTAATCATCCAAAACGAGCAACCTTATTATGTCACCCCTTTTTCCGACGAGAAATATAAATACATTCCAGTACCAATGTACATTACCTTTAAAGAACATTACTGTGAAGCGGGTAAGTATGTCCTCCATTTCCAAGTGTTCGGGGAACAAACAACAGCAATTACCGATGTATTATTTCGTGACGGGAAGAACGCACACAATGACTTTGTGTTACCAGTAACGGTGAATGAAAAAGGAGAAGGTGTGCTCGAATGCGATTTCGATGTATTAAAGGAACTCCCACCTGCATACTATTCGATTTTTGTCCGGTATAACGATTATATGAAGACGAATATTCGCCAATTAAACAAAAATGAGATGACCTACCCTTACGATAACCGCGAATTCAACTTCTGCCATACAGCGTACTCCAATGTTGCACTGAGAATAAAATAGGGACATGGGGTCAGTTTTCTTGTCCCACCACCATGATGAAAAGTGGGACAACTTTCCTGACCCCATGTCCCTTAACCCTTTTTTCCCTCTGCTTTTCCCATTATATAGCGGAAGAATAGTAGTGTAAGTGGTTGTGTGAGCAGGTAAAATCCATATGAGTATTTTATATTCCAGCCTTTGTAGTTAAATACGTCAAATAGGACACACAACCATTCATACAATGTCGCTATTAAAGAAGCAATTACTAAATACAGTAATATCCAATAGCCTTTAATATTAAAGCGATCGAATATGTATACAAAGATATAAGCAAACGGTGCATACAATGTGTAGGTGATTAAATCAAACAGATCATATTTCCCTGTATCGGTAATATTGTATACATCGACTGTTGGCCCCGCTAATAGATGGTCCAATGTTCTTGCAACGGTTGCTGCAAAAACCATCATGAGAATCGTGACACTTAACGGGAAACGGCGTGGTAGAAGGATGACAGTCACAACCCCTACAGCTAGAGAGATGATAATAAACCATTCATTTTGGTCAAACTTTTGCGGTAGTGGCATCATTCTCTTATCCCTTCTCTCCTGAGCACCCTTCTAAATAAAAGAAGCGCCACATACATCACTAGTATCATCATGACGATCGTGATCATAGAAAGTATTATATGCCAATCCATAAATGTAATCACTTCCCATTTCACTAATAAAAACTGAACCGAGGCAATAATGGCAACAGAAGCGATGAACACGATGAGTTTTTTCATTTTTGTACCCATCTTTTCAAAGAGATTAAAAAATGCTAAATATAATAGCGGACTCATAATGAATTCATATAGTCGAAAAATAATAAATAGATCGATACTACTGGAAACCTTCCATGCTCCAACGTTCACATAAAGTATCCCCATATAACCAGTTAAAAAAAATACTAACAACATATACAAGAAAATATTCTCTAATATATGCAATCGTTTACTCTGCAGAAAAAAAGCAATCATTACTAGTAATGTTAAGTTTACAAAAATGACTAGTTCCACATATATCAACCCTTATGATGGGACATGAAGATCACAACTTTGTCCCAAGTATTATCATTTTATTATCACCATAAATTGCTTAAAAAATGCAAAAAACTCTGCAAGAATTGTTCCTTGCAGAGCTTAGCATTATTTAGCCGATTTCTCTATTACTTGATTGTAACTCTTCATTCCTAAATTCTTTGCCTTCAAAAATATGCTGCACAATCCGCTCCGTCGCTTTCCCATCCTGATAATCAAAGAAGCGATTTCGGAAGTGGCTGACTTCGTCGATGCTTGCTTCGGAATTACGGATGAGTGCAATCAATGCATCTGTGTCCATTGCAATCGGACCAGGAATAATTTCCTCATATGCATAGTAGAAATCACGTTGTCGTTTGTAGTCATCCAAATCATATGGATAGAAAATCATTGGGCGATTGAGCAAGCTATAATCGAAGAACACGGTAGAATAATCGGTAATTAATAAGTCCGTAATCGTTAATAATTCTTCAATCGTAAATGCGTTCTTCACTTGGTACCCGAACGTCCCTAGATTCACATTCCCTTGCATATACGGATGTAAATGAACGATTAACGTGTATTCATCCTGCAATTCAGCAGCTATTTTTCCTGCATCAAAAGGTAATTTAAAATCGTCCTGATAATGGCTTTTGCCGCGAAATGTCGGTGCATATAGTAAAATCTTTTTCCCAACAGCACCTGGATATGTCTCTAAAAAGCGCTCCCGAATCTCTTCCGCTACTTTTCCCTCGTAAAAATAATCGGTTCGTGGTACACCTAGAGGGTAAATGCGCTCCTCCGGCATATTAAAGGCTTCTGCGAAAAATGGTACTACCTCCGACGAACTCACATATGCCTTTGTGTAATTGCCGTGAATTGGCACATGTTTTAAATAATCCGGGCTTGGACCAAATGGCTTCCCCACAGTACTGAGGCCGAACTTCTTCAGCGCGCCGGCACTATGCCATAACTGGATAATTTCTACCTCTTTCCGCGGTTTTATTACATAGACAGGTAAATAATAATCATCAATAATAAAATACCGCGATGTCGCCAAATGGTAGCAAGCCGGGATCATATGAAATATATAGCTTATTTTTCCAGCAATCGTACTATCAAATTTCTTAAACAAATACTGTCGTTTTAAATGCGGGTACCGCTCCACGACCGCATCATGCACAAAAGCCAGATTATCCTTCAACTTATCTGCTCGATACGACGCGAACGTTACTTTCTTTTCATCCACTTTCCACAGCAAACAAAACAGCCAATAGAAAGCTCTCATTACATATTTCACTAATATAGTAGGTATTAACTTGAGAAACCTCATATACTACCTACCTCTCATCTTAAATTTTTTAGAATGGGACAGGGGTTGGTTTTCGGGACACGGGGTCAGTTTTCTTGGGACATGGGGGCAGTTTTCTTGTCCCAGTTTGGTTGGTGGGACACGGGGGCAGACTCCTTGTCCCAACCTATAGCGGGACTAGTAACTGCCCCTAACCCGTTCAATGTGGGACGGTGTTCCTGACCCCATGTCCCGCCCAGTCACTGGGACGATGTTCCTGACCCCATGTCCCGTCCGGCCTCCACCACTACTTCTCGTTCACCTAAAATGTGATGGTAAATGTATTGTAGTTGTTTGTTTAGTACAGGTTCTTGGTTTTCTTTGGAGTAGAAGATGTTCAATACGCGCTCGCGATCTTCAGCATATGAGCTTGGGTCCTCCATGGCGCGCTCCAATTCTACTAATAAATCCTTGAATTCGTTCACCTTTGGACCTGGTGTTACGTCAAAATAATTGAAATACATTTCATTTGATTTACGTAAGTACAAATCCAAATCATAGCTATAAAACAGTACTGGGCGATCTAGTAATAAATAATCTGTATAGCAGCTAGAGTAATCCGTTAATAAAATATCACTATATTTCAATAGTAATTGCGGATCATACGTCTCTTCACTAATATCGATTATGTGTTCATATATACTTGGCACCATGCCACTGCTATACATATGCCGTTTTACGAGGAATTTATAACCCGTCCGTTCACATAGCTCATTCAACTTGGCAAAATCAAAAACGAGGTTAATATCCGTCTCTAACTTCCCGAAATTACGATGTGTCGGCATATACAAAATCACTTTCTCGTTACGAATCCACTCAGGAATTTCCAAGTCCTCCTCTGTGTCTTTAAAAAACACATCATTACGAACTTGTCCAAGCTGTAACACATTTTCCTTCGGTACTAAAAATGTCTCCGGATAATAGGAACTAACCGCATCACTAGTCGATACGACATAGTTTGTTTTTGCTTGATTTGTTTTCACGACAAACATCCCGAAAAACCGCTTCACCCAGCTCTTTTCATGGATTATTTTATAAGAGAATGTGTTTCGATTAGCACCCCACACCTTCTTCAAACCAACCCCATGCCACGTAAGATAGGAGATGGCCCCACCAACAAATGCTTTACTGAAATCGTCATTAATAGAGTGCGAATGAATGACTAACTTCGCCCGCAATTGGCAGATGATTCCCTTTAGTGAATGGTGCTTATACGCTTCATACCCTTGTTTTCGTAGCATCGTGATGACACGGTTATTTTTTGAAATCCACACACAGCGGTAATCTGGGTTTTTGACCATTTCCAAAAATATGTACTTCGTATTACCTCGGAAGCCTAACCCATTTTCACCGCCAAACACGACGAGCTTGCGCGATTTCGGCACTAATTTTGATAAAAAGTGAATGGTTACGACAAATGTGCGCTTACCTAGCAATCTCACTCTTTTCACTAGGTTTGAGCTTACAGCTATAAAAATTAAGATTAATAGGATAATTTGTATCCATTGCAAAATTTCATTACTCATTTTGTACCGCCTCTTATGAAGTTTGCTTTGTCACCTGTTTCACTGGTCTTTTCGTTACTTGCTTACGAACGACAATATTTTGTCCATCCAAGCATACGCCATCTTCTGATAAAAGCTGCTTCACTACCTCGCCAACATGCTCTGGCTGCATAATCGTACTCGGATCTTCGTCAGGTGCTAACACTTTTCGTAATTCTGTTGCACAACGACCTGGAGAAATACAATACACGAGGATACCGTACTCCGACAACTCTTCTGACAATGTTTGTGACATACTAATGATGGCCGCTTTGGATGATGCATACGCAAGCCAGCCAGGACGTGCGGAACTACCAGCAGTCGAGGCAACATTTAAAATTTGCCCACCTGTTTTCTTCATCCATTTAACTGTTTCTTTCGTAATGTTAAAAATCGAATGGACATTAATGCTATACGTTTTTTCCCAATCATCAATCGACGTTTCCAGTAACGACTTCGGATTCGCATATCCTGCAACATTGATTAACATGTCAATCGTTCCGTAGCGCTCGCCAACCGATTGAATCAATTCTTGGACTGCTGTATAATCTGTCAGATCAAGTGCATAGGCTTGGACATTTTTTCCTGGATGCATGAAACTCGCTGTTTCCTGTAACCCAGCCTCGCTTCTCGAAATTAATATAAAGTTCGTAATGTCTTCTCTATCACTCAAAGATATGGCGATTGCTCTTCCAATTCCACGACTTGCCCCTGTAATTACACAAGTTTTCCCCAATCCTAACCCTCCATTAAAATCGTTTCTTTATATATGGCTTCTGCTATTTTGCGATCAATTGGCTTCGTAATTTTGATGTTATACTCAGATCCTTGTAAAATAGTGATCTCAGATTGATAGTAATGAAAATAGAGGCTCGCATCCTCTGTGAACTCTAGCTTGTCCTCTCGTGCGCACTCATGTGCATAAAGAAGCTTCTTCGTATTATATTTATGTGGCAATTGTACATTCACAAGCCGATCACGTTGCAAATTCGCTTCGACAACGTCTTTTCCTTGTAACACCGTAAAAGGAATGTCAAGCCCGTAGATAACGCTTTCATTCCGAGCAGCAAGTAACGC
Organism: Paenibacillus bovis; assembly: GCA_007679095.1. Lineage (GTDB taxonomy): Bacteria > Bacillota > Bacilli > Bacillales > Bacillaceae_C > Lederbergia > Lederbergia graminis. The sequence goes on from VEFU01000005.1 coordinate 36,107, forward strand.
TTCAAATTCTTCTCTCGACACAAACGGTCTCACCGCCTCATGGATAACCACCTGATCAAACGCTGCCTCCTGTAATCCCTTATACACTGATTCCTGGCGTGTCTCCCCACCTTCCACACAACGAATTGGTGTCGAAAACCCATAGTCTCGGATTACTTCCTGCGTTTTCTCAATAAAATCAGCTGGACACGGAATAATAATCTCCTTAATCTCACTGATGCCATCTATCTTTTCCAACACATGAATAAAAATTGGTTTCCCGGCTAACAACAGAAACTGCTTCGGCATATTCAACTGCATCCGCTTACCTACACCGCCGGAAAGTAATATAAAACTAAACTTAGACATTATGACCCTCCTTCGGTCAAAATTCAGAAAATTATAGTATAGTTTATTATACTATTTATAATAGATGATGTCACTAGGAGATTGTACGACATATATTTTATACAATAGAGGATTTACAGAACCTTGTCGAAAACCTATAAAAATTTTATAAATTAAAACAGACTAACCTAATTTCCACATCTTAGGTTAGTCTGTTTATTATTAATTGAATTTCAAAATCCAATTATAAAAGTAGTAGATAATTAGCCTTTATCTATCCATTTGATTAATTCGATCGTAAACTCTTTTACAGTTATTATTGTCAGTATATGCATAAAATTGATCTACTCTTTTTTTGTATTTCTCTTCCATTGTACAATCAGTATCAAGGTAATATAAAATTTTATTTACCAAACTCTCATATTCATTGAAAACATCACCAAATCCATGTAAATGATAATCAAAATAACCCGTTTGATAGTGATTTTTCTCAAATTGGAAATAAATAACTGGTTTCTTTTCATATGCAAAGTCAAATACAACAGATGAGTAATCTGTTATTAAAAGACTTGATTCATTAAAAACCTTTTGATAGCTTATATTGCCATTAATTAAATCAACTTGATCATTTATCACCCAATCAGATAATTGTTGTTTCATTTCAGAATGTGGAAGAAATAATAGTTTGTAATTTTTTTCATTTGCTTTCTTCAAAATTCTTTCATCGTTAATCAACTTATTAAAGTACTTATAATAGCTACTTTCCTTAAATGCAGGATTGTAGTCTCGTTTAAATGTTTTCCTATTTAGTGGTAGTACTAAATCTTTATTCCATGTGGGCATTATAACAATTTGCTTTTTATCCTGATTAATCAAATTATCAAACCTAGGGAAACCGGTTAATGCAACTTCATCCTTATAATACCCATATTTACCATTTACAATTGAATCATACTCCATCTCAGATGCAGTAATAAATAAATTAATTCTTTGGTGATGCTTGCTAAGTTGATCTGAAACATCGTCTTTTGTTATTCCGTGTTGTAAGAAGATAAATTGATATTTCACCAAATCCCTATAGAATTGAATACCTGGGAAAGGTTCACGTACCCATTTAGCACAGTGTGATGAAATTATTTTTTCTGCAAAAAGATACAATATTTTATGTTGATTACTTCCAAACTCAACAACATTACCATATTGTTTCATTCTTTCAAAATCTGGAGAATTTCTATTTAAAACATAATATTTCTGAACCTTATCATCTGCCTTAGATGCATATCTAAATAAATGTTCAGCATTGTCATCTGCTCTTTCTGGTCTATCAATAAACAACCAAATCCTCTTATTTTTATAAAAAGGATACACTAAATGGAAATATTTACGATTTCTTACAACAGAATCAAATCCTTTTTTTAATAACTCATTTTGATACATTTTTTCATAATGCCTTCTTAAACTTTCAGTATTTCTGCTTACTAAAAGAGATTTCTTTTCTCTTTTTATTATAAATAAATCGCCTTTATAATAACTGTTGTCAAATTTATCATTTAATCTTGAGGTAAACCTAGGAAATACTGGAGTTAGTAATATCCTTAAATTCTCATCTGCAAAGTAAAAATTTATATTGTTGGAGTTCTTATTTGAATTTAGTTCAATTTCTACTCTAAAGCCATAGTATGACTTCGTAATGTCTCCTAGGTTTTTCTTATCGAGCATCCTTGTTTCTGTACTTTCACAAGTATATTCTTTTCCATCGTACTCAACCACAACTGAACTTTGTTCCTTATCTAGAACTCCACCAAGTATACCTTCCATAATCAAGGTAGATCCTTTTAACTGCATTAAATTTATCATTACTCTTTGGTTTTCAATGTTATCAACAACTTTTCCACATGCATAAATTAATAAATTATCTCTTAAATATAGTTTTTCTAATAATTCGCTTTTTGTTTTATTGTATTTTAAACATAAGGCATATATTTTATCATGTATAGTCATAAACCGGTGGCTTAGTATGACGTCGGCATCAATAAAGGAAAGGACATTCATAACTTCCTTTTTATAATTTAATAACTCATTCTCATCTAATATATCAGTTGCATTTTTTGCTAATAATCGTTGTTTTAAATCATAAAAAACAACACTTTGAATATATTTCGGAACTGATTCGTAAACTTCAATTGCCTCATTGATTATTTTCATCGTAAAATTTTGTATACTTTCGATATACCAAGATTTTTCACGATTTACATTTTGTGTTTTAGAACTTGCATCTAGTCTTTGACGATATAAATACATACAGTTATTTAATAATCCGTATTTAAACTTTCTTGAAATTATTTTAGTGAGCAGTTCTGCGTCTTCTCCATAAAATAAATTTTCATCAAAGTACACGTTTTTTAATGCTTCATTTTTAATAAATGAGCTTGAACTAGATAATTGAACATAATTATATTCCTTATCAACATCAACTATTCTATTTCCTTGTTTATACTTAAAATTCAGAGGATGGTCTCCCGTCTTTTCATCGAAATAGACTAGTGGAATAGATACTACGTCTATCTCCTCCTCGTGGTTTTCAAAAAAACGATAAACGTTATACAAGGTGTTAGAGCTTAGTTTGTCATCTGGGTCTAAGAAATTAACATATTTACCTTTTGCGTAGTTTAACCCTATATTTCTCGCAGTACTTATACCCCCATTTTCCTTTTCATGATATATTATATTATTAGGATATAAGTTATAATATTTCTTACAAATTGTAGATGAAGAGTCTGTACTACCGTCATTTATTAAAATTAGCTGTACATGCTTTTCAAAATTTAATGATTGCTCAAGTACACTTTGTATCGATTCCTCAAGAAAGCTTTCTACATTATAAATTCCCATTATTATGGAAAACAAAAAGTTATTTTCTTGTTCCAATTTTTAATTGCCCCCTAAAAAAAAATCTATCTTACAAGTTATTATTTACTAGAAAAAAATAAAGATCTTAATTTACTTTTAAATCTTTTATAGTAATTTATTGAGGTTAAGTAATACATTTTCTCATCTTTTTTCAGGTAAAAGTCTAGATTCAAATGGTAAAATGGTACATAGGCTCGAAATCCAGAATGTTCAAAACCACGCACCTTTTCTCCCCAAATAATAATATCTTTATCGACGCTTCTTTTTTTACACTCTATATGTTTTCCATTGGACTGAATACATATACGGTCTTTACTTGTCATATTGTATTTTTCCGAATCATAATAACCTTCTAATATTATTCCTATAAAGATAAAAGTTTTCTTCTTTACTATTATGGATTCACCACTTAAATCTGTATCAATGTTTAGATATTGTAATGGCCATCCTTTTTTCTTAAGTGATATCAAGAATTCCTTAAAGTAATGCTTTGTTGGTTGTTCAAATATATACTTCTCATTTATGTACTTTAAAACATTTAGCACAGATTGTATAAAGTCTTCTCTTTCTTTTTCAGAAAGCACCTTCATCATGCTATTTGAATTTTTAGGAAGTAGAAACAGTCTTATATGGTATGCGATAAGATATTGAATATATGGAATTACTTCACTATATAAGTCGATTGATTTTTTAATTAAACTAAAATATCCGTTCTCAACTAGGAACTTATATCGATCTTTTCTTTGCCATGAAATATCAACGAGGGATTGACTATTTACTTTCTCTCTGCGGTAATAATAATGAGCTTCTGCTATAACACCGTATTCTTTATTCTTTAGTAGAAATTTATTTATTGATAGAGCATCCTCCCAGAAATGTAAATTTTCATCAAATTCAAACAGTTTTTCTTTTATTATTTTACTAGAAATAAAAACGCCACCAGCATAGAAGTGGATTGCATTATATTCATTAAGTATATTAATTACTCTACTACCTTCATTAAATCTGTAGTTAAGCTTATGTTTTGATAAATTTCCACTAGAATTAAAATATATTATTGGTAGTACCGCAATATTAACAGTATGATTGTTAAAGAAATCACTAACAGCTGCTATTGCATTATTTTCTAGTTTATCGTCTGCATCTAGAAAACCCACATATGTAATATCCTGTCCTATCATCTTTAGGCCCAGGTTTCGAGCAGATGCTGGGCCTAGATTTCTTGTATGTTTGAGTTTTATATTATTGGGGTATCGCCTTTTGTAATACTCACATATTTCACCACTTTTGTCAGTACTACCATCATTAATTAAAACTAACTCAAGGTTAGCTTCAAAATTATGGGTTTGATTAACTAGACTTTCTATAGCTTCATTCAAAAATTTTTCTGAGTTAAATACAGGCATAATAATAGCAATTTTCCCCATGAATATTTCCTCCACTTAACAAGCTAAAAACGGATTAAAACAGGATAATAGAACTGCACAAAAGTACCTAGTAAAGTTATTCACCTAATAAACTGCGTTGGCGTAGTAACGCTGATTCTTTATACTGCTTCTTTTCTTCATTCGACATTTTCTGATACTGTTTCAAAAATCCCTCATACTTTGGTATTACATCTTCTACATTACCATAATCCTTAACCATTCCATACTCTAACCATAGAACTTTTTCACAAAACTGCTTCATTTGACCTATAGAATGGCTTACAAATATCATTGTCTTACCTTTTGCTTTGAACTCTTTCATCTTTGCTAAACTTTTTTCAGCAAAGGCCTTATCACCTACAGATAAAGCCTCATCAATAATTAAAATATCAGGATCCACATTTACTGAAATTGCAAAACCCAGTCTTGATTTCATCCCACTTGAATATGACTTAACAGGCTGATCAATAAATTTATCTAATTCCGAGAACTCAATAATACCTGGCTCTAATGTTTTAATTTCTTCCTTACTAAAACCTAACATTAAAAGTTTTAGCTCAATATTATCTCTACCAGTCAAATCATTTTTCAATCCCGATGAAACTGCAATTAATGATGCTTGACCATTTACATTAACTGAACCAGATGTTTCAGGAACTATCCCAGCAATAATATTAGAAAGTGTTGATTTACCTGATCCATTTATCCCGATAAAACCAACAACGTCACCCTTATCCGCCTCAAAGCTTACGTCCGCCAATGCATAAAAGTCCTCTCCATAACTTTTAGGCGTAATTAGGTCTAATATGCGCTCCTTGGTTCCATTGTATAATTTGTATTTCTTTGTAATATTCTTAGCAACAATTGCTTTTTCCATCATAATCACAACCATTATAAGTAGTCTATAAAATGTCTTCTAAATTTGATATGTATTAATGAACCAAATAGAAACAACAGAACAACACATCCCCAAAAGTAAAGTGTGTATTCCCAATTAGTAATAAAATACCACTCTGTACCAAAAAGAGCAGCTCGGTATCCTTCTATTAAGTAATATAGAGGGTTGAGCTTTAAAATAGTTGGCAAGGGATCATTTAATATTGTTATTTGCCATAATATTGGTGACAAATATAATAACATTCTTAAAGTTGCATTTAAAAACATATGAACATCTCTAATAATAGTTGATAAGGTAGAGGTAATTAATGAAATAGCAAATATTAAACAAAGAGATGCGAAAACAAAATAAAATAATTGCAAGAAGTATACAGTTGGATATATACCCGCAATAATAAAAATTAATATCATGATTCCTAGCATAACTAGATGTATATATAGTTGTGAGAATATCACAATATTAGGTATCACACTCATTGGAAAGTTCATTTTAGATAACATCAACAATCTCGAATATATAGATTTTGATCCTTGTATAGTAGATTGATAAAAGAAGTTCCATAAAATAAAACCCGCGATTAACCAATATATAAACAAGACTTCTGAACCATCTGATAGTTCTACATTAGTCCGTTGTCTAATAGACCCAAAAACAAACCAATAAATAAGAATTTGAATTAAAGGATTAATAACTTCCCATGACATCCCCAAATAGTTACTTTTATTTTTTCCTTTTAATTCATATAATGACAGTCTTCGTATTAAATAAAAATGTTTAATTTGTTCACTAATAACTTTGATAGCCGATTTCATAGGTTTTTCCTTTCAATTAAAAATTCCCTTATCCCTGAAACACGTCCTTAAATTATACAAATAGCATATGTGAAAAACAATTATTTTAGGGCATGGAGGATAAACCTGAGTTTTTTATTTCATGCATTAAAAACTTTTTCTACAACTCGTTTACTAGCTGAACCATCTTCGAGATAGCAGAACTTATTATAAAATGATTTAACACCGTTAGTATAGGAATATTCATTACTATCTATAGACTTTATTTGTTCAATAAGGCCTTGAGTTGTTTTGAGCAATGGTCCAGGAGCCTCCCGCTCAAATTCAAAATAAAAACCTCGAAGGTTGTCCCGGTAATCTTCTATATCATATACATAGAAAAGCATCGGTCTTTTCAAATTAGCATAATCAAAGAAAACTGATGAGTAGTCTGTGATTAATAAATCTGAAATTAAATATAGTTCTCTTATATCTTCATGTTGAGAAAAGTCATATACGAAACCTTCAAACTTAGACAAGTCAAGATTTTCTGCCACTAGATAATGTAACCTTAATAATAATATATAGTTATCACCTAATTCGCTCCTGAATTTATCAAGGTCCATTTGCAAATCAAACTTGTACCTCCCGACCGAATGGAACTGGTTATCCCTCCAAGTAGGTGCATATAATATTATCTTCTTATCTAATGGCAAGTTATTTTTTCTTTTTATTAAATCAATGGTTTCCTTATTGTTATTGTTTATTAAAAAGTCATTTCGTGGGTAACCTGATTCAACCATAGTTTTATTAAATCCGAATGCCCGTTTAAATATTTCAGTTGAATAAGCATTAGGCGACACTAGGTAATCCCATTTTGAGGCTTCGTACAAAAAGTTTTTTTTGTAATTGTGCGTATTAGTACCAGGCATCTTAATATCCTCAATATCAACACCTAGTTTTTTCAATGGTGTACCATGCCATGTTTGCAAATAAATAGTTTGATTAGATTTAGGAATCCATAAGGGTAATCTACTATTTGTTACCCAGTACTTTGCCCTCGCCATTAGATAAACCCATTTTACCGAAAGTCGATTTATTTGTTTTAAATTATGTCCATAAAAATTATTTGAAAATCTTCTATCCACACTCCAATACATTCTATAATTTAGATTTGTATTGTGTTGTATATATTCATATATTGCTCGGGGGTTATCACTGAATTGTTTACCCAAAAAACTTTCAAAAATTATTATATTCTTTTTAGGTAATTTACCAAGTGTTAAAAAAAGAATTTTGTAGCATAAACCGACTACATTACTTTTTTTAATTATCTTTACGAGAAATTTCATTACATATTTACCTCTTCTTTGCATAACTATTCACGAAGTGATAGTTAATATATTTCGTAACCTTAAAAAGATTTACGACTCATAACATCTAGTAGATACTCATGTACCTCTTCTTTTAGGTCATCTCTTTTTAGTGCAACTTCAATTGTTGTCTTTATAAAACCCAACTTATCACCAACATCATATCTTTCACCTTCAAAATTATATGCATAAACATTTTGAACTTCATTTAGCCTAGCGATAGCATCCGTTAATTGGATTTCTCCTCCTGATCCGTATCCTTGTTTCTCCAATAATTGCATAATTTCTGGAGTCAAAATGTATCTTCCCATAATTGCCAAATTGGAAGGCGCCTGATCAATTTCAGGCTTTTCTATAAAAGTTTTAACTTGGTATCTTCTCCCCTGTTTATCAAGTGGATCGATAATACCATAACGATTTGTTTCATTATATGGTACTTCCTGAACTCCAATTATTGAAGACCCTGTTTGCTCGTACTGTTCAATTAGTTGTTTCAAACACGGCTTTTCTGCATCAATAATATCATCACCTAGTAGAACAGCAAACGGTTCATTGCCAATAAACTTTCGTGCACACCATACCGCATGGCCTAAACCTTTTGGTGTCTTTTGTCTAATATAATGTAATTCCACTTTCGACGGTTGTTTCACACGTTCTAGTAATTCATACTTTTCATTTCTTATTAAGTTCTCTTCTAACTCAAATGCGATATCAAAATGATCCTCTATCGCACGTTTTCCTTTACCAGTTACTATAATGATATCCTCAATACCGGACTCAATGGCTTCTTCAACAATATATTGAATAGTAGGTGTATCAACAATTGGCAGCATCTCTTTAGGCATTGCTTTAGTTGCTGGTAAAAATCTTGTTCCCAAACCAGCAGCTGGAATAATGGCTTTCTTAATTTTCTTCATAATTTCAGTCCTCCAATGAATAATATTACTACAATCTTCACAAAAGCATTACCTACTAAATTAGGTAAACGTGAATATGAGTGCACTTTGTAATAGGTATTATCCAGCATAGTTACAATTAATATTCTTAAAAAGAACTTCATATAAAAAGCTTAACTTTTTCTACATTATATTACATAATAGAACATATATCATAGAAATTGGGGGGATTTAATAATTTGTTAAAATTACAATCAAAACTTGTAACTTTACTTCTATTTATTGTAACAATAATTTTTCTCACAACTTCATTAGAAGTAAATGCAAGTGATTCAAAATGGGAGGCGGAGTACTATCCATATAATAGTAATCTTAATGGAACTTCCGTAAAAACCACTGAAAGTGATATTGATTTTAATTGGGGAGATATAAAATCTCCTGCGCCTGGAATTCCTCCAAATATTACTTTTTCAGCCAAGTTTCAGAAGGTTTTCGACATTAAGGAGGACGGGGTATACAATTTAATCACTATTGCTAATGGTGGTGTACGGGTGTATGTGAATGGACAACTCCACCTGGACGCTTGGCAAGATACTGGAAAAACGGAGAATCGTCAGCAACCAGTCTTTCTTTCCAAGGGACTTCATACTATCAGAGTAGAATTTAAGGAAACTGCTGGTGAGGCAAGTATTAAGTTTCAACTAGATGATTTATTGCGTGATAATCGGTGGTATGGAGTAGTCTATCCAACAGTTAATTTTTCTGGGAAAGGAACACTAGTGGGATACAGCCCTCAGATTCCTACTTTGAATTTTGACTGGGGTGATGTAAAGTCACCAGCACCAGGCATTCCTCCTAACACAGCATTTTCCGCAATATACCAACGAAAAATTCATATTAAGGATTCAGGTGCATATAACTTAATTACTCATGCTAATGGGGGCGTAAGGGTATATGTTGATGGGATTCTACATATTGATGGTTGGAGCGACACAGGAAAAACAGAAAATAGACAACAATCAGTTTATTTAACTGAGGGCACCCACACTATCAGAGTAGAATTCAAGGAAACTGCAGAAGAAGCTAATTTAAACTTTTCTCTTGACGATTTACTAAGAACCAATAGGTGGTATGGTATTGAATTTCCATCTGAAGACCTTTCTGGTAAAGGTAGATTAGTAGGATATAACCCACAAATCCCAAATTTGAATTTTGATTGGGGAAATAATAAATCACAAACACCTTTTTCAGCTATCTATCAAAGAAAGATTTTTATAGATAACGAAGGTGGATACAACCTGATTACTCAAGCAAACGGTGGGATTAGAGTTTTTGTCGATGGATCACTTTATATCGATGATTGGAATGATACCGGAAGAAATGAAAACCGCCAACAACCAGTAAAACTTTCTAAAGGTTGGCATACTATTAGAATTGAATATAAACAATCTCAAGGAAATGCTAGTTTAAGATTTTCATTGGATGATTTATTAAGAGATAATCGTTGGTATGGTATTGTCTATCCAACAGATGATTTTTCAGGAAAAGGTATGTTAGTTGGTTGGAACCCGCAAATACCTGAGCTTAATTTTGATTGGACTAATGGAAAAACACCTGCACCTGAGATAAGCCCTAACAGTAAATTTTCCGCTATATATCAAAGGAATATTTATATCGGAGAAACTGGTGGATATAATTTAATTACAAAATCTAACGGCGGGGTTCGCCTTTATCTGGATGGAGAACTACAAATCAATGACTGGAATGATAGAGGTAAGTATGAAAATCGCCAACAACCTATCTATCTTACTAAAGGGTGGCATACTATTAGAATTGAGTATAAGAATACTACCGGAAATGCTAGTTTAAATTTTTCCTTAGATGATTTATTAAGAGATAATCGTTGGTATGGTGTAGTATACCCTACGGATAATTTTACAGGTAAAGGAACTTTAGTTGGTTGGGATCCACAAATTCCTAATCTCAATTTTGATTGGGGAGATGTGAAATCACCTGCCCCAGGAATACCACCTAACAGAACTTTCTCGGCTATTTATCAAAAGAACATTAAGATTAACGATGCTGGCTTATATAATTTAATTACTAAAGCCAATGGTGGCATACGATTATACGTTAACGGTGAGCTTAAAATTGACGGATGGAAAGACACTGGTAAACGAGAAAATCGCCAACATGCTCTCTTTTTACCAGAGGGAACTCATACTTTAAGAATTGAGTTTAAAGAAACAGCAGGTGAAGCTAGTGTTGAATTTAATTTAGATGATTTATTACGAGACAATCGTTGGTACGGGGTAGTTTACCCTTCACATAATCTAACAGGAAAAGGTATATTGGTAGGATATAGCCCACAAATACCTGAGCTTAACTATGATTGGGGAGACATAAAGTCACCAGCCCCTGGAATACCACCTAATGTAGCATTTTCAGCTACATACCAACGAAAGTTTTATACAAATGAAACAGGTGTTTATAATATCGAATCTCACGCAAATGGAGGAGTTCGAATATACGTTGATGGCCAGTTACAGATTGATGATTGGAAAGATACTGGAAAAACTGAAAATCGTCAGCAATCTGTTTACCTAACAAAAGGGTGGCATACAATTCGAACTGATTACAGAGAGACTGCAAAAGAAGCTAGTTTAAAAGTTTCAATCAGTAATTTAATAAGCAAAAATTGGAAGACCTACAAGCAAACGAATTATTCGTATGACTTGCATAAAATGGTAAATGCACAGATGAAGGCCTCACCTCAAACAGATTTAACGGGCGGGTTAGGTTGGCAAGATGCGTCTATAAACCAGGTGCAATATTATACAAATCCATTAAACTTTAAAAATGATAGTAATGAATTCTACCAATTTCTTGTTCTATCAAGATCCGTTGGCTTAAATTCCGATGACATTAATGTCATAAATCAAAAATTCCTGACAAATGCAGGGGTATTGACAAATAAAGCCTCAGTATTTGCTAAAGGTGCTAATAAACATTCTATTAATGAACTTTATTTGATAGCACATGCAATCTTAGAAACAGGGAGAGGTAAATCAGATTTAGCATCGGGAATAAGTAGATGGACAAAGAGAAATTCAAAGGGTGAAATTGTAAAAGATGAAAACGACAAACCTATTATAATGGATATTTCCCCTAGAAAAGTTTACAACATGTATGGAATTGGTGCCTATGATAAATGTCCACTAGATTGCGGTGCTCAAAGGGCATACGATAATGGATGGTTTGATATTGATACAGCTATTATAGAAGGCGCTGCTTTTGCATCTGAAGGATACATTCATGATGGCCAAAACACACTTTTTAAAATGCGTTGGAATCCAGCACACTTAATTAGCAATAACTATGCATCCCATCAATACGCATCAGATATTGGCTGGGCCATAAAGCAATCTGGTATCATTTCAAACATGTATGCTGAATTGACAGGAAGCTATGTATTGGAATTTGATGTACCACAATTTGTATCACAAAATACTGCTCCAAAGGGTAGTATCGAGTGGCAGGGTACACCAGAAACAAATCTCATATCTTATCCTCAAGGTATTTTTGGCATTACTAATTCTGGAAATTATAACCTGAATCTTCGTAGCGAGACAACTACTGCTAATGAGAAGAATATAATTGGCAGTATCCCAACAGGTTCTAAAGTTGAAGTATTAGGCGAAACTACCGGACAAGTGGTTGGAGATAGCAGTACATGGTACCAAGTGAAGTTTGATGGTAAGACTGGTTATGTTCATAGCTCCTTTGTTGATTTATTAAATTTACTTGAGGTAACTGCAACAACGATTAATGTAAGAAAAGGTCCTGGAACTAACTATGATAATGTAAATCAAGCACCAAACTTTGTCGCAAAAGGTAATTTAATTAGGGCAGAAATAGATAATAATAATAAATTAATTACCCAAGCTGCCAATGGTCACGTATGGTATCAAATCAATTTTAATGGCATTAAAGCATGGGTTAGCGGTGGTAAAGACGGAACAGAATATATTAAAGTAAGGTAATTTATCACCATATGCATAGTATTGTGCATATGGTGTTTTTTAATGGAAAAACATTTATGAGTAAATACTTATTTATATTATTGGTCAAAACTAGTATAATGATGTGTAGTATTTTATCGAATAAAATACTTTCATGTCAGGCATTAAAATGGAGGTTAAAACGGATGAAAAAAGTAATCACATATGGCACATTCGATCTGCTCCATACTGGCCATATAAATATTTTGAAACGCGCCAAAGAGTATGGTGATTATTTAATTGTTGCAATTTCCACTGATGAATTTAATGATATCAAAAACAAAAAAGCATATTACAGCTTTGAACAGCGTAAAGCCATATTAGAAGCAATTCGTTATGTAGATGAGGTTATACCAGAGGAAACGTGGGAACAAAAAGTCGAAGACGTACAAAAGTACGATATCGATGTCTTTGTTATGGGTGATGATTGGAAAGGAAAGTTTGACTTCCTGAAAGAGTATTGCGAAGTTATTTACTTGCCAAGGACGGTTGGAATTTCGACAACACAGATTAAAAAGGATTTAAATAAAGCACATAATGGCTAGAGAAATTGCGATTACATTATATTTGATCGTTTTTCGGTTAATTTTTCAAATATGTAAACTATGTCCCCAAAAGAAGAAATCAACCTTTGTTGCTTCATTTGGGGACAATGTTTTATTTACGGTGCAAGCGCTTGAGCAGCTCACAGATGTACAAGTAGTCGTGTTAAAAACAGCGCAATGCAAGGTACGTTTCAATGATGTGCCGAGCCGTATTGTCTTAAAGTTCGAACCGCGTCAATTTTTACAGTGGATTCGCTCCATTTATCACCTTGCTACTTCTACCCACGTGTTTGTCGATAATTATTTTGGCTTTTTAGCGGTAAGTGCATTCAAAGAGAATGTCGCTTGTACGCAATTATGGCATGCTGCTGGCGCTGTAAAACAATTTGGGCTAAAAGATCCTTCCAATGCGAATCGGACCCCAAAGGCCATTGCACGCTTCCAGCAAGTGTACAACCGTTTTAATCATGTCGTCGTTGGTAGTGAGAAGATGGCGGAGATTTTTAAACAAAGCTTCGGTTTACAAGCTGACCGCATGTTACGGACAGGCATCCCAAGAACCGATTTCTTTTTTGATGAAAAAACAATTGCGGAAACGAGAGAATTACTTCAGCGAAACTACCCAATAATAAATAAGAAGAAAGTCATCCTATACGCTCCCACATTCCGTGATCACGAACTTCACGTCGGCAAAATTGCACTTGATGTGACGAAGATGTATGAAGCATTACATAAGGATTACGTGTTGTTACTACGGCTACATCCCGCTGTAAAAGCTTCACTACCAAATTCTTATCCAGATTTTATTGTGGATGTCTCGAGCTATCCGGATGTGAATCACCTACTAGTTGTCACCGATATTTTAGTGAGTGATTATTCATCCATTCCGTTTGAGTTCGCATTAATGAAAAAGCCAATGATATTTTTTGCCTATGACCTAGAAGAATATGCAGAGGCGCGCGGTTTCTGGGAGAAGTATGAATATCTTGTACCAGGACCAATTGTCACTAATACGGAAGAACTAATTGAGATTATTACGAATGAAGAGTTTGATATGGAACGGGTTACTACGTTTGCAAATGAGTGGAATATGTATTCAAACGGTCAATCAAGCAAACAGTTAATCCGTGCACTATACCCAGAAAGTGAGGAACAACCTGTTACAATGTTACAGTAAGACTATTAAATTTTACCTATATTGTAACCATTTTGTGTTGTGTACAGCGAAGGAATCATAGTATCATATAGGGTAGCACATTTATTTTAGATTTTAGCTGAAGGAAATTTTTAAAATGAAGGAGTACTCTCCATGGGTCGATATCAGTTAACAGTTAATCAAAAGAAAAAACGAAAGAGAAGAATATTTTGGTTTATCGCGTTTCCCATCTTGCTTGTACTAGCTGCAGGGATAAGCTATGGCGTGCACTTATATATTAAGGCAGATAAAATGATGGCCAATTCATTCGAAAGCCATCGTGAGGATGGAAAATCCAATTTACGTGAACAAAAAGTAGATCCGAAAATTGATAATATATCGATTTTATTTATCGGAATTGATGATAGTGAAAAGCGTAGTCAAGGTACAAATACCCGTTCTGACGCACTGCTACTTGCTACATTAAACGAAAAGGAAAAATCAGTGAAACTACTTTCCATACCACGTGATTCCTATGTATATATTGATGAGGTCGGTTATTCAACAAAAATCAACCATGCCCATAGTTACGGTGGACCAAAAGCAACAATTGAAACAGTAGAAGATTTACTAGAAATTCCTGTTGATTATTATGTTCGCCTTGATTTTGAAGCATTCATGCAAATTGTGGATGCACTAAATGGCATTGAGGTTGAAGTTCCATACACATTCACAGAACAAGATTCTAATGACCGCGCAGGAGCGATCACCCTTGAAAAAGGTTTACAAACATTAAACGGGGAAGAAGCCCTCGCCCTTGCTAGAACACGGAAAAAGGACAATGATATAGAACGCGGAAAACGTCAACAAGAAATCATGAAAGCAATCGCTAAGAAAGCGGCATCCTCCTCTTCTGTACTCAAATATGGACAAATCATTGATGCAATTGGCGAAAACATGAAAACAGACCTAACATTCGATGAAATCACATCCCTATCTGACTATGTCATCTCAGGTAACTTATCCATCGAAACATTAACCATTGACGGATATGACCAATACATCCCGAACAGCAAAGGCCAAAACGTATACTACTGGCGCCTAGACGACCAATCCGTCGCAGAAGTAAAATCAACACTCCAACAACATCTAGAGTTGAAAGGCACTACCAGCAACGTCGCAAAACCACTAAGTGAAGACGGAACAGTAAATTAATACGGAGCACCGCTTGGATGAGAATCCGGGCGGTGTTTTTTATGTTGGATGGGGAATGTAGTAGTGATGGGGCGGAGTCCTTCTTGATTGGAGGATGGTTACAGTTCTGATGAGGCGGAGTGATTCTTGATTGGTGGATGGTTGCAGTTCTGATGGGGCGGAGTGATTCTTGATTGGTGGATGGTTGCAGTTCTGATGGGGCGGAGTCCTTCTTGATTGGAGGATGGTTACAGTTCTGATGGGGCGGAGTGATTCTTGATTGGAGGATGGTTGCAATTCTGATGGGGCGGAGTGATTCTGGTGGATTCTTGCGGATGCAGCCATTATTCTTGCGAGTTCTGCTCGTTTTCTTGCGGATGGGAGTTACTTTCTTGCGATATGGAGCTGGATTCTTGCGGAAGCTTTGCGGATTCTTGCAGGAACAACTTAATCTTGCGGGTGTAGCCGTTATTCTTGCAGCTTCTCCTCATATTCTTGCGGATGGAAGCTGCTTTCTTGCGATATGGAGCTGGATTCTTGCGGAAGCTTTGCGGATTCTTGCAGGAACTACTTAATCTTGCGGATGCAGCCATTATTCTTGCAGCTTCTCCTCATATTCTTGCGGATGTAAGCTACTTTCTTGCGATATGGAGCTGGATTCTTGCGGAAGCTTTGCGGATTCTTGCAGGAACTACTTAATCTTGCGGATGTAGCCATTATTCTTGCTGCTTCTCCTCATATTCTTGCGGATGAGAGCTGCTTTCTTGCGATAAGGAGCTATATTCTTGCGGAAACTTTGCACATTTTTGCAGGATGAACTTAATCTTGCGGGTGCAACCATTATTCTTGCGGAATCTGCTCGCTTTCTTGCGGATGTGAGCTGCTTTCTTGCGATAAGAAGCTATATTCTTGCGGATACTGTGCACACTTTTTGCAGGATGAACTTAATCTTGCGGATACATCAATTATTCTTGCGGAATCTGCTCGTTTTCTTGCGGATGGGAGCTGCTTTCTTGCGATAAGAAGCTATATTCTTGCTTGCGGATACTGTGCACATTTTTGCAGGTAGAACTTAATCTTGCGGATACAACCATTATTCTTGCGGAATCTGCTCGTTTTCTTGCGAATGGGAACTGCTTTCTTGCGATAAGGAGCTATATTTTTGCGGATACTGTGCACATTTTTGCAGGATGAACTTAATCTTGCGGGTGCAACCATTATTCTTGCGGAATCTGCTCGTTTTCTTGCGGATAGGATTTGCATTCTTGCGATAAGGAGCTATATTCTTGCGGAAACTGTGCACATTTTTGCAGGATGAACTTAATCTTGCGGATACAGCCATTATTCTTGCGGGATCTGCTGGTTTTCTTGCAGATGTGATCTACTTTCTTGCGATAAGGAGCTATATTCTTGCGGCAACTTTGCGGATTCTTGCAGGAAGAACTTAATCTTGCGAGTTCATCCATTATTCTTGCAAGTTCTGCTCGTTTTCTTGCAGATGTGATCTACTTTCTTGCGATAAGTAGCTTTATTCTTGCGGCAACTTCATATTTTTTTGCAGGAACAACTTAATCTTGCGGCTACAACCATTATTCTTGCAGGATCTGCTCATATTCTTGCGGATTCGCCCCACAATCTTGCGTCCGCACCCTATATTCTTGCGCAAACCCTCCTATTTCTTGCACGACCAGCTTTTATTTGCGACAGCAACCATTAATCTTGTGGATCCACCCTACTTTCTTGCACTACCACCCTACATTCTTGCGCTTATCCTTGGTTTTATTACAGCACCACTTTTTTCCTAGCACCCTCCATTTTGCGCAAACCCACCATTATCTCATACGCCCCCAAGTAACTCACAATCCCTAAAAATGCACACAAAAAAAACCAGGTTGCACTTTTGCTCAACCTGGGTTTTATAAGTTGCGGTCGTAACGGTTTGTTCCGGTACCGGTACCGCTGCTGGATGGTTTTGGTTTTAGGAATTTTAACAATGGTTTGTAGTCATTGCTGACGAGACCGACGACTTCGACGAATAGTTCGATTGCGATGAGAACCACTCCTACGATAAGGATGGATCCCCAAACAGTTGCCATCGAGAAGATGACGGCTGCAAGGCTGAACATAATCGCGATACCATAAATAATTAGTACGGCTTGGCGATGTGTGAAGCCTGAATTAATAATACGATGGTGCAAGTGATGTTGATCCGCTGCCGCCAATGGTCTTTTGTTAATGAGTCTGCGGATAATCGCAAAAAATGTATCAGAAATTGGAACTCCGAGAATAATAATCGGTATAACTAATGATACTACTGTAACATTTTTAAAACCAAGCATTGCCAGTACGGATATCATGAAACCAAGGAATAACGCTCCCGAGTCACCCATGAAAATTTTTGCTGGGTGGAAGTTGTAAATTAAAAATCCGAGCGTACTTCCTAACAACATTAGTGCAATCGTGACAACAAAAATGTCTCCTTGCAAAAATGCCATGATGCTCAATGTAATAAGCGCGATCGATGAGACACCAGCAGCAAGACCGTCTAGTCCATCGATTAAATTAATCGCATTCGTAATACCAACAATCCATAATATCGTTAATGGAATGGTGAGGTAACCGAAATCTAACTGACCACCAAATGGCAAGTTGATGAATTCTACATCGAGTCCACCGCGAATGACGACAAGCGCCGCTAGCAGCTGGCCAATCAATTTATATTTGGGACGTAAATCAAAAGCATCATCTAAAATTCCTGTTACCATAATGATTAAGCTTCCAATTGTAATCGGCCAAATATATGGACTGTCTTGCTGTGACACAATCAGACCAATGATAAAGCTTAGATAAATGGCTAGGCCACCAAGT
Source organism: Paenibacillus bovis (assembly GCA_007679095.1). GTDB lineage: Bacteria > Bacillota > Bacilli > Bacillales > Bacillaceae_C > Lederbergia > Lederbergia graminis. The sequence continues at coordinate 54,511 of VEFU01000005.1, forward strand.
CTCGGCATTGCTTTTTGATGAATTTTCCGATGATTTGGTTGATCTGTAATATTAAAACGTATTGCTAATTTTTTTACTAAAGGTGTAATTAAAATTGAGGCAACAAAACAAAGGAGTAAATACACATATTCCATTTTGTAACCTCCTTATCAATAATATTGCACATTCATCATCAGCTACCCGTACATTTTGATGACATATTAGCCAAAATGTAGAAATATGCGACTTATGGTTACAATGAATCTCTTCATCTCACATCATATCTAAATATATACTAGTAATCAACTAAAATATTAATACAAGCTTTACAGGAGAATTACGCGTACTTAACAATTGGATGTTATTGTTAAAATAGATAACTATTGTCTTTTACGAGTCTTAAGTACGCGAATGACAAATTTCGGCAATGCCAGCATTCTTCTCCATCTAGTAGGTTGGTTCATAAATCGATATAGCCACTCCAAGTTTAACTTAATCCAGAAATCTGGTGCTCGTTTCGCTGTTCCAGCAATTATATCAAAGCTTCCGCCAACTCCCATAAAAATACCTTTTTCAAAATGGTGATAGTTATTCTGAATCCAATATTCTTGTTTTGGGAAACCTAATGCTACAAATACCATATCTGGATTAGAATTTTTCACCATTTCTGTAACTGTTTCATCATTTTCTTTAAAAAAGCCATGATGGTACCCGGCAATTTGCAAATTCGGATAACTTTTTTGCACATTTGCAACTGTTCGTTCTATCACTTCTTCCCTAGATCCAAGGAAGAAAACACGTAACTGTTCTTTATTAGCCAATTGTAATAATTCCACCATTAGATCAAAACCAGCAACTCTTTCCGGTAGCGGTTTTTTTACCAACTTGGACGCTAAAATAATTCCAGCCCCATCAGCAATAATATGATTAGCTTGTGCAATTGTATTCCTATAATGTTCGTCCTCCACTGCATACATGACTATTTCCGGATTTGCTGTCACAATAAACGTCTTTTTCTTTAGCTGAAGGTTATGACGCAACTGATGAAGCATATCCTCCATTGTTGTATGATCAAAAGGGACGCCGAGAATATTTAACTTTTCCACTATGATTGACTCCTGTTTGCGGATTTTTTTATGTTCATTTCTTAGCTTTGTCCATTATAGCAAATCCGCATACAGTTGTGGTAATGGTATTATTAGGGGCTTTGAACGAGCTATTAAATTAGACGTAAGTAAAAGAATAAAGTTTCATGATAAAATTCGACAATTTTTCAAAAAAGTAAATCCTTATCTTCTTCATCGCCTTCGAGATATCGTCTTTGAGGTTCTGCTATTACTTCTGATTGATTTTGTGCAATTAAAGAACTAAGTGGTAGGATTTTATTTCCGTTTTTGATTCCAAACGTATGTAGCAGAAATCGTACAATTGGTTGCGGTAATGATTGTGAATTTCCATCATACGGTTTTATGTCAAAAATCCTCTTCATAAAGTCCATGGAAATAGCTTGTTCCCATGTCCTACATTTATCAGTAATATTAACTTTCAACTCGGTGTAAACACATAATGGGGATAAGATGATGATGGATGAATTGTATAAAATCGAGGCTGACCTTTGAAGATGATGGATAGGGGAAAATTCATGCTTTATGACAAAATCTTTTCCGTTCTGGGTGTCCCCCTTGCATATTAATTTGTACTTTGGATCTATAGATTCTCCTACCAACACAATTCTTTCCACTTCTAGATAAATTACCATGAAATTTTCCTGGTTCTAATTCTATAAAAATACAATTTTTCGCCAATAATGAGATGAAATGTAAACAAAACGTTGAATAAGGCAAATAGAAATTAGCTCCAGGTACACCTCCTTCTTCTAATTTAAATTTGTCTCACCAATGTCTTATTAACCGTCGATCATTTTGAAATTTACTTTTAATGGATTACATCTGTTGTCGCCTCCCATCGTTCACAAACATTACACATATTATAGTAAATTTTCCCTATTTTTAAAAGTCTAAAATGTGACAAATTTCTTATATTTTTTAAAAAGGTTACTTTTTACTTTGAAAAAGTGTGATTCGATAGCTTTTTACAGCTATATTTGATTTATTTTTTATCTACAGCTAGCATCAATGCTTTACTTTCTGGCCTCTAGTAATTTTTCCAAGCCCTCATAATCAAGAAGATACGTCCTGTTTCTATAACTTCCTTCATACTTTAGGTTTAGGGATCTTAGCAGTTTCGATGCGATAGATACGGAAGATAAATTTAGGAAATATCGACATCTTCTATTTGTAATCCTAGGTCCAAAAAGTAAAAAGTAAGCCATTAGTGCTTTAATATGTGCATCTTTGCTTTTATTATTACAAATACTGCATATCCAACTCCTATTTCGTCTTTCTATAGAAAGCCTCTTGCAATGCTCACAATACATCCCTGTTAAGATATCTTGTATGGGGATTTGATACTCACTTAAAATATCAGGATCTTCCGGTGTATGGTTTTTTATTAAAAACTGCAATAAATCATTAAATTGCCTTTCATCTAACACATTATTTGGATTCTTTTTCATAAAGGAGATTGATCTGTGTCTAATTTGTTGAGGGCGAATTACCTTTTGCCTAGCAAGTGGATATTGTTGATCAATATGGATGATAGATTTTGGATGAGTAAAAACTACAAACGAAGTACCGGGGAGGTGTATTTTGGTGTGCTTTGCAATTATCTGCTCTAAATGATGTTGCTGATTCTCGACTTGCACAATGGGATTAGCAAAAGTCTCTACATAACCATCCAACTCTCGCGTCATCTGATATTCATCTAATTTAATATCACCGGCTATGTGCTTGCTGTCATAGTTTAAGAAGTAACGTGGAGAAAATAGCAAATTATCCATTTGAGTATAAACCCCTGGAGCAATCTGTAACCTGAGATCCTGAATAATTACATGCTTTTCAAAGTTAAGTTGTTTTAAGTAATAATCTACTGACTGTTCGCCGTAGACTCCCGCTCTTCTAATAGCTAAATCCTTTTCTACATCACTTCTTCTAGGATAGTTAGGAGCAATATATTGTAATACTGCCTCTAATATTGAAATCCTCTTTGGCTTCTTTCGGTGTTTAATAATTATGTAAATCACCTCTTTTATTTTATAATTGTCACTTAATATATTTCGACACTATTCTGCAAAACCCTTCTTTCTACTAGTGGTCTGATCTAAAATAATGTCTATTACTGTTTTTTACTAGCCTACGTGTGCTTGTTACTGGCCATCGCATTTTATTTACAAGCCATCATGCATCCATTACTAGCCGTCATCAAAATTACTGGCCATTGTGCACCTATTACTGGCCGCTCTCTCTTTTTTACTGGCGGTCTTGCTCCAATTACTGGCTGTCTTCTCTTATTTACTAGCCATCATGACTTCATTACTGGCCGGCGTCCCCTTTACTAGCCATTGTGCTCCGGTTACTGGCCGTTCTCTCTTTTTTACTGGCGGTCTTGCTTCATTTACTGGCTGTCTTCTCTTATTTATTAGCCATCATGACTTCATTACTGGCCGGCGTCTGCTTTACTGGCCATCGTGGTCCGGTTACTGGCCATCATCACTGCTTTACTGGCGGTCTTGCTTCAATTACTGGCTGCCACCTCTAATTTACTAGCTATCATGCCTCCATTACTGGCCGTCATCTAATTTACTGGCCATCGTGCTCCAGTTACTGGCCATCATCACTGCTTTACTGGCGGTCTTACTCCAATTACTGGCTGTCACCTCATATTTACTAGCCATCATACCCGCATTACTGGCCGTCATCTAATTTACTAGCCATTGTGCTCCGGTTACTGGCCGTTCTCTCTTTTTTACTGGCGGTCTTGCTCCAATTACTGGCTGTCACCTCTTATTTACTAGCCATCATGACTTCATTACTGGCCGTCATCTAATTTACTGGCCATCGTGCTCCAGTTACTGGCCATCATCACTGCTTTACTGGCGGTCTTACTCCAATTACTGGCTGTCACCTCATATTTACTAGCCATCATGCCTCCATTACTAGCCGTCATCTAATTTACTGTCCATCGTGCTCCGGTTACTGGCCATCACCACTGCTTTACTGGCGGTCTTGCTTCATTTACTAGCCATCTCCTCTTATTTACTAGCCATCATACCCGCATTACTGGCCGTCATCTCCTTTACTGCCATCCTCTCTTATTTACTGGCCATCATTCTCCAGTTACTAGCCGCAACTCATATTTACTAGCCATCACCCCACAGTTACAAGCCTTCACCCCATATCCATAGCAGCGCTCACACCAAAAAACACCGCCAGGCCCCATATCCCGACGGTGTTTTCCCACATATATTATTTCAATTTACTCGCTGCTTCCTCGTCCACGATGATGGTGACGTTTGGATGGTTTTGGAGGACGGAGGCTGGGCAGGCTTCGGTGATTGGGCCTTGGATCATGTCCCGGACTGCGTCTGCTTTTGCTTCGCCGAATGCGAGTAGTAGGATTTCTTTTGCTGCCATGATGGAGGAGATCCCCATGGAAATGGCGTGTGTTGGTACGTCTTCTGCTTTTTCGAAGAAGCGTTTGTTTGCTTCGATGGTAGCAGGTGTTAGTTCAACGACATGTGTTTTCGAATCGAAAGATGTTCCAGGTTCGTTGAAGCCGATGTGACCGTTTGTTCCAATTCCTAGGATTTGAAGGTCAACCGGGTTTGCCTCTAACACCTTTTCATAGCGTTCGCATTCTGCATCTAGGTCGCTCGCTATTCCATTCGGTAAATTTGTTTCTTTAAAGTTCAATACGTTAAATAGTTTTTGCTCCATGAAGTAGTTGTAGCTTTGCGGATCGTCTGCTGCAAGGCCAACATATTCATCGAGATTGACTGTTACGATATTGGATACATCCGGTTTTGCAGCACGCATTTTTGCATATAAACCTTCTGGAGTGCTTCCGGTTGCAAATCCGAATGTGGAAATTGCCCCTGCTTCTAGACGAGCATTTACAATTTCAAATGCTTTTTCTGCTGCTTCTTCCTTGTTTTTCACAATGATAGTATTCATAAAATCCTCCCGTTAATACTCGACACCTCGTCGATAGGTTTTTTGCACTTGAAGTTGTTCATTCATCCAAACAAAATCGGCATCTTTGCCAGCTAATAAAGAACCTTTCTGGGTAAGTCCGAATTCGCGTGCTTGGTTGCTTGATGTCATTTGCACTGCTTCTTGAATGGTGCAACCCGTAAATTTGATAATATTGCGGAAGGCGTCATCCATTTTTAATACACTACCTGCAAGGGAGCCATTTTCAAGACGAGCCTCTCCATTCTCTACCCATACTTTTTGGCCACCAAGCTCCGTTTCTCCATCGGGCATTCCTTTTGCGCGCATTGCATCCGAAATAACGCAAATACCCTCGGCCCCTTTTAAACGATATGATAGCATGATCATATCAGGTGTAATGTGAATACCATCCGCGATTATCTCAACTTGTACACTAGGTGTTAATAGTGCATGCCCAGCTACTCCAGCTTCGCGATGATGAAGACCACGCATGCCGTTATATAAATGGGTTGCATGTGATGCTTTACTTGGGATGAGTTCTTCTCTCACCGCATCCGAATGTCCTACAGATGGGACAATTCCCCGCTCCAACATCAATTTTTCAAACTCTGCAGCTCCCTTTAATTCAGGAGCATATGTTACCAATTTTATTAACTCGCCAGAAGCTTCATACCACTGTAAAAAAAGCTCAAAATCTGGATCCGTTATGTACTCAGGTGGTTGTGCTCCGGCACGTTTTACATTAATAAAAGGACCTTCTAAATGCACGCCTTCGATCGAAATACCTTGTTGCTTGGCAATGTGAACAGCTTCTAATGCCTTCGTAATGTTGTCATGATTTTGGGTGATGGTCGTTGCAAAAAAAGAAGTAACCCCTTCTTTGAGCAAATTTTCACTGAGAAAACGTAACTTTTCTGGATTAGCGTCCATCGTGTCGACCCCATATCCGCCATGAATATGGATATCAATCATACCTGGGATAATAATTGCTCCAGCTGCGTCCTTTACTAATTCACCAGTTTTTTCGGTGAACGCACTCATTTCACCTATTTCCGTAATCGTTTCTCCGAAGCGAAGAAAACCATTTTCAATAGGTTCATTTGTTCCTCCTGGATAAATCGTTGCATTAATGATTACTTGTTCCTTCATCATAAACCACCCCAATTTAGTGCATCACTTTTTATTATAATTCTCTATAAAACACAAAACAATTAAAAAAATGTCGTTCATAGCACCTAATCAATTGTTCCGTGCCGAATTAATTTTACGTCTAGTTTGTAATCAACTTCAATATCAGGAAACTTTTCGCGCCATTCTTTGTTTTTTAAATGTCCACCTTTTTGATTGATACGGTATACAACTCCGTAACCAAAGGGATCGGCATTCAATTCCTGTAGATCGCTTAATAGTTTTTCATACTTCTTTTTCATTTCTTTTGCAACTTCTTTTTCAATTAGTTTCTCTACATCTGGACTTACAATTATTTTTTCAGATGTCTCGACAAGTTCCAAGTTTAATGAGACTACAGTTTCAAATTTAAGAGCTCCTACGTACTTCGTCTTACTACTGCCACGAAGAATATTATATGCCGTATGGAGTGTATCTCTCCTTTGCTGTACAATCGTATCGTCTTCTATAAACTTTGAAAATGGCTCCATCGGCAAGGATACTTCTAGCCATTTTGCTCTGATTGATTTTCTAATCATGTTGAGTAATAGCGCATTGTCAATCGATATTTCTCCTACCATCTTATCATCCTGCATAACGGCAATCGCTGAAAGTTTCGGTACATCCTTATTAAGCTTAAACAAAGGAAGAATGGGATCTACCCCTATATCGTAAAAATCACGAATGAAATTAGGCAACATGACACGCGGAAACCGATTTGGAGTGGAGTTTTCTTCAATTAGTCCATGCAAGAATTTCCCAATATTCATGGAAATATCTTTTTCTTGTATTCGAATAATCTCTTTCGCGTCACCATCACTTACTGCTAAATACATTGTATTTGGCAGGTTGGCATCGCGGTATAACGTTTCGATGAACGGAAAAATTCCATATTCCGCGGCTTTTCTTCCATACAATTCTAATTGGATTTTCCCTGGTGCTAACATGAAATTCGTTTCATTGTTCGCGTCTTTTAATGCACCTTTAATGGACTTACCTTTACCTGCCACTATTTTCGCTGTATCTTTTGACTCTCCTTCGAATTGATAAATCGCTAATGTTGTTTCATAAATATTCTCTTCACCTAGATCGACCCCACGAGAATTAATTACTCCTAATCTTTCAATATCATGAGATGGGATACAACTTGCAAGCAGAAAGCAAACAAGTACAATGCTTAGCCATTTCATATACCTCATTCTGGAGCACTTCCTTTAGCTTTTCGCCATTTTTTCTTTAATAACACAAGTGGCAGGAGAATAAATGGATAAACAAATACTAACCATATGCTAACTTTTGCTACTGTATCTGTTAAAAGGTTAATTCTCATATTCGTATTCACGAAAAAAATAAGCACATAAAGTACACACATAACCCCATAGAGCGCTACTTTTTGCCTCACTTTAAATAATCTTTTTATCCCATAGGTAGCGGCCCATAAATGCAAGCACATATTAGGAATTACAATAAAAATCCACATCCCAATTACAATATAATCTAGTCGTTCCAGGAAACTATAGGAAAGACTTTTAAAAAGTGATAATACACTCCAATCAACCTCTTCAATGTCTTGTGGACTAAAATAGCCTATGGACATTACAGTGGTAAACAGAATAACAAAAGTTGTATATGTGATCCCGAGAAACGCTGGAAGTTTCGCTTTTTCTTTATTTTCAATAAAAGGATAGATAATGAGTAACAACTCTAATCCGGATAAGGAAAAGCTCGTCGCCTTAGCCCCTCTTAGTAAATCAGGTATGGACGTCTGGAACATTGGCAGAAAGTGGTACAAGTCCATTTTTGAAATGGGATCATACATGAAAATATAAACCCATTGCATACATAATATGAAGATAAACGTAACACCTATTACAATCCTAATCCCTCCTAAAACCGTATATCCAATAAGGATAAGGAAAAAGAAGGCAGCTACAAAAGCAGGTAATACAGGATGAAGAAACACTTTTAGTACTTCGATATAATTTAAAAGAACAGATGCTACACCTGCTATGGAATAAACAATATAAAAAGATCCTAAAATGGTTCCAAAAAATCGACCGAATACATCGACTTGAATCCCGAATATGTCCGCACTCTCATATTGCTTCAGTATGTGGAACATCACATATAGAAGGATGACCATAAAAACATATGCAATTAAGATTGAAATCCAGGAATCGCGATGTGCTTCCTTGAAAATATAACGTGGGAGCCCCATGACACCGACTCCAGTCTGTGCACTATATAAAATAAATATTAAATAAAAGGCACGAAAGCGTAGATTCGGTTTTACTTCCATGTTAATTTGCATTGAATCACCTATTCATCAATATCTTGCTTCTTAGCTGCTTCTTCCTTCGAAAACCGTCTCTGATCCTTTAACAAAAAGGATTTCATACGATTACTGTCATATCTTGGTGGTGAACGGAAAAATACATTATTAAAGTCTTTTATTTGTAATGGATAGAGCGGTGATAAATACGGACGACCGAGCGAAGTTAATCGGATCGCATGAATGATAATAAAGCAAAGCCCAAACATGATGCCAAAAACTCCTAGAGCTCCTGCTAACAGCATCAACGGAAAACGGATGATTCGTACAGAACTTCCTAATAAATAACTTGGTGAAGTAAACGAAGCAAGTGCGCTCATTGCGACTACAATAATGAGAATGTTACTAGTTAGCCCAGCTTCAACTGCAGCCTGGCCAATAACGATACCACCAACAATACCCATTGTCTGACCAACCTTTGTAGGCAGGCGTGCACCAGCTTCTCTCAGGAGCTCAATCATAAATTCCAATAAAAATGCCTCTAGCAATGGTGGAAAAGGCACTTGAGCTCGCGACTGACCAATGGATATGAGTAGCTGCATAGGGATAAGTCCATATTGGTACGTAACAACTGCTACATACGCAGGAGTAACGGTAATCGCAAAAAACATAGAAATGAAGCGAAGGAAACGAAAAAAAGTCCCCGATTGCCATCTCATATAGCGATCTTCCGTTGACTCCAAAAAGCTAAAAAATGTGGCCGGAGCTATAATCGCCGATGGACTATTTTCAATTAAAACTCCTATTTTCCCATGCGTTATCGCATACGTAAATCGATCAGGTAATTCTGTAATTTCAAATTGTGGGAATACATTTAACTCCGAATCCTCTAGATACTGTTTTAAAACAATCGCATCTTCTATCTTATCGACATCTAAATCTTCAATTCTTTGTCGCATTGTATTAACGTCATCTTCATTCGCGATTGATTTCATATATACAAGGCGCAGGTCCGTTGGAATGGAATGTCCTACCTTTAATTCTTCCATTACTAAATCTTTCGAGCGTATCCTAAAGCGGATAATATTCATATTGGTAGAAATTGATTCGGTAAAAGCAATTTTCGGACCAAGCACGAGCGATTCTGTTTCCGCCTTATCAAGTCCTCTCTTTTCTTTATTTAATAAGATATAACAAATAATCTCTTCTTCATGTTCTACATAAATAAAAACGCCGCCCACTAAAAGCTTATCGATTATCTCTTCAAAGCTGGTGACCTTTACACCAGTACTAAGCGGAATTTCATTTAAGATTTCCTCATTTGTCCAATTTATCTTTTTTTCCAGTAATGGTTCTAATAAGTAATCATTTAAATCTACTTTTTCAATTAAATAGGGGACACCGAATAAAAGTAGTTTCTTACCACTTTGTTCATGTTCTTGTATAAATAAATCCTGCTCTCCAGGTAATTCCTTGCGAATCTTTTCCTCTAATACTTTTATCGATATCGGAAAAATGGATTCTTTCTTCTCCTGATCACTTTGTTTTTTGAAAAGTCCTCGTTTACGCATAAGAACCTCCTTCATACAGAAAAACGTAAGGTGTTAACAGACTTTAAACTAGTAACCCTTAGTATGTGGTAATTGTTTGAAATTATGAGGAGCTTTGGATAAATTTATATTTTTGCAGTGCAAAGCAATTTGAAATTTTATAACTAGCATTGAAATCTCCAGAAAATATCCTCATTACATTGCTCCTTGTTTCAATCAATCGCAAATCACGGTATAATAAGGTTTTGGAGGTTGAGTATGTATAATCAACAATTGCTTCAATTTATAAAATCGTATAGTGACGAACTTCAGAATATATTAGACCCAAATAATGAGGCGCAACAAAAGCTCGTTCAAAAGGGGCTTATTTTGTATCGCCAACAGCTTGTTTCTTCCATTAAATTTGCCAATGGAAAAGTATCAGCAAGAGTACAGGACGTAACTCCTGTCCATGTCGAGCTGTTTTTCGAGCACCCTACTGATAGTCATTGTTCTTGTCCAGAGCAAGGAATTTGCCGCCATCAAACGGCCTTATTCTTCACTGTCATCAGTAGAATACACAGCGTTTATTCCTGGGTCCAGGATTGGAAGAAACGTTGGCAAGTAGACGATGTTTTGTCTACGTTACAACGTGGCTCTGATTTACTGAAGAAAAAGGAAGCTGCAGACGAAAAAGCTGGTCCTGCTCGTTGGATTCAACTAATACGTGATTCATATTCCGCTCCTTCTGGAAATTTTCATTACGCATTGAATGATTGGGCTCGAAGCAGTTACCGACGGCTTTTTAATTATGCACCAGTAGAACGTGAATGGAAGCCGCTCTTTCAACTTTTCGCTGCATGTGAATCTCTACGAACGATTAACTCATTTGCCGATGATGCTAAAGTTCGCGATCATTTGGAGATATTCGGAGAGTATATGTTTGAGGAAGCAGATGATGCACTAACTCATTTGGCTACTACTGCAGCACCATTCGCATTTGATGAGTATCTTCATTATTTACGTGAATACAGTGCGAACTTTTTAAAAGAAGAAACGTATTTTACACAAGAATATATGGATTTTTATATGATTTTATGGACATCTCTGTTCAAAAATAAACGGGATCGAGAACATGAATGGCAAAGACTCGTGGCATTATCAGATAAAAATCATCGTATGCAAGTAGCTGAGATTCATATCGCCATTCTGTTAGAAAAAGATGAAGATTCAATTGCAAAAATACAAGAACTAGGGGCAGAAGTTGCCATTTATATTATTGGCTGGTTAAAACTATTGCAAAGTGAACGCGTAAAATCGCGATTATCCTTATACATGCCGGTGTTCATGAGTCAAATAACGAATTATGTGGCATCATTACACCATTTATATGAACAATCACAGTTTACCCGTGCTTTATTCCAAGCACTAGATCAAAGTACGCTAATGAGTATGGATGAGAATTTATTAGAAAAAATATATAGGCAACTCCTCCCACACAGTCGATATCATTATCATAATTATTTATTGCAGAAACAAGATTATCGTAAGTGGGTAGAGTTACAAGTGTATGTCGATAATTCTTTAGAATACATGGATCGCTACACCATCGATTTAATTACAAAAGAAGACCCAGCAGCACTAGAACCGCTCTATCACGATACAATTATGAAGCTAATTAACCAGCGCACTCGTGATTCTTATAAAAAAGCAGTCCGTTATTTAAAAAGACTGCAAAAGCTGTATAAAAAAACGAAGAAAATGCCTCAATGGGAGCTTTATATCTCCACGTTAATAAAGAGAACGAAGCGATTGCGTGCATTTCAAGAAGAATGCCAGAAAGGAAAGTTAATCCATGATGAATCTTCATAAGATTGAACTGCATGTCATTCCCCATAAAGAGAATTCCTTTTTCATTTATGGCTTGAATGAGGAGCAAGAATCTATTCATCCAACTGCATATATGCAACAGCTTTTCCTATGGCATGAAGAGAGCTTTTACGGTTCCTTCATTGAAATCTCATCTTTCCATGGCCATATGGGGATCGAGCTAGACAGTTACGGTACTCTTACTCTGCTTGGTCATGAGCATTTTAGCTCCCTCATTGATTGGCAGTGGAGTGAACTAATCGATACATTGCTTGCCGTCTCTTCTATTATGTTAGAAACGATTCAGGAAGGTCATTTCCTTCCGAGCTTCCAAGATGAAGAGGAACATGTAGTCATGTGGAAAGTACCCGATGTCATATGGGAAGAGTTTCCCCCTGAATTTTGGGAGCAACCTTTCCACGACACGACATTAAGAAAGTTTGCCAATAGCTTTTATCATCATGCGTTAAATAAGTATTTACAGCGACATTTGGATAAAAAACAACTGTCGGAAAGGCTAGAGGAATTAAAGGAGAGTACATTAACTGCGGATGAGCTGGAAGCATATTTCGATGAAGAACGTTGGCAAGAATGGATTGGGATGAAAGAAGAAAATCTGCCATTCTCAATTGGTATTCGCCTTTCCGAACCAGAGGATGATGATCAACCGTGGATCATTGAAACGATTTTGCGAGATAAGAAAAACCCGGATAAAATCTATCCTTTTTCTAATCGAAAGAAACTACTGAAACGGTATGAACCATATGTGGAACTGGTGGAAAAGGAAGAGGCTCGTTGGCAAATGCTATTCCCATGGCTCACAGGTCCTGATGGCTTAGTACAAGAACTCGATGAAGTTTCTGCATGGGAGTTTCTCACAGATGCGAGTGAAAAGCTCCTCACACTCGGTATCGAAATTCTCTTACCTTCCTGGTGGGAAGCAATGCGTGCAGCCAATATGACGGTGAAGGCACGCGTAAAACAAACAGGAACGAACTACCGCCCTTCCTTCGTCGGCCTTGATGCAATGCTCAACTTTGATTGGCGCCTCTCCATGAATGGTGCCGAGCTTACGGAAGAGGAGTTCCAGGAGTTATTGAACCAGCAACGCAGGCTCGTCAAAGTTCGGGGGCAGTGGGTAAAGCTCGATCCAAAGATGATCGCTCACATTCAAAGCTTAATGCAGCACGCAAAAGAAGAAGGCTTGCGTATGCGAGACATTTTCACATTAGGGGCGGAGGATGAAGATCAAGCACTTTCAGTGGATGAATTTGATCCGCGTGCGTTTGCACAAATAAAAATAGAACTAAATCAATCATTAAAGAAGATGCTGCGCCAACTAAATACAGTTTCTGAAATCCCAGTGATTGATATTCCACATAATTTAGACGGTCAGCTTCGTCATTATCAGCAATTAGGCTTAAATTGGCTCGTCTTTTTAAGACAATTTGGCTTTGGGGCTTGTCTAGCGGATGATATGGGACTTGGAAAAACGATTCAACTTATCGCGTATTTATTGCATGTGAAAAATGAGAAATTAAGTGATAAACCTGCACTCATCATTTGTCCTACATCCGTACTTGGTAACTGGCAAAGGGAATTAGAACGATTTGCGCCAAGCCTTAATGTAGTACTTCATTACGGGACAAATAGAGCGAAAGAGGAAAGCTTCGAAGCAAGTATTAAAGACGCAGATGTTGTATTAACAAGCTACGGACTCTCTCATCTAGATTTCGATGAGTTTTCAACCATTGAGTGGAGCACCATTGCACTGGATGAGGCACAAAATATTAAAAATGCCGAAACAAAGCAATCGCGGGCCATCCGCAAGTTAAAAGGCGAGCATCATATTGCCTTAACTGGAACTCCGATGGAAAACAGATTGGCAGAACTATGGGCAATATTTGACTTCATTAACCATGGTTACTTAGGGACATTTGGGCAATTTCAAAAGAATTATATTGCTCCGATTGAAAAGGATAATTCTGAAGCAAAGATTCGTGAATTACAGCAATTAATTAAACCATTCTTATTAAGAAGAACGAAGAAAGATCCTGAAGTGGAATTAAATCTTCCAGATAAATTGGAACAAAAAGAATACTGTGCCTTAACAGCTGAACAGGCTGCACTATACGAGGATTTAGTTCAAGATACTTTTAGCAAAATTGAAACACTCTCGATGTTTGCTAGAAAAGGCTTGATTTTACAAATGCTCAATCGGTTAAAACAGTTATGTAATCATCCAGCTTTATTCTTAAAAGAAGAAGCACCAGAAAACCTGGTTGCCCGCTCCAATAAACTAGCAACATTAGTGGAGCTTGCTGACTCCATTATTGAAAATGAAGAAGCTTGTATTATTTTCACGCAATACTTAGGTATGGGAAGAATGATCGTGCAGATTTTAGAAGAGCGTTACAACATAACGGTCCCATTCTTAAATGGAAGTATGCCGAAAGCTCAGCGTGATGACTTTGTTGCAAGATTCCAAAATGGGGAGTTTCCATTCTTCCTTCTTTCACTAAAAGCAGGGGGAACCGGGCTAAATTTAACGGCTGCCAACCATGTTATTCACTATGATCGTTGGTGGAATCCAGCTGTGGAGAATCAAGCAACCGATCGTGCTTACCGAATTGGTCAGAACCGCTTCGTACATGTTCATAAATTTATTACGACAGGTACATTAGAAGAAAAGATTGATTTAATGCTGGAGAAAAAACAAGCGCTAAATGAGGAAATTATTCGCAGTGATCAGTGGGTGACAGAATTATCTAATGATGAATTACGTCATTTACTTGCTTTAACATAATCTGAAAAAATTAGGGCTGTCTAAACGATGTGTGAGAATGAACCATCCTTTGGACAGCCCTTTCTATTGGGGAAATAAAACGAGGAAACAATGAAGTGAAATTAGATTGTTTTTTTAAGTGGTGGCTTATGTGTATCTATATAGAGGAACTTTTGTTGTTGAAGTTGTGTTTCTAATTGATGTATTCGATCTGCCAGTTGATGAACTTTCTGATTCGTCTTCCCTATTTTAAAAATTAAGTCACTAATTAGTGCTTCAAGCGAATCATTATGCAAAGGTACACCTCCCTTTATATAGTAGGAATTGTTAAAACGGTAATAACTCTTCTAAATTCTTTGTAGGCTCTTCTTTTGAAGGGGGTTCGTTACTCGTTTGTGTAGGTCGTGTAGTGTTCGTATTTGATGCTGGTCTTGGATCCATAAATTTTACCGAGTCCGCGACAACTTCTGTGACATATACTCTTTTTCCATTTGCATCATCATAATATCGAGTTTGAATTCGACCCATTAGTCCAATCAGCGAGCCTTTCTTACAATACTTCCCTGTGTTTTCAGCTGTCTTATTCCAAAGGGTACAAAGCACGAAATCAGCTTCGAAATCCCCATTCGCATTTTTATAATGACGATTTAGCGCAAGCGTGATGTTAAGTACTGGTCTTCCTTCTACGGTGTAGCGAACAGTTGGATCTTTTGTCAGCCTGCCAACTAATGTCACTTGGTTAATCACTTCTTTTCCTCTCCTTTCCTTCAAAGTAACATTATCTTATAACAGGTTAGGTTAGCTGTAAAATCAGTAAATTTGAAGTTTCCCTACATAAACATGTCGAAAAATCAAATTTTCCCCTATGGAAATTTAAAAATTCATCCTATTACTCCTCATAAAAATTCAATTTTAGACAAATTTTTTAGAAAAACAGTCTCACTTTACTTCATTCTATTTTTTAAAAAACTCTGTTAAAGTTCATTGTTGTTAATAACTTAGTTGATTGTAGTGGATGTACACGAGACTCCCGCGGGAACAGCACGAGGCCACTGAAAAAGTCCCTTGAATTTAGCGATATGGTAAAACAGAGCTGTTGATTTCCGTTCCAGGCGGCTTTGCTTTCCGCGGGGCGTGCGGTGAGCCTCCTCGTCGCAAATGCTCCTTGAACTGCACCCCAATTATTGGACACATTCTTATAATTGGAGGTGCAGTTTTTATGTCTAAATTTAGTCTACAAGATAAGCTTGATGCAGTTAATCGTTATATAAATGGATATGAAAGTTATCGAGAAATTGGTAAATCTATTGGAATTGATCATAAGTCTATTGTAAAGTGGGTTAGACAATTTCAAAATCACGGTGTAAATGGATTTACGAAAAAATGTACAACTTATACGCCAACGTTTAAACTGGAAGTACTAAACTATATGACTGAACACGGTACTTCTTTATGTGAAACTGCAGCGATATTTAATATTCCCGCCCATTCAACCGTAGCTAATTGGCAGAAGATGCTTGAAACAACAGGGATATGTGCCTTTCAGTCAAGTAACGAGAGGGATGTTCCTATGAAAAATAATTCAAACAAGCATACTAGCCATGACTCTACTAAAGGTTCAATAAAAGAACTTGAAAAACGAATTAAACAACTAGAAATGGAGAATGAGTATCTAAAAAAGTTGAATGCCTTAGTTCAAAACAAGGGAAAATCACCCACCAAGACAGAGCGAAAATAATCTACGAACTAAGGCACAAATATCCAGTGAAAGCACTCGTAAAGATTGCTGGAATACCGCGAAGTACGTATTATAGCTATCTGAATCAAATGAATCGACCGGATCCAGATGCAGAGCTAAAAGAAGTAATTCAATCAATATACCTAGAACATGATGGCCGTTATGGGTATCGTCGTATTCGCGACGAGTTAGCTAATCGCGGAAAGAAAGTTAATCATAAAAAGGTACTACGCATTATGAAAGAGCTTGGATTACAGTGTCAGGTGCGCATGAAGAAATACAAATCGTATAAAGGGAAAGTTGGAAAAGCTGCACCAAACCATTTAAACCGTGAATTTACTGCAGAAGCACCAAATGAAAAATGGGTGACGGATATTACAGAATTCAAGTTATTTGGTCAGAAACTCTATTTATCGCCTGTTTTAGATTTATTTAATGGAGAAATTATTACCTATACAATTGGCTCTCGTCCAACCTATTCCCTCGTTTCAGAAATGTTAGAGAAAGCGTTGGAGAAGTTACCAGAGGGTCATAAATTGATGATGCATTCGGATCAAGGTTGGCACTATCAAATGAAGAAATATCGATATGCGCTTAGAGAAAAAAAGATTACCCAAAGTATGTCACGTAAAGGCAACTGTTACGATAATTCCGTTATGGAGAACTTCTTTGGTATTATGAAATCAGAGCTACTCTATTACAAACAGTTTGAAAGCATAGACCATTTTAAGCATGAGCTGGAAAAATATATACAGTACTATAATACAAAACGGATAAAGGCAAAAATAAAAATGAGTCCAGTACAATACCGAACTCAATTTTATCAAACTGCCTAAATTAAAATAACCGTGTCTAACTTTTGGGGGTCACTTCACCTGCGGGGTCTCAGCTGTCCCGCTAGTCCCGCAGGAGTCTGCGCCGCCTTCCACTTCAATCAACAGAATTCTTAATGTAGGATGTTTATAGATAGTTGCAACTTCATATTTGTAGGGATTTATCCCATCTCACTGTATTCATTTTATTAGGGTGGGTACTGTGTTAAGTCGTCCTTTTTAATCCCTCTTTAGGATACTTTCCTTTAATATCAGGGTTTTTTAGTGCCCTCAACAGCACGAGCCGAAGATCCACTTGGCAAAGCGGTTTTCTTTGCCAAGTTAGCTAAGGCAGTAACCGCGGAAAGCGAGTGTACAGGAGCGAAAATCAACAACAGAGTTTAACAGTGCTTTTCTAAAAAAACTGTTATAATGAAAACAAGTTATCATGTATGGAGGCGAACTGCTTGAAGACGTTTAAAATTGTTGCGTTGCAATTGTTAGAAAACAAGAAGGCTCAAGATATTGAACTGGAAGACGGACTAATAATTAACAAGGAAAGTGAAGACGGTACGTGGATTATTGAAGCATATATTCCGAAGAAATATAATGACATCTTTCAAACAAGACTTGCTAGCAAAGAGACATTTGATATTCGAGTCGTTATTACACATGCGGATAACGATCCCGCTCCTTTTACCGTTACCATCAGCTCCATCCAACAATTGAAGGACCATATTAGCGTATTATTTCAAGGTCGCCTAAGCAAAAAACGAAATGATTATTCCGAAATGCTGTTAGATGATCTAATTAAAGAAGGCTACAGTGGCGAGCAGTTACTCGCAGAATTTAAAGAACGCATGCAGTCAAGGCAAGCACTGTCGAGACAATAAGAAAAAGCAGGGAAAAGAACCCCTGCTTTATTTGTTTTCATCATCATCATTGTTATCGTCGGTAATGTCTAAATCTACCCCATCACCATTGCCGTTGTTTCCATTACCTGTGCTATCATTACCTGTTTCGCCATCGTTATTATCATTATCCAATCCATCCATACCTCTGTCTAAATCATTGTCAATTCCATCATTATCGTTATCAAATCCATTATCTAGGCCATCATTGTCCTCATCGATAATGTTATCATCAGCAGGTGGTGGTGGGTTTAGGTCATCATCATCGTTATTTGCACACCCGACTAATAAAGCAGATGCCAAAGCTGCAGAACCAATTATCTTGAAAAATTTAGAGTCCATGTAGTTTTGCTCCTTTCAAATTTGTGGCCTGTAAAATTGCCATGCCTCCATATGGATTCTGACTATCTGTTTTGGCCTGATTATATCTTTCCCATTAAATCAAAAATCCTTCAGGAAATTTTAAAAAAGGGTACTGAGAATTTTTTCATTCTCTGTACCCTTACTATATCCATAAATAGGACAACCAAACATTTTTTTAAGAAGTCATCGTTTCTGGCTTCGGTAATGACGGCTTTTTTGTTAATTCTGGATGCGCTTTTCTCATCACTGCCGGTCTTGCTAACAAAAGCACGACCAGCATTAACAGGATGGCGGATGATATTAAGATCCATTGTGCTGGTAACAAATCATAAAGGAATCCATAAATCACCATTCCTAAAGGCATAAGTGCCATTGACATCGTTTCTATAATTGAAAACACCCTGCCTTTATAATCATCATCAATTTTCTTTTGCATCATTACTTGAATTGGCGTATTCACAATAATAATCAAGCTTCCAAACGTAAACATAAGTGCAACATAATAAGAAAAAATCACCCAGTAATTCATGGATACCATTAATGGAATCGAAATGGCCGCCATTACTACTGCCATTGCTAGTATTCCTCGTTTTGATACTAATAATGGAAACCGCACTTCTTTTCTAATCGAGAAATAGATAGACATTAATAACATTCCGACTGCAAATGCACCTTCTGTAAAACCGAAATGTTGTGACGCCATTTTCATTTGATCAATAAGGATGTAGGAATAACCAACTTGGAAAGCTCCAAATAAAAAGTTAATAAAGAGAGAAATCCAAATAATCGCCATCAGTACATCTTGTGTTTTTAAATATTGTATCCCCATTTTAATGCTTTGAAATACCGATTCCTTTTCTGTTTCTTCACTTACTTCTTTTCTGTTCGCATACAGTTTAAAGTCCATCGTTGACTCTAAAATAATCGCGATTGAGGAAGCAACAATGTAGCACATTAAGAATACCGGCATGGAAACATAGCCGTACAATAGTCCACCAATTGCAGGACTTGCAATCGCAGCAAATGAAATCGAGATTTGATTCAACGACATCGCTTTTTGAATCCTCGCTTCATCGACAAGTCCTGTAATGGATGAGCTAAATGTTACACCAGAGAAAGTCGAAGTCACTGCTAAAATACATGTCGTAATGTAAATAGCAACTAATGAAAGGCCTGAGGTGATACTCACAATTAATAAGCCACTAATTGCCAAAGTTGTGGCAACTTGCGCTATGATAACGATTTTTTTCCGTGAAAAATTATCTGCAACATATCCTGCAAATGGAGCGACAATTGTCCGTGGCAAAATACTACAAATTAAGTTCATCGCAAAACTAGTGGCAGAACCAGTTGTTTGTAATATATAAAAGCTAATCGCAAATGCATACACCTGTGCTCCAAAAGAGGAAATAATCTTGCTTATCGTGAACGTCCACAAATGATAGGTGGCTTTTTTTAACTTTAATGTTGTATCCATAAGAACACTCCGTTCCATGTAAAGTTTAATTTGATTAAACAAATTGTATCATGGAGATAATGATATTACAAGAGTAAGTTTAATTAAATTAAACTTTTTTTATCCCCCCTTCCTTTTCTTTGCTTTGTTTAATATAATTAAACTGAATGATAGGAGGTTTGTCATGGCTACTTTAGGTGAAAGAATTCGCACATTAAGGAAGCAAAAAAAGTTAACACTGGAAGCACTTGCTGGTAAAGAGTTAACAAAAGGGATGCTCAGTTTAATTGAAAACAATAAAGCAAATCCTTCAATGGAAAGCTTAAATTATATTGCAAAGCAACTCGATGTGGAAGTTTCGGAGCTTTTAGAAGAAGTAAATGTACAAGAATTGCGCCAAGTTCTGGAGCAAGCAGAAAAGCTCTACTACGCGGAAAGCGAGGATTTGGATGCAGACCTCATCGCTCTCGTGAAACCATATGTAGACAAGCTAAGTTATGGTTATGAAGCAGCGCGGCTACTAGATCTGTATAGTAGAAGCCTTTACTACGAAAAGAAACCTGACTGGCAATCATATTCAGTACGTGCGGAAAAAATGTACGATGAAATGAATTTAGTCGAGAAACAAGCGAACATCGGGATTTTCCGTGCGACTGTAAAATTTGTGGAGCATGATTATGAACGAGCTCTAGAAATCCTTTTAATGGAGCGTAAGAAAATAGAGACGAAGTATGCATTTCTTCCTGCCATTACAAGACTCGATTTTGATTATAATGAAGCTGTTTTTTATTTTGCAATTGGAAATACCGATAATGCGATTGAAGTGATGCAAAGAGCGATTGATTTCTCTAAAGAGCAACGAATGTTTTATCGTACAGATGCGTTGTATCGACTTGCTGTAGGACATGGAATGATGAGTTTTGATAAACAACAAGCAGAATATTATGCGAAAAAGCTACTCCAATTTGGAGAGTTTGCAGAGGATATAGAAGCAACGTTATTTCATGGATTTACAACTGCTTATTTCTTCAATTACGATCAAGAATACATAAAAGCATTAAATATTATAGATCAAAATTTAGCAATCATGAATAAAGAAAACATCCACCTTCCTTTTTATTATGTTGAAAAAGGAAAAGCACTATATGGGCTAGGTAAATTGGAAGAGGCACTACATTCCCTAGATAAGGTGATTGTTCCACTTCATATCCATCATCCATATGATCTGTCCTTTTTGTATGTCATGGATTCGTATAAAGCACTCTGTCATGTTGAACTCGGGAATGGAAAGGAAGCGATTCGCTTGGCTAATATTGCAGTGAAAAATATAGCTCCTCTCCCACGTACACCAATACAGGATTTTATACTGAAAACAAACGAACAAATAAAAAAAATCGCCCAATCATAGGCGATTTTTTTATTTTATAGCAAATGTAATTTCCGTTTCACATGCAACTTCACCATCAACGGTTGCAATGCCTTTTCCTTTTCCAATAGGACCTTTAATACGGATAATTTCTACTTCAAGTCGCAGTTGGTCACCTGGTTTTACTTGACGTTTAAAACGGCAATTATCGATGCCAGCGAAAAATGCTAGCTTGCCGCGATTTTCTTCCTTCTTCAACATCGCAACAGCCCCTACTTGAGCTAGTGCTTCTACGATTAACACTCCTGGCATTACTGGATAATCAGGAAAGTGGCCATTGAAGAATTCCTCATTAGCAGAGACATTTTTAATACCTACTGCTCGCTTTTCATCTTCGATTTCCACAATTCGATCTACTAACAAGAAAGGATAACGATGTGGAATGATTTCTTTAATTTGTTGAATATCTAACATAGTATGCCCCCCTATATGTATTTGAGATTGGAACTTTTCCATTTTATAAAAAGGACGTTCTAACTAAAAGTAGAACGTCTCATTTTTCTTTTATGACTAAATCAATAATATGTGTCCATGTTTCTTTTTTCAAGGCGTCTGTTGGATTTCCATCGCCAATTACTCCGTATCCTACCATCAAACCAGCGGCAAGGCTAGCAGCAAGAAAGATGAGAAGTAGCACGATTCGTAACCAGATAGGGATTAAGCGTACACGAACCCGTTTGTTCTTTTTCGCAGTGGATTTATGTTGCACCTTTTCTGCTGATCGTTGCTTTTTCATTTGTTCTCTTGTTCGAACTTCTACTTGGCTGATATCTTTTGCCATCATGTGATTAACTCCTTTTATCCTGTTACCTGTACATCTTAACAGGATGATGAAGCTTACTTCAGTTTCTTATGTAAGTAAGCGACCCATGATTTTTTTAACGTATTCCGTTTACTAGTCCCATCATTTGGTCTGATATTGTAATGGCACGTGATTGGAATTGTAAAGAGCGTTGTACTGTTATCATGTCCGTCATTTCTTTACTTAAGTCAACATTTGAATTTTCTAATGCAAGTTGTTGGACTTGAATATTCTCAGCTTCTAAGTTTGTATAAATTTGAGCCAGATTCACTGCAATATTGTCTGGCAGTCCTAATAAAGAATCCCCTTTTTGCTCTAAAAACTGTGGTTTATTGACTGCAATGACGCCAAACGTTGTTTCAAATGGTTCTCCGTTTTCTTGATGTGCAATAAATGTTCCATCTTGTAAAATCGTAAAATCATTATATTGATTAGAAAAAACGATTGGATCTTCATTTATATCGAGAACTGGATTCCCATCTTGTGTAACAAGCATAAACTGCTCACCTTCTGTTGGTGTCACATACAGTGCTCCATTACGCGTAAAGCGAATTTCATTATCCACTTGTACTTTCAAAAATTGATTTTCCGTTGTAAAAGCAATATCCAGTGCTCGTCCAGTATTCTGAATCGAACCTTGACTTAAGACAAGCATGGATTTGGCAATTCTTGCACCAGTTCCTTGTCGTATCCCATGTGGGGAAAGACGACCGATTTCACTTTCACGTGACGGTTGATTATTCACTTCTTGGACGATTAAATCAGCGAAAGTAACATCTCGCTTTTTAAAACCAGTTGTTTGCGCATTGGCTATATTATTACTTAAAATATCAAATTGCTTTTGCAATTGTGAGATTGTATTTGTTGCGGTAATCATTGAACGATTCACATATCGCACCTACCTTTATTAACCATTCACACGGCCAATTTCATTGACAGCTTTATCCATACTTTTATCATAAGCTTGGATGACCTTTTGGTTCGCTTCAAACGCACGATAAGCAGTAAGCATATCTGTCATCGCCTTTGATGGATCAACGTTGGAAGCCTCTATAAAGCCTTGAGAAACAGAAAAGAGTGCATCATCGGCAATTGGTAATGCGTCATTATTTTCTGTTCGGAATAAGCCATTTCCTTCTTGGATCAATGCAGAAGGGTTATCTGTTACCGCAATGCCTAGACGAGCAATTTCCATACCATCTTGCTCCACTACTCCATTCGCAGTAACCGTAAATTGATCACTCGTTAGCAAAATGCGCTCACCATTTTCATCCAAAACAGGAAAACCTTCTGCTGTAGTCAATGTCCCCTCTTGGTCAATGGTGAAGCTACCATTTCGCGTATATTTCATTTCACCGTTATTTTCTATAGAGAAAAAAGCCGTTCCACCTGCAATGTCTGTTAATGCAAGATCTGTATTCTTATTTGTTTCGCGTAAATCACCTTGAATAAATCGCGGTAATGTTTCTTGCATATAGACACCAGTATTAATGGAACCAACTTCCCGTGCGTTTGTTGTCGGGTTTGATGAGTTGACATGGTGTAACAGCATTTCTGGAAAAGCACGAATGGCACCTTGGTCTTCTTTATATCCAGGCGTATTTATGTTTGCCATATTGTTAGTAAGCATATCTGTTTTACGCGCTTGAGCGTACATTCCGGAAGCAGCTGTGTGTAATCCACGTAACATGTACTCACCCCCACATTCTATTTTTTACTATTATACAATAATTCTGTCATACGTGTCGTTTAAAAATGAAATAAGTCAATATTTGGTAAGCTTTTATATAAAGTTACGGCGTGCAATGCGATCCATGTTTTCTAGCATGATCCCTGTTCCAGTCGCAACTGCATCCATTGGATTTTCAGCAATAAGCACTGGTACCTTTAATTCAGAAGCTAATAATTGGTCGATACCGTGTAGAAGCGCACCACCACCTGTTAAAATAACCCCACGATCAATAATATCTGCGGATAATTCTGGTGGCGTTTTTTCTAAAACATTTTTCGCAGCTTGTACAATCACATCAACAGATTCTTTCAATGCAGCTTCAATTTCCTTTGAATTTACTTCAATCGTGCGTGGAAGTCCTGTTACCATATCACGTCCGCGGATGCTCATTTCTTCGTAACGTCCATCTGGATATACCGTTCCGATATTAATTTTAATGCTTTCAGCTGTTCTCTCTCCAATAAGGAGCTTATATTGTTTCTTCACATAGTTTAAAATTTCATTATCAAAATTATCTCCTGCCATTTTAATAGAAGCAGAAGTTACGATATCACCCATGGAAAGCACTGCTACATCTGTTGTACCTCCACCGATGTCTACAACCATATTACCGCTCGGTTCGAAAATATCCATTCCCGCTCCAATCGCAGCAACTTTTGGTTCTTCTTCTAAATAAATTTTCTTCCCACCGCTCTTTTCAGCAGCTTCTCTAATTGCTTTTTGCTCCACACTTGTAATATTCGTCGGGCAGCAAATAAGAATACGTGGCTTAGATAGGAACCCTTTTACATTCAATTTATTAATGAAGTATTTCAACATAGATTCCGTAATATCGAAATCAGCAATAACTCCATCTTTCAATGGACGAATCGCTACAATATTTCCCGGTGTACGTCCAACCATTTTTCTTGCTTCTTCACCAACAGCAAGCACTCGATTCGTATTTCGATCTATCGCAACAACGGATGGCTCATTTAAAACAATCCCTTGTCCTTTCACGTGAATTAATACATTTGCAGTTCCTAAGTCAATGCCGATATCCTTTGCAAACATTGCAATTCCCTTCTTTCATCATATTCATCTATTTCAGTTTCAGCTATTTAATTATCATTTGTTAAAGAATTCCCTAATTGATTATTTTACCATATAAGATTATAAATTTCGCTTCCTTCCCAAAAAAATAATTGGAAATTCGACAAATTCCTTACAGTATGGTGGTAGGTGTAGTGGATGTGGAGTTTTGGATCAAGGAAAGGGTGTTTTAAAAGAGAATTGATTGCCGTAAAATCAAGCGTTGGAGCTGATATGTCCCGGGTGGCGTTTGTGTGATGCGTTACAAATAAAAAACACCACACACATCTACAAGGATGTGCGTGATGCCTTAATTAACTTATTTAGTAGTGCTTGCTTCTTCCTTCTTATACTTCATCTTCGTAGCCTCGCCACCACGTAAATGGCGTATGGATTTATGATAATCCAATATCATTTTTACTTCATTAGCTAATTCTGGATTAATCTCAGGTAAACGTTCTGTTAGGTCTTTATGGACAGTACTCTTCGACACGCCGAATTCTTTGGCTATCACTCGGACTGTTTTTCTTGTCTCCACGATATACCTTCCTATCTTGATTGTCCTCTCTTTGATGTAATCGTGCACACCGCTCGCCCTCCTCGATTTGGATGTGAGGAGTGTGAAATGAGACTCGTCTGTTTTCTATGTCTATATTTCATCTGCAAACAAGGGTTACTGCATCATACCCCTTCCAAGCTTACGATATTGTAGTATAACTCCTTATGTCTATGCCATCACCGTTTTCACATATAATTTATATCTATAACTGTATGTGGACTCATTACAACGATTGCTCACCTCATACACTCACTATTTTGTATGGTTTGTATATACTTATTGCCCAACCTCAGGATATATGTACAAAAAATCAATATCATCGTGAAAAGATTCAAAAAAGTTAAAACACAATGGGAAATGACTTTATCCTTACCGTGAAAAAACTAACTATTTCCCGAGAAATGTCGAGGAGGTAATATTGGAGACTCACTATAATTGTATGTTGGTGAAGATGAAAATTAGAATGTGGGTGCGGGAATTGAGGTTCTTGGGAGATAGGGGTTGGCGACTAGGAATTTGTGGTTTTTGGGAAATTGTGGATGAGATTGGGATATTGAAAATGGGGAAAATGAAATTTTAATTATGGGGCATTTGGGTGGGAACTGGGAAGATGGTTGCTTGCTTTATTAGGGATATTGTATGGGAGTTGATGCGTGTAGCTGTGCGGACATATTTTACTTTAATGGGGTTGGGGATTTATTCGTGACCTCATACAGCATTTTAATTATCAGGAGGTGAAAGATAGGCGTTCCTGCGTGGTTTGCTCCAACATTTTCCATCCTGATCGCACGATGAACTCTCTAGCGTGACCTCTTACATTGTTTTCCATCTCAAGTGGGAACGGTGGACGTTCTTGCTTTACCACCTACATCATTTACCACCTCAGGAGGGAACGATAAACCTCGCAACATGACCGCCTTCATCTTTTTCCACCTCAACTGGGCACGATGAACCTTTTAACGTGACAGCCTACAACCTTTTCTACTCAACTGGTCACGATGAACCTTTCAACGTGACAGCCTACAACCTTTTCTACCTCAACTGGTCACGATGAACCTTTCAACGTGACAGCCTACAACCTTTTCCACTTCAACTGGGCACGATGAACCTTCCTGCGTGACCTCCTAAACCATTTTCCATCTCGACCGGGCACGATGAACCTTTCAACGTGACCACCATCACCCATTTTCCACCTCAACCGGGCACGATGAACCTTTCATCGTGACCGCCTACATCTTTTTCCATCTCAACCGGGCACGATGAACCTTTCAACGTGACCTCCTACAACCTTTTTCATCTCAACCGGGCACGATGAACATCCCAACGTGACCACCTACATCTTTTTCCACCTCAACCGGGAACGATGAACCTTTTAACGTGACCGCCTGCACCCTTTTCCACCTAAACCGGGAACGATGAACCTTCCAACGTGACCACCTTCACCTTTTTCCACCTCAACCGGGCACGATGAACCTTCCAACGTGACCGTCTACATCTTTTTCCAATTCAACCGGGCACGATGAACCTTCCAACGTGACCGCCTGCACCCTTTTCCACCTAAACCGGGCACGATGAACCTTTCATCGTGACCGCCTACATCTTTTTCCACCTCAACTGGGAACGATGAACCTTCCAACGTGACCGCCTGCACCCTTTTCCACCTAAACCGGGCACGATGAACCTTTCATCGTGACCGCCTACATCTTTTTCCACCTCAACTGGGAACGATGAACCTTTCAACGTGACCACCTATAACCTTTTCCACCTCAACTGGGCACGATGAACCTTCCAACGTGACCGCCTGCACCCTTTTCCACCTCAACCGGGCACGATGAACATCCCAACGTGACCGTCTACATCTTTTTCCACTTCAACCGGGCACGATAAACCTTTCAACGTGACCGACTACTCGATTTTCCACCTCAACTGGGCATGATGATCATCCCTGCGTGACCCTCTCCAAAAATCCCCACCCAAAAAGACCACGAATATCATTCCTTCCCCAGCAGAAACAAAAAAAACGAGCCCAAGGATGGACTCGCTTCATTATTATTGTTCTAGATTATTGTCTGCATCTGTATTAGTTTCAGATGAATCTTCATCTGTGTTAGTTCCAGATGTTTCGTTGTCTTTATCATCTTGGTCAGTAGTTTCTTCGCTACTTTCATCTTCTTGTTGATTTGTTTCTTCGTTTGTTGCATCTTCTTGATCCGCAGCTTCTTCATTACCTTCTGCTTGTGCTTCACTATCATAATCTTGAATTGCAGTTAAAGGTTGTCCAAAGAAACTGATTGGATTTAGTGCAATATTATTTTTGCGGATTTCAAAATGCACGTGGTTTTTTGCTTCCTTGTTTAATTGGCTTGTACTTGAGATTGCTAGAGTATCACCTTGCTTGACCTTGTCACCAACACTTACTTCTATGTCACGAATAGATTGGTATACCGTCTTAACGCCTTCACCATGGTCAATTTCAATTACATTTCCAAGTAAAGCATCTTGACGTACAGCTGTAACATCACCACTTAGAGCAGCAAGTACTTCAAATGCTGATCCATCATTCATGGCAATATCTACACCTAAGTTTGGTCGATATGTGTCTCCATCTACAATAAGTGCTGCTTCCTGAGCTTCCCTAGATGCATTTGGGTCAAAGAATTCTGTTACATATTTAACTTCATCTTCATTCAACACTGGCATTGCAACATTTTCGAAATTCGTGTTAACTTCGATTACCGGCTGTTCATCTTTGCCAGTAGCTTCTTCGTTTGTTTTATTCTGATCTTTTGTTTGGTCAGCTAAATTATCCCCAACTGAAGATTGATACCAAACAATACCAGAAATAAGTAATGCTGCACAAGCTAAATAAATTGCTGGAAACACCCACCGCTTTTTGAAAAAGTTTTTCCATTGAGAAGATTGGTTCTTTTCTTCCTCTCTCATTTTCATCACCTCTGTCACCATTTTGAACAGAAACAGAGAATTATATACTCGTATACAAGAAAATAACTGTTTATTTTTCGACAAATCCAATAAATTATACATTTTTTTATAAAAAAACAAATAAAAATGCTGATCTTTCGTAGATCAGCACTTTTACCGTACTTTATTTAGATGCGAGTATTTGTTCTGAATACTGATTTACCTCAGAAATGGAGATGTTACTATAATAATGATTCACGATATCCTTATACGTTTTTCCGTCCTTTGCCATCCCATTTGCACCGTATTGACTCATCCCTACTCCATGTCCGTAACCAGTTGTGGTAATGACGATCTTATCATCTTTTCTTACCCATTTAAAATCAGTGGACCGTAAATCAAGTTTTTCCCGTATCTCTCTACCTGTAAATTCTTTACCACCTATTTTAACAGTGGCGACTTTTTTTCCAGTAGTTCGGCTTGTTATCGTGCCAATGTCTTTTTTGTCCTCTAGCTTCACTCCAAGCTTCTCTTCAAAAACTTTTATAGGAATTTCCGTTTTACTTGTGAATTTTGGTGAATCACTATCCCATGGACTTTCTACACTCACTAAATATGGAATCTGATTTTTCCAATATTCATCGGCATTTTCCGTATATCCATTACTTGTAGAAAAGAATGAAGCAGTTATCGGCATATTATTGTAGGTTAAAATTTCACCTTCAGTAGCTTTTACAGCTGTTCTTATTTTTCTAAGATTCTTTTCATAATCGTCTCCCCAGTTTTTCTTCATATCCTCTTGATTTAGAAAAACTTGATGATCAACTGTATCCATTATATTAGCACCCTCTGGAAGACCTTCTACATTTCCATTTAGCAGGTGGTTCACGATATAAGTGCGTGCAGCGAGTGCTTGAGCCTTTAATGCCTCTAGTTCAAATTCAGCAGGCATTTCAGCGGCAACAACACCGACCACATATTCTTCCAGTGGATATTTTTCAATTTCCTTTGATTCCGTACGAAAAACAGCAACTTCTGTACCACTATCTGCGAATGTAATTTCCTGACCTCCATGGTTTTCCGCTAATTTTCCGTTCGTTTTTCCTTTGTTTGTAGGTAGAACAAGTAAGGATGGTAGTGTAAATGTTAGTACGATTAAAATGGCGGCAATAACGAAGATTGGTTTCAATTGTTTCATACCTATTCCTCCAATACAGAATTAAGCAATAAAGCTTAGTTCATGTATATGGGGGTGGACAAGCATTTATGACAAGAATCACTCTCTTCGTCTTCCTCTTCTTACGATGAAATAAATAAGACCTCCGATAAGGATGAGAGCAAGAAAAACCGGAATATTTCCTATTAAAAATACCACCATTGCCGATGAAGCAGTTAAGAGGAAATTCATACTATCGGCAAATTGTTTTTTCGTCTTATCCCATGTATTTAATTTACTTTTATCAATGTCTGGAATAATTACAGCGCTCTCGTACATGTTAATATTCACAGTAGAAAAAGAAACTTGATTGTCTATATACTTCATCTGTCCTTTTAAAACTTCAATCTCTTCCTGTACTTTCGATAAGTCACTAGAAATCTTTAATAAATCCTCCGTTTTCGTAGCCTTCTCCATAAATTCGAGCAATCTCTCTTCTACAACCAGTTTCGATTTCAATCTCGAGTCTAAGTCAATATACTGCTCTGTCACATCCTGCCCAGTTACACTGCGATTAAGGACATCTGCAACTTCCCCTTCTGCCGCTGTTAAAAATTGTTGAAAATGCTCCTCGGGTATACGTACGATGAGATTCGCATTTTTCGCCGTATCATCTTCGCGGTACACATTAGATTCAACAATATATCCTCCAAGATCCTTTACTTTCTTCTCTATTTTTTGCTGCGTTTTTTCCAAATCTACAACATTCACTTCTAGCCGAGCTCTGTGAATAATCATCCTATCCTCTTGTTGCATCTCTACTTTTTTCGACTCACGAGCTTGCTCTTCAGCTGCATCATAGTCGGCAGCAATACTTGACTCTGCGTTATCATTAGTACCTGCATAGTCGCCCCTAGACGACTCCATTTTTGCATCATGTTGTCGAGCACTACACGCAGCTAAAATAACAACTAATAATATGATGGAAAACTTTTTTGCCATTCAATCACCTCATGCTATTTTAGATAAAGACGATTGTCGTAAAAAAAAGTTACACTTTGGATACATTTCTTTGGAAAACTGCTTTTAATTGAAAGGTGGGACTGTGCTTTTGTGGAGTTTTACGATTCTATTTGAAGATGGAGGCGATTTATTGGTGTCTTTTTTAGTAGGGGAAGTTATTTTGTTCCATATTTCTGCTTTTGGTCGTTGAGCTGCTTCTTTTCGATGCTAGACCTTTTCTTTTAGCGGCTCGCACCTTTCTTTTGAACGCTCAGCATTCCCTTTTCTCTGCTCAGGCACTTCTTTTATAAGCTGCACTTTCTTTTCGTCGATGGACGCCTTCTTTTCAACGCTCGGCTCTCTCTTTTCGACGCTCGCTCCATTTTATTGAACGTTCAGCATTTCCTTTTCTCTGCTTAGGCACTCCTTTTAATACATGCATTTTCTTTTCGCCGATGGATGCCTTCTTTTCAACGCTCAACCCTTGCTTTTCGACGCTCGTTCCGTTTTATTGAACGCTCAGCATTTCCTTTTTTATGCTCAGACATCTCTTTTGAGAGCTGCATTTTCTTTTCGTCGATGAACGCCTCCTTTTCAACGCTCAACCCTTGCTTTTAGCCGCTCGCGCCATTTTATTGAACGCTCAGCATCGCCTTTTGGCTGCTCAAGCATCTCTTTTGAGAGCTGCATTTTCTTTTCGTCGATGAGCGCCTCCTTTTCGACTCTCGACCCCTCCTTTTCGAAGCTCGATCCGTTTTATTCAATGCTCAGTACTTCCTTTTGGCTGCTCAGGCAGTTCTTTTATAAGCTGCATGTTCTTTTCGTCGATGAGCGCCTCCTTTTCAACGCTAGCGCCGTTTTATTGTACACTCAGCATTTCCTTTTGTATGCTCAGGCATCTCTTTTGTGAGCTGCATTTTCTTTTCGCCGATGAGCGCCCCCTTTTAAACGCTCGTTCCGTCTTATTCAATGCTTAACTTCTTCTCACCGCTGATTCTTTTGAACAGATGCACGAATCGGTACTCCCTATCAACGCACTCCCCATTCTAGACCACTTACACGAACCAGATATCAATTCCCAAACCAAAAAAGGTTATCCTCCAGTACGTATACTGTGGATAACCTATTGTTTTCAATTATTAAGTTTAAGATTAAGTTCTTGTTGTGTTACTT
Source organism: Paenibacillus bovis (assembly GCA_007679095.1). Lineage (GTDB taxonomy): Bacteria > Bacillota > Bacilli > Bacillales > Bacillaceae_C > Lederbergia > Lederbergia graminis. The sequence goes on from VEFU01000005.1 coordinate 86,307, forward strand.
CTTCTACTTCATCATTATAACGTTCGATGTCTGCACCAAGTGCTTTTAGTTTTAGATGGAAGTTTAGGTAGCCACGGTCAAGATGTTTTAGTTCTGTGACACGTGTGTATCCATCTGCTTTTAAGCCGGCAATGATTAATGCTGCAGCTGCACGCAAGTCGGTTGCAGTTACTTCTGCTCCTTGCAATTTAGCTGGACCGCTAATAATGACAGAGCGTCCTTCGATTTTGATGTCGGAATTCATTCTTCTGAATTCTTCGGCATGCATATACCTGTTTTCAAAAACTGTTTCTGTAATTACACTCGTTCCTTCTGCACAGACAAGTAAGGCCATCATTTGTGATTGCATGTCTGTAGGAAATCCTGGATGCGGCATTGTTTTAATATCTACCGCTTTGAGCCGATCTGGCCCAATAACACGAATACCATTGCTTTCTTCAAGAACTGTTACATTCATCTCTTCTAGCTTAGATATGACGGATGACAAATGTTCTGGGACTGCTCCTTGTACTAGTACATTTCCACCAGTTATTGCAGCTGCAACCATGAATGTTCCAGCTTCAATTCTGTCAGGAATAATTGTATGGTCAGCGCCATATAATTTCTCAACACCAGCAATTCGGATTGTTCCTGTACCAGCGCCTCTTACTTGTGCACCCATACTATTTAAATAATTAGCTAAGTCCACGATTTCTGGTTCTTTCGCACAGTTCTCAATGACAGTGTATCCTTCAGCCAGAACAGCAGCCATCATGATGTTCTGGGTTGCACCAACACTTGGGAAGTCTAAATAGATTTTGGCACCTTTTAATTTATCTGCCGTAGCTTCAATGAAGCCATTTTCTACTCTAACTGTAGCTCCCATTGCCTCAAAGCCTTTTAAATGAAGGTCAATTGGACGTGAACCAATTGCGCACCCACCAGGTAACGCAACACGTGCTTTCCCTTGTCTTGCAAGAAGCGAACCCATTACAAGAACAGATGCCCTCATCTTGCGGACGTATTCAAATGGCGCCTCAATGTTTAGTTCCTCTGATGCATCCACAACTACTGTCTTATTCTCAAAATCCACCTTAGCATTTAAATGGCGAAGTACTTCATTAATCGTATATACATCAGAGAGTGTTGGTACATCTCGAATAATACTTTTTCCTTCACTAGCTAACAATGATGCAGCGATCACAGGCAATACAGCATTCTTTGCTCCCTCAACTTTAACAGTGCCGTTAAGCCTTTTTCCGCCGCGGACGATGATTTTTTCCAAGTGTATTCCCCTCCGCGTCCGTATTCTTTATATTAATATTCAATCGTTAAGATGGGTGTGCCGATCACATAGATTGTTCCGTTACCCATTTCCTTTTTCCTAAGCGCCAGTTGCATATTCATTTCGTTATTTGTTAAAGATAATGTTTGGGAAAATAGAGTGGAATGCGCAGAAATGGACGCGAAATCCTCTTCTTTCAGTGATTCAATTTCTTTCGCTTGAAAAGAATGTAAGATTTCATCTAATGAGCCATTTAATATTTCATCTATTTCCTCATTGAATTCGCCTTTTATACAAGAGAACATGACTGGTTTTCCGTCAAAAAGGGATACATAGTTGTCATCCATTAATTGTGAAATCTGCTTTTCAACATTTGAATTCCAGCTTGTACCTTTTACCTCGTAAATAATATACGAAGTTTGTCTATTTATGTCAGTAAGATTGGTTGATAAAACTTTTATCATTTCGGTAAAAGCGCCATGATTTGCAGTACCAATAATAGATCTCGAATCTTCATCCATCGAAGACTGCCAATCCATATGCGGATATTGCTTTTCCAGCTGTTGTTGTTTATCAGCCCATTCCTTCTCGGTTGTCAGATAGACAGATTCTCTTGCATATAGAGACCATTCAATCATTGTTTCATCATACTTGTTCATTGCATTGATTAACTTGCTTATATCTGTATGATTTTGTTCAGCATTGGTGTTATTCCCGTAAAAAACATAAATAAAACTAATCGTTGCTAAAATGATTAAACTAATAACAGTAATTTCTTTCCATCTCATGTCCTCTCCCCCTTAGTTACATTATTGCCACTACGGGGAAAGACATACTTAAAGATTACATGTTATGTTAGACTATTTCTGCGCACCTGAGTCGACAGGATTCGCCACATCTTTTCAATTTTATACAATTATGATGAAAAAAGAAACAGGGAAAAAGTCCCGAAATTAACCTTTATTTCCTATTTAAAAAAGTAACTCAATTTGTCTGGACCAATATAAATAATCTAGAAAGAAATTGCTGACAGATGATCCAATAACAATGGTAAGAAGGATGTATAATAGCCTAGCTTGGAATACGCGATTCCCTCTTAATAATTTATCAAAGTGTAAGGCTTGAAGTGCATAGAAAGTAATTCCTATGAAGACTAGATGAGAGAGGATATTGAGTATTGCTTGTTGTCCTAAATTTTCTAGCATAATTAGCCTCCTGTAAGAATTTAGCTTAATCAGTAGCATAAAACAAGTAACACCTTCTGACCTTGTCGTTCAGAAGGTGTTTTAAATGTATATGTTTAGCAGAATATCCATCGACTCGTCTTTTCTACCCAAGGGTCGATAAAGGTTTGTCGATAAATAGGTGTTCTGCTTTTCTAACTGTGTTTATATACGTCGATTCGATTCATGGCCCGTTTTAGTGCCAGTTGCGCACGTTTGGCATCGATGTCGTCTTGTGCTCCTTGCAGTCGGCTTTCAGCTCGTTTTCTTGCTTCTTCCGCTCTCGCAATATCGATGCTTTCTGCTCTTTCAGCTGTTTGTGCAAGAATCGTTACTTTATCTGGTTGAACTTCTAAAAATCCACCATTAATCGCAACATATTCTGTTTTACTACCGACATTAATGCGTGCGGCAGCAATTTGAAGTGGAGCAACCATCGGAACGTGTCCTGCTAAAATTCCGATTTCGCCTAACTCAGTTTTTGTGCTAATCATTTCCACTTCTGAGTCAAAAACCGGACCGTTGGGAGTAACAATACTTACATGAAATGTTTTCATAAATTACAAACCCTCCTGGTCCAAATTATACTTCTACGCCCATTTCTTGTGCTTTCTTGATGGCATCATCAATTGTACCTACAAGACGGAAAGCATCCTCTGGTAAATGATCGTATTTACCTTCTAATAATTCTTTGAAGCCTTTAACAGTTTCTTGAACAGGTACATAAGATCCTGGTTGACCAGTAAACTGTTCTGCAACGTGGAAGTTTTGTGATAGGAAGAATTGAATACGACGAGCACGGCCAACAATTAGCTTATCCTCATCAGATAATTCATCCATACCTAGAATTGCAATGATATCTTGTAATTCTTTATAACGTTGCAATGTTTGCTGTACATTACGCGCAACTTCATAGTGCTCTTCCCCAACGATTTCAGGTGAAAGTGCTCTAGATGTAGACGCTAATGGATCCACCGCAGGATAGATACCCATCTCAGAAAGTTTACGCTCTAGGTTTGTTGTTGCATCCAAGTGAGCGAAAGTTGTTGCTGGAGCAGGGTCAGTATAGTCATCCGCTGGTACATAAATCGCTTGGATTGATGTTACGGATCCTACGTTTGTAGATGTAATACGCTCTTGCAATTGACCCATTTCTGTAGCAAGTGTTGGTTGGTATCCAACCGCTGATGGCATACGACCTAATAGGGCAGAAACCTCAGAACCTGCTTGTGTAAAACGGAAAATGTTATCGATGAAGAATAGAACGTCTTGTCCTTGTTCATCACGGAAATATTCCGCCATTGTAAGACCTGTAAGAGCAACACGCATACGTGCACCAGGTGGTTCGTTCATCTGACCGAATACCATCGCTGTTTTGTTAATAACTCCAGAGTCTTTCATTTCATAGTAAAGGTCATTACCTTCACGTGTACGTTCTCCAACACCAGCAAACACGGAAATACCACCATGCTCTTGTGCGATGTTGTTAATAAGTTCTTGGATTAATACGGTTTTACCAACACCGGCACCACCGAACAAACCAATCTTACCACCCTTAATGTAAGGTGCTAATAAGTCAACAACTTTAATTCCAGTTTCTAGAATTTCTACGTCTGTAGAAAGTTGCTCAAATTTAGGTGCTTCACGGTGAATTGGATCACGTCGTACACCGTCTTCGATTTTTTCATCGAGGTCAATGTTATCACCAAGTACGTTGAATACACGTCCTAGTGTTACATCACCTACTGGAACGGAAATTGGTCCACCTGTATCGATAACATCCATTCCGCGTTGAACACCATCAGTTGATGCCATCGCAATTGTACGAACAGTATCATCGCCAAGATGAAGGGCAACTTCCAATGTCAAGTCTATATTTACTTCTGATGCTGTTTTCGCAGCATAAGTAACTTTTAATGCGTTATAAATTTCAGGGAGTTGGCCATTAGGAAACTTTACGTCTACGACCGGTCCTGTTACTTGTAGAACTTGTCCTTTGTTCATCATTTCCCCTCCTAGCTGGGTTATGTCTTACTTTTTATAAAAGCGTAAGGCGCCTTAGAACGAATAGCCGTTCAAAAGTTAGCTCTTTCGACTGTATTTCTATTCTAAAGCTGCAACTCCACCGACGATTTCGGTGATTTCTTGCGTGATTTTCGCTTGTCGCGCTCTGTTAAATGATAATGTTAATGAATCGATAAGCTCGAAAGCATTATCTGTAGCAGTTTTCATCGCAGTCATACTTGATGCGTGCTCACTTGCTTTTGCATCAAGAAGTGCTCCGTAAATTAAGCTCTCTGCATACTGTGGAAGTAATACTTCTAAAATTGCATCTGCAGATGGCTCATATTCATAAGTCAAATTCGATGCTGCTGAAGAGTCAAGATCAGTAAGTGGTAAAATCTTTTTCTCCGTTACCTCTTGAGATATGGCACTTACGTAATGGTTGTAATACATATAAAGTTCATCATATGTACCATCTGTAAACATGCCAGTCGCTTTACTTGTAATTTCCATTATATCTGTAAAGCTTGGTTGATCTGGTAGTCCATTGATTTCAAGTACAACGTTCATCTCTCTTTTTAGGAAGAAATCTCTTCCTACTTTTCCGATTGCGATAATCGCGTAATCGTCTTTCGATTGGTGACGTTCTTGAATCTTATTATACACAGCACGAAGGATGCTGCTGTTGTATGGACCAACTAGACCACGGTCAGCTGTAATTACGATATAGCCAGTTCTTTTTACTGGTCTGGATACAAGCATAGGATGTTCGGCGTCTTGACTACCAGCTGCAATACTTGCGACTACTTCTTGGATTTTATCCATATATGGTACGAATGCTTTTGCGTTCATTTCTGCTCTGTTCAGTTTTGCAGCAGAAACCATTTGCATCGCTTTTGTAATTTGGCTTGTTTTTTTCGTCGAGTTGATGCGAGATTGTATATCCCTTAAGGATGCCACTAATTCTCACCACCCTTTTATCAAAAGTTTGGTATAGCTTTGCCTCAGACCACAGGATTAGCATAACTTGATTTCCGCTGCGGACACTCGCTTTCCGCGGGTGGGTCGGTGATCCTCCTCGGCGCCAAGCGCCTGCGGGGTCTCACCCTGACCCGTTCCTCCCGCAGGAGTCTCGTGTCCTTCGCTCCAATCAAATAGATGAATAAATGATCTCGAGCAAATTCTTTAAGTTATATCAATTATTATTCGCTTTTAACGAATGTGTTTTTGAATGTGTTGATTGCGTCTGCCATTATTTCATCGGCAGGTAGTTTGCCTGTTGTGCGAATTTCTTCTAGTAGTTCTGCACGGTTGTGGTCAAGCCAGCTGTATAGTCCATCTTCGAAGCGAAGGATGTCTGATACAGGGATATCGTCTAGGAAGCCTCTAGTTAATGCATATAAAATCATAACTTGCTTCTCAACTTTGATTGGCTTGTTTAGATCTTGCTTCAATACCTCTACAGTACGTTGACCACGGTTTAATTTCGCTTGTGTTGCTTTATCAAGGTCAGAACCAAACTGAGCAAATGATTCCAATTCACGGAATGATGCTAAGTCAAGACGAAGCGTACCGGCAACTGATTTCATTGCTTTAATTTGTGCTGATCCTCCAACACGGGATACGGATAAACCTGCGTTAATCGCTGGGCGAACCCCAGAGAAGAATAGGTCAGATTGCAAGAAAATTTGTCCATCTGTGATGGAAATTACGTTTGTTGGGATATAAGCAGAGATATCGCCAGCTTGTGTCTCAACAAATGGTAGAGCAGTTAAAGAACCGCCACCTTTTGCATCACTAAGCTTCGCAGCACGTTCCAATAGACGGGAGTGTAAGTAGAAAACATCCCCTGGATATGCTTCACGACCTGGAGGACGGCGAAGTAGTAAGGAAAGCTCACGATATGCAGCAGCTTGCTTAGATAAATCATCATATACAACTAGTACGTGTTTACCGTTGTACATGAATTCTTCACCCATCGTAACACCTGCATATGGTGCTAAGTATAAAAGTGGTGCTGGTTGTGATGCAGATGCAGTCACAACAATTGTGTAATCAAGTGCACCATGTTTACGTAATGTTTCAACTGCACCACGAACAGTAGATTCTTTTTGACCAATCGCAACGTACACACAAATCATGTTTTGATCACGTTGGTTCAAGATTGTATCGATAGCTACAGTTGTTTTACCAGTTTGACGGTCTCCGATAATAAGCTCACGTTGACCACGACCAATCGGAACAAGCGCGTCAATCGCTTTGATACCTGTTTGTAGTGGTTCGTGTACTGATTTACGGTCCATAACTCCTGGTGCTTCTGCTTCAATTGGACGTGTTTTTGTTGTATTAATTGGACCTAAACCATCTACTGGTTGTCCTAGTGAATTCACGACGCGGCCAATTAGTTCTTCCCCAACTGGCACTTCCATAATACGGCCTGTACGGCGTACCTGGTCACCTTCACGAATATCTTTATATGGTCCTAGGATGACGATACCAACATTACTTTCCTCTAGGTTTTGCGCCATACCCATAACACCATTTGAGAACTCAACTAGTTCTCCTGCCATGACATTGTCCAGTCCATAAGCGCGGGCGATACCGTCCCCGACTTGGATAACTGTACCAACATCCGTTACTTCCATATCAGCCTGATAATTCTCAATTTGCTTTTTTATCAGGGCGCTGATTTCTTCAGCTTTGATGCTCATGAATTTCACCCCTCGTTAATCAAGTCAATTAATCAATTACGTCTCTACGTAATTGCGCTATTTTAATTGGTTAATGTGCGTTCTAGGCGGTCAAGCTTTCCTCGCAGACTACCATCAAAAATACGATTACCAATACGAACCTTTATTCCACCAAGTAGATTTGAATCTACAATATTTTCAATATTTAAGGATCGTCTACCAACTTTTGCTGCAAATGATGCAGAAATAGATTCTGCTTCAGATGGAGTTAGCGGACGTGCAGAATATACAGTTGCATCTGCAACACCATTATCCAAATTCGCATAGTCAATAAATGATTTCGCAACATCGGCAATCTCGCTTTGACGTTTGCGATCAACTAGGAGCATAATCGTATGTAGAACGGGTTCCGATACTCCAGAGAATACTGATGCTACAATATCCTTTTTGTTGTTAACAGCAAGATTCGGAGACGATAGTAAGGTAATAAAGTCTTGATTTTCATTAATGACTTTTCTTACTGCACGTAATTCATCTACTAATTTTTGAACATTATTTTGTTCTTTAGCAAGTTCATACAGTGCTAAAGCATAACGTTCTGCGACAACGTTTTGGCTCATGGTTACTCTCCTGCCTTTTGAACGTAGTCATTGATCAATTTCTGCTGATCTTCTTCATTTAGTTCCTTTTCAATAACTTTAGAAGCAATCATGACAGATAATGTTGCTACTTGTTCACGTAAAGCAGTAACTGCTTGTTCTTTTTGTTGTTCGATTTCTAAACGAGCAGATTCTTTTAACCTTTCTGCTTCTTCACGCGCTAATTTCACAATTTCTTGACGCTCTGATTCACCATGCTTCTTGGAATCTTCGATCATTTGTTGTGCTTCAAGACGAGCTTCTTTTAAGAGTGCCTTTTGCTCCTCTACTAATTTCGCAGATTCTGCACGGCTTTTTTCTGCCTCTTCAATTTCATTCGCAATATGTTCTTCACGCTTAATCATGATTCCCATTAATGGGCCCCATGCAACTTTTTTCAAAATGAACATTAACACGAGGAATGCTGCGAGTGTATATAAAACATCACCAGGTGCAAATCTGGCTTCGGCAGCTCCAAGGATAAAATTTGCAAACATGCTTGCTTCACTCCCTTCGAAAATCAAGGTAATCTATGACTAACTCTATAGTTCTATTTACATAATATTGAAATGGCGAAGATTCACAGCAAGTGAGCTTCGCCATTTCAAGCTTGTGATCAAGCAATAAGCTCTAGTATGAGCTGGTTATTCACCCTCAAACCAGAACTACTTTTATAATTATCTACCTTGCAACATGAACGCGATAACCGCACCCATGATAGGAATCGCCTCAACGATACCTACACCGATGAACATTGTAGTTTGAAGCATACCACGTGCTTCTGGTTGACGTGCCATACCTTCAACTGTTTTTGAAACGATCATACCGTTACCAAGACCCGCTGCTAAAGCTGATAATCCGATTGCTACTGCTGCTGCTATACCATACATTATTTATTTCCTCCTCTATTATATAAAAAATAAGTTTTCCGTTCTTAATGAACGGGTATATATTAATGGTCAGAACTCACTTTGTGCGAGATATAAACCATCGTTAACATTGTAAAGATAAATGCCTGTAGGGCACCTACAAAGATACTAAATCCTTGCCATACCATTAGTGGAATAAATCCACCGATAGCACCTACTGCTCCAACTGCTGCTAATTTTACTAATAGGGCAATAAGTACTTCCCCAGCATATAGGTTTCCGTAAAGACGGAGTCCAAGACTGAGTGAGTTTGCTAGTTCCTCAATAATTTTAAAAGGGAACATAAATCCTACTGGACGGAAGAAATCACGACCATATTCTTGTATACCTCTAGCTCTAATACCATAGTAATGGGATAGAACAATAACCATTACTGACAGGGTTAGGGTCACGACTGGGTCTGCCGTAGGTGATTTCCACCAAAGGTCGTGGTCTACTACTATCGCAAATGGTAACCCAAGCATATTGGATACAAAAATAAACAATAGCAGGGTGAGTCCTAGCAGATGAAAATTCCCACCTGTTTTCCAATCCATATTATTTTTAATAATTCCTTTAACAAAATCCATGACCCATTCCATGAAATTCTGCATACCGGTTGGTTTCATCGCTAGCTTTCTAGTAGAAATTACTGCGATAATAATTACAATGATTGCTGCAATCGTAATCATCAGTACGTTTGATAAGTTAAACGTTATCCCCAAAATGTCGACATATGGTGCTCCATGTTCCAATCAAGTTCACCTCTCTTCCCGCTTTTCTCGGGATTTGAAAATTTGTTGAATAATAAAATCTATGTAGATGACAGCATAAGCCGTCGCTACTCCAATAATAACACTGGTGAGATTAAATAATTCAGGGAATTTCGTTGCTATATAAACAGCAACAATCACGGCAGCCATTCTCATTAAAGTACCAATGGAATATGCTTTTTTTCCCTCTGCCACAGCATTACCGAGCCGAGTTACCTTCCTGTACAAATTCCAATGATTATAAAGACTGACAGTGGTGCCGAAAAACAGGCCCATAAAGATAGTTTTATAATCCGTGAATCCCCAGCCGAGAATATATAGTGACATTAAATACAACATGTATTTGCAGTGTCTGAAAAATAGTTGTTGGAGTTCCGGCATATCTTTTTAATCTCCTAAAAGAAATGTCGAACTTTGCGGGCCATTTGTAGTACGTGATAGGCAAGAAGAAGTTCGATGAAAGGTCTGAGTACAAAAGCGCTTTCTCTATAGAAAAACACCGGGATTTCCCTAATACTCATACCCTTGATAGCATACAATAGCAATATGTCAAAGTCAATGTGTTTTCAGTCATTTTAATAGAAAGGATTCACCGAAAAGCACATATCGTTCACAAAATTATCACTTGCCATCTATCATCCCTTTTTTCGACCTAATTTCAACAAATTCCTCTCTTATTTTATCAAATAACTAAATTTTTAGATAGTATTTATTACAGAAATAATAGAATCCAATTTTTTCTTATACTGTAAATGGAATTGGTCGCTCCGTTCGCTTTCCAAAATGATATAAAATTGCTTCACAAATTCTAGCAGAAGCATTTCCATCTCCATACGGATTCGCCTTATTCGCCATTTTTTCATATTCCTCTTTATTCGTTAGTAATTCTTTCGTTAGTTGATAGATTGTTTCCTCGTCTGTCCCTGCTAACTTCAATGTTCCCGCTTCAATTCCTTCTGGGCGCTCTGTCGTATTTCGCAACACTAATACAGGAACTGCTAGTGAAGGTGCTTCCTCTTGAACACCACCTGAATCCGTTAGTATAATCTCTGCCTTATTAGCAAAGTTATGAAAATCTATCACATCTAACGGCTCTATTAAATGTACTCTTTCCTCATCACCAAGCACTTCGGAAGCAACCTCTAAAACAGCAGGATTTAAATGAACTGGATATACAACACGAATATCCGAATGCTCGTCCACAATCCGTTTAATCGCTCTAAACATATTGCGCATTGGTTCTCCTAGGTTTTCTCGACGATGTGCTGTTAATAGGATAAGACGATGATCACCAACCATCTGTAACACTTCATGCTGATAATCTGTTTGTATCGTCGTTTTTAACGCATCAATCGCTGTATTTCCTGTAATAAAAATCGTTTCCTCATTCTTATTTTCTTCTAGTAAATTTTGAGCTGCTTTTTCTGTCGGTGAAAAATGCAAATCAGCTAATACACTAGTTAATTGGCGGTTCATTTCTTCTGGGAATGGTGAGTATTTATCCCATGTTCGCAAGCCCGCCTCCACATGACCAACTGTGATTTGATTATAATATGCAGCTAAACTCGCGATGAAAGTAGTTGTAGTATCCCCGTGCACAAGGACGATGTCTGGCTGCACTTCTTTCATAATCTGATCAAGGCCGTTTAATCCTCTTGTTGTAATATCACTAAGTGTTTGTCGATCCTTCATAATGTTAAGGTCATAATCTGGCTTGATATTAAAAGTGGTTAACACTTGATCGAGCATTTGCCGATGTTGTGCAGTAACAGTGACGATCGTTTCAAAATCCTCATCTCTTTTTTGTAGTTCCAGCACAAGCGGCGCCATTTTGACTGCTTCCGGCCTAGTTCCAAAAATTGTCATTACTTTTATACGATTTGCCAATGTAGCACCTCTTAACATAATTCATTTTAAAATAAAGGAGATGTCCTGAAGCAAAATTGTCGATTCCATCGATATACTCGATTGGAGTTAGACCCTTTTTGGACATCTCCTTTTTCATTAAAAAAATTTATTTAGTACCGAATAAACGGTCTCCAGCATCCCCAAGACCAGGAACGATATAGCCATGTTCGTTTAATTTCTCATCTAAACCTGCAATGTATATATCCACATCTGGATGTGCTTTTTGCACTGCTTCCACACCTTCTGGAGCTGCAATCAGGCACATAAACTTAATGTTTTTTGCACCGCGAGTTTTCAATGAGTCGATAGCTGCTACTGCAGATCCACCCGTTGCAAGCATCGGATCAACAACAATGAATTCACGCTCTTTCACATCACTTGGAAGCTTCACATAATATTCAACAGGTTGCAATGTTTCTGGGTCACGATATAGACCAACATGTCCCACTTTTGCTGTTGGAATTAAATTTAATGCTCCGTCCACCATTCCAATACCAGCACGCAGAATAGGCACAATCCCTAACTTTTTCCCAGCAATCACTTTAGCTTTCGCTGTACTTACAGGGGTCTCCACTTCTACTTCTTCTAATGAAAGGTCTCTCGTAATTTCAAACATCATCAATGTTGCAACTTCATCTACTAATTCACGGAATTCTTTTGTCCCAGTATTTTTATCGCGGATGAAAGTTAATTTGTGTTGAATAAGGGGATGGTCGAACACGAATACTTTGGCCATAATATCACTCCTACTTTTTTTCAGTTCTATGTATTTAGTTAGTCTAATTAGATTCGCATAATAAAATCACTAATCAGCTTGTCGTGATTATTTTACAGAAAATGTAGATGTTGAGCAAGGGATATATAAAAATGGCGAAAATTGTCGAAAAGAGATCAAGTAAGCGAATCTTTTGTGAGTTTGAAAGAATAGAAATGCTAGATGGGTGGATTTACTCGATTCTAGGCAAGGCGAGGTAGGTTCAGCGTGACCGGTTGAGAGGAAATTAAGACAAGATGGGAACATTGAAACTTCTTGCGTGACCTCCTGAGAGGAAATTGATGCTAGGCGGGAACGTTGGAGACTTCATCGTGACCGGTTAAATGGAAATTGAGACTGGATGGGCACATTGAACCTTCTTGCGTGACCACTTGAGAGGAAATTGATGCTAGGTAGGAACGATAGAGCCTTCATCGTGACCGGTTAAATGAAAATTTAAACAAGACAGGCACGATAAACCTTTTTGCGCGACCTCCTAAGAGAAAAATGATGCTAGGTGGGAACGTTGGAGCCTTCATCGTGACCGGTAAAATGAAAATTGAAACAAGATGGGCACGTTAAACCTTTTTGCGCGACCTCTTGAGAGAAAATTGATGCTAGGTGGGAACGATGGAGACTTCATCGTGACCGGTTAAATGGAAATTGAGACTGGATGAGCACATTGAACCTTCTTGCGTGACCTCCTGAGTAGATATTGATGCTAGGCGGGAACGTTGGAGACTTCATCGTGACCGGTAAAATGAAAATTGAAACAAGATGGGCACGTTAAACCTTTTTGCGCGACCTCTTGAGAGAAAATTGATGCTAGGTGGGAACGATGGAGACTTCATCGTGACCGGTTAAATGGAAATTGAGACTGGATGGGCACATTGAACCTTCTTGCGTGACCACTTGAGAGGAAATTGATGCTAGGTAGGAACGATAGAGCCTTCATCGTGACCGGTTAAATGAAAATTTAAACAAGACAGGCACGATAAACCTTTTTGCGCGACCTCCTAAGAGAAAATTGATGCTAGGTGGGAACGTTGGAGCCTTCATCGTGACCGGTTAAAAGGAAATTAAGACTGGATGGGCACGTTGAAACTTCTTGCGTGACCACTTGAGAGGAAATTGATGCTAGGTAGGAACGATAGAGCCTTCATCGTGACCGGTTAAATGAATATTGAAACAAGATGGGCACGATGAACCTCCTTGCATGACCAGTCGAAAAGTAATTGATGTTAGGTGGGAACGATAGAGCGTTCATTGTGACCAGTTAAATGAAAATTTTAACAAGAAGGGCACGTTACCTTCTTGCGTGACCGGTTAAATGAAAACTTACACAAGATGAGCACATTGAACCTTCTTGCGTGACCTCCTGAGTAGATATTGATGCTAGGCGGGAACGTTGGAGACTTCATCGTGACCGGTAAAATGAAAATTGAAACAAGATGGGCACGTTAAACCTTTTTGCGCGACCTCTTGAGAGAAAATTGATGCTAGGCGGGAACGATGGAGCGTTCAACGTGACCAGTTAAAAGGAAATTGAGACTGGATGGGCACATTGAACCTTCTTGCGTGACCACTTGAGAGAAAATTGAAGCTTGGCGGGAACGATAGAGACTTCATCGTGACCGGTTAAATGAAAATTGAAACAAGAAGGGCACGATGAACCTCCTTGCATGACCAGTCGAAAAGTAATTGATGTTAGGCGGGAACGATAGAGCGTTCATTGTGACCAGTTAAGAGGAAATTTACACAAGACAGGCACGATAAATCGTTCATCTTGACCGGCCAACAGAAAATGAAGGCTACCCGGGAACGCAGCACCTTCCTACGCGACCCGATGAGAAGAAAACGAAGCAATAAAGTCACGGGGGCCACCCTATTTGAAAAAGCGTCAAAAAGGAAATGTATTTTACTAAACTCCAAACAAAAACCAAAAACCGCCCCTCCAATGAGAGACGGTTTCTTCTTATTATTCATATAAAGCAAACTTAGCTGTTAATGCTTCTACACGATTACGTGCTTCTTCTAGTTTTGTTTCATCTTCATGGTTTTTCAATACTAAACCGATAAGAGATGCAATTTCATCCATTTCTTCAAAGCCGAAGCCTCTTGAAGTAACAGCTGGTGTTCCGATACGGATACCGCTTGTTGTAAATGGACCTTCTGGATCATAAGGAATTGTATTTTTATTAACTGTAATGCCGACTTCATCTAGTACTTTTTCAGCTACTTTTCCTGTTAAACCGACAGAACGAAGGTCAAGTAAAAGTAAGTGATTGTCTGTACCGTCTGAAACAAGGTCTAGTCCTTCTTTTTTCAAGCCTTCGCCAAGACGTTTTGCATTATCAATAATATTTTGTGCATATGTTTTAAATTCTGGCTTCAATACTTCACCGAATGAAACAGCTTTTGCAGCGATTACGTGCATAAGTGGTCCACCTTGAAGACCAGGGAATACGGATTTATCGATTTTTTTAGCGAACTCTTCCTTACAAAGTACCATTCCGCCACGAGGTCCGCGCAATGTTTTATGCGTAGTAGTTGTAACGAAATGTGCGTGTGGTACTGGATTCGGGTGTAGACCAGCAGCGACAAGTCCAGCGATATGAGCCATATCCACCATCATGTATGCTCCAACCTCATCCGCAATTTCACGGAATTTAGCAAAGTCAATTTCACGTGGGTATGCACTTGCACCAACAACGATTAATTTCGGTTTATGTTCGAGTGCTTTTTGACGAACATCTTCATAATTGATGCGATGGTCGTTTTCGTCTACTCCATACTCTACGAAGTTGTACTGAACACCACTGAAGTTAACTGGGCTACCGTGTGTTAAGTGACCACCATGTGAAAGGTTCATACCAAGCACCGTGTCTCCATGCTCAAGAACAGTGAAATATACTGCCATATTTGCTTGTGCACCTGAATGTGGTTGAACATTCGCATGTTCCGCACCAAAAATTTCTTTCGCGCGGTCGCGTGCAAGATCTTCCACGATATCCACATATTCACAACCACCATAATAACGACGACCAGGATAACCTTCTGCATATTTATTTGTTAGGACAGAGCCTTGCGCTTCCATTACTGCTTCGCTAACAAAGTTCTCTGATGCAATCAATTCAATTTTTGTCCGCTGACGTTTTAACTCTTTTTGAATAGCTTCAAACACTTGCGGATCTTGTTGTGCAATTGTGCTCATTTCGCTCCTCCTTATCTAAAAACCGACTATATATTTTTAAAATTCTTTTCCATTTTACCACGGCAACTATCAATTGCCAACTAAATTCTGCCAATAAATCCTGAGAAACTGAACATTAATTACAATTACCTCTTATAATGTTCAGTTTTTACGATTATACACCGCACGAGCACCACCGATTAATTTCGGACGTGTTGTCGCTAGTGTGACATGAGCATTGCCTAACGTTTTCTGCTTGATTCGAAGTGGAACAACTACAGGCTTCAAATGCATCCCTATAAATGTATCACCAATATCGATTCCAGCATCCGCTTTAATATGCTCCACTACGACCGGATCATGAAAATGACCATACGCGTATGTCGCCATGGAACCACCAGCATTTTGAACTGGAATAACAGACACTTCTTCCAATCCCTTTTCAATCATTGTTTGGCGTTCCACGACGATTGCCCTGTTTAAATGTTCACAACATTGGAAAGCAAGATGGAACTCTTGTTCAGTAGCGTATTTTTGCAATTCGCTAAAAATTACCTCAGCTACTTCCGTCGTACCTGCTGTCCCAATTCGTTCACCAGCTATTTCTGATGTGGAACAACCTATCACTAGTATCTTATCTTTTCCAGGTACTAGCCCAGCATCCTTACATCCGTTTACAATTTCTTTCATTTCTTTGTGATAATGCTCTAACAAGTTCATTACCTCCACTATATGTGCTTATATTGTCTTCCTCTACTAATAGCGTGACAAACAACAACTAAGCTTAGAAAAAAGCCGGGGCGTAGGTGATTACCCTAGTCGCCCCGGTTCCATTCTTATATTATCGTTACTTTTTTATTCTTCCTCGTAAGTTGCAATTTTACCAATTCTAGTGGCATGACGTCCACCCTCAAATTCAGCAGTTAACCATGCTTTCGCGATTTCGCGAGCAAGACCAGGGCCGATAACACGCTCTCCCATTGCCAATACGTTTGTATCATTATGTTCACGTGTTACTTTTGCTGTAAATAAATCATGAACAAGTGCACAACGAATGCCCTTCACTTTATTCGCTGCAATGCTCATCCCAATGCCTGTACCACAAATTAGAATTCCGCGATCAAATTCTCCACTTGCCACCTTTTTCGCGACGGGTAATGCATAGTCAGGATAATCAACAGAACCTTCACAATCACAGCCAAAATCTTCATACTCTATATTCATTTCTTCTAATAAATTTTTGATTTCTGCTCGAAGGTTTACGCCTCCGTGATCTGATGCTAATGCTACTTTCATGTCAAAAACTGCCTCCCTTTGTCTATGTATTGTTTATATTCTAACAGAAACTATCAATGGAATATATCATTATTATAAATGGAAACGGGATATCGTGTCTTTCAATTTGCTAGCATGATCCATTAGTTCACCTGCAAGCTTGCCAATTTCACTCATATCGACTGCTTGTTGACGTGATGACCTTGCTACCTCTTCTGCACCTGCTGACGTTTCTTCTGCAATGGCCGCAACATCTTGTGCCTGCATCGAAGTTTGTTCCACACTCTTCATTTGCTTATCCACAAGCTCACTTATTATTTTTACCGCTGCTACCGAATCGTTAATAGCAGTCGTCATGCCAGCAATCGCCGCATTTGTTTTTGTCCCTTTTTCTACTTGCTCATTCACCGAATCGACTTGTGCAGTAATTTGCTTCACTACTTGATTTACTTCTTGTTGAATGTTTTGAATCAATTCCGAAATACCATGAACGGCTTTGGCACTCGCATCGGCTAACTTTCGCACTTCCTCGGCTACAACCGCAAATCCTTTTCCATGCTCGCCAGCTCGTGACGCTTCAATAGAAGCATTTAATGCAAGCAAATTCGTCTGCTTCGCAATATCCCCTACAAAATGAATAATTTGCTCTACTTCTGTTGCATTTTTCTCTAGGCGCTTGACTGCATGCAATGATTCTTGATTCACGGAAGAAACTTGCTGTACTCCACTAACAAGAGATTCAATAACATCTTTACTTTTCGATAATTCCTCTAACATCATTCCAGAAATTTGTTCTGATTGCTTCGCTTTTTTCTGTACCTCATCGGCAATTTTTGTAATATCGTCCACAGAATCTGCAGTTCCTTGTACCGCTACTGCAGAACTTTCCGCTCCTAATGAAATCTCAGAAATCGTTTGGGCAACATTCTCTGCTTCTTCCGATGCGAACTTCGTCTTTTCAGAAATAACAATCACATTTTTATTTGTTTGTACAAAGTTTTCATCTATTTTATGAACCATATCGCGGAAATTAAATAACATTTGGTTAAATGCCTTCGCAAGCGAACTCATTTCATCATCCACATTTCTGATTTCCACGTCATCAGCAATATACCCCTCGCCCGCTCTCACAACTGCCTGTTCCAATCTTTGCAATGGACGAATGAGAAATCTTGCTCCAATAAATGCTAGAATACCAGACCAAATGATTCCTAATAAAAGCGTTAAGACCATGAATACAGTCTCGCTCATATGTTTTTCAAAATATGGGTAAATAAAATACAGAAAAAAAGCACTTGTTGAAAATGTAATAACCGCCAAGCTTGTTGTAAATAGAACAAGTTGCTTTTGCAGACCAAATTTATATTTTCGTTTTTTCTCCATCATTCATTCTCCTGTTATTTACTTTTAATCAAATAAACGATTTATTAAGTCACTTAATTCTGTATATGTGGAACGGTACACTTGCAAATCTCCACCATATGGATCAAGGACATCTATATTAGTTGCTTGTTTATCTACATATTCTTTTATTGTAAAAGTTTTATCCGCTGCTTTCGGGTATTGAGATAATACCATTGCTTTATGAGAAGCAGTCATCGTAAGGATAAGCTCAGCCCAATCTACATGCTCCTCTGTAATTTGTGCAGATTGGTGTTGTAAATCGATTCCTTGCTCTTTTAAAATTTGTATAGAATGATAGGCAGCAGCCTCCCCTTCTGCAGCAAAAATGCCGACAGATTTCGCTTGCCCTTTATCTTTCCATTTGTGATTAAAAATTGCGGCAGCCATCGGACTTCTGCACGTATTGCCTGTACAAACAAATAACACATTCACAATACAACATCCCCTTTTCCAAAAAGCTGTTCTCATTAGACGACTTCCCTTTATTATAGAGTAATTCTCCCTATGTCAAAAGTCGTTTTAAGAAAATAAAAAAAAAGACAGCCATTTTGTAAAAAAGCTGCCATTTTTAAATTAAAAAGATATAGGAAACAATAATTGGAATCCAAAGGCCGCTAGCACAACGCCCCCAAACACTTCCGCGTATGTACCTAATAGATTATGCACTTTCCTTCCGATTAAAAAACCACTCCAAGTTAGAAAAGTTGCTACTATACCAAAACAGATAACAGCAGCTGCCGTTCTCACACCAAACATGCCTAAACTAAGCCCCGCTGAGAAACTATCTAAACTCACAAGCAGAGAAAAAAAGATAATTCCCCAGCCAACTGGGAGTATGGCGTTATTTTCCTCCTCACGAAAACAGAAGTAAATCATTTGAATTCCTAGGAGAATTAAAAGGATGCCTCCAATATACGTCGTGATTTGGCCAAATAATCCCGATAAAAAGTGACCAGTAAGGATACCTAAAGTCGGCATTACCACATGAAATATCCCCACGACAAGACCAATATAGAATATACGACGTAATCGTATTCTATATATCCCTAACCCTAAGGAAATTGAAAATGCATCCATTCCAACTGCAAAAGCCATAATGAATAATGTAATTATTTCTGGAAGCACTAGTTACCTTCTCCTTCCCCATTGGACGTGCCTATAGGGAACATATGCAAAAATGATAGAAAGTAGACTAGCTTTATTTTCACATAAATTAGGAATGATTTATCTGCCGAAGCCACTTATGTCCTGCTGCTTTATCAAGGCGATTCATGATTGCAACCCCAACCCCTTCTTCTGGGAAAACTTCTGAGAAAATAACATCGACATCTGTTTCATCAAACTTTCGCAATACATCATAAAGTCGATGAGCAACCGACGCTAAGTCAGAACGGCTTCCACAATCAAGGACGGTATGTGCATCGTATTCGTTCACCGTTTCTGACGCTGCCATCACACCAACACGCATGCCACTTTTCGTTTTTTCATTCACTACACTCTGTACCCACTCTGGCGTACCTTCTACTAAATATAACGGAGCAGACGGGGCATAATGTGTATACTTCATCCCTGGTGCTTGTGGTTTTTCTTCTTTATCCACAACAGATGTTGACATCTCTACTTTATCAATAATTGCTTCAATTGCTTCTTTCGTAATTCCACCCGGGCGAAGAATAATCGGATGCTCTCCGCGACAATCTATTACGGTTGATTCTACACCAACACCTGTTTGTCCACCGTCCACAACTCCTGCAATCCTCCCATCCAGATCTTCCATCACATGGTTGGCAGTGGTTGGACTTGGTTTTCCTGAACGATTTGCACTTGGCGCTGCGATAGGTAATCCGGATTCCTTGATAAGTGCAAGAGCTACAGGGTGATCTGGCATTCTAACTGCCACACTATCCAGCCCTGCAGTGACTAAATCGGACACTGCGCCTTCCTTTTTTTGAAAAATAATAGTCAATGGCCCTGGCCAAAATGCATCCATTAACTGCTTCGATTTATCTGAAATATCCGCAACTATACCATCCAATTGTGGATAACTTGCGATATGCACAATTAAAGGATTATCAGCTGGCCTACCTTTAGCAGCAAAAATTTTTGCAACTGCATCACTTGAACATGCGTTCCCACCTAGGCCGTATACCGTTTCAGTAGGAAATGCAACCACTTCATTTTGCTGTAAAAATTGTGCCGCTTCTGCTAATTGTGGATAACTTTTTTGGTTATCCAGATGCTTATCCACAAGCCAGCGTATTGTATTCATATCGTTATCCTCATTCCTATGTTTATATTAAAATGTGAATCCCTTTATTTTTAAGTATTTATATTTCGATTTCAGAAAAGTTTGTGGATTAACGCCCAACTTATGCACATTTTGTGGATAACCTCTCGCTAAATGTGCATAACTTCTGTGGGTTTTGTGAATAAATCACTATTATTTGCTTATTATACACAAAAAAAGCAGAAACCTCCCATCATATCTAACTTTTATAGACACAATGGAAGATCCATATTAGAAAAACTTTTTAAATAACTCTACAAGAAAGAACTTTACTTCTACTTCTTCTTCTTTTTCCTCTACAAATGTTGGCTGTTTCTCTTCAGGTTTATCCACATTTTCTTGTTGTTCTTGTTTATCTTTTGTGGAAGGTTTACTTTCTTTCTCCACAGTCTCTACCTTTTTATCCACTTTTTTTGTTGGTTTTGTGGAAGAATTTTTCACTTTATCTTCAGTAGAAGTTTTTTCATCCACAGTTTGAGACGCTTTCTCTTCTTTTTTCTCCACAACCTCTTGTTCATCCTTTTTCTCCACAATGTTATCCTCTTTTGTGGATTCTTCCTCCAACTCAGCCGCATGTGCTTGCGATTCAAACCCAGGGCTAACAGCTAGTCCAGTAGAAAAATCAACAAAACATAAAGGCGGGAATAAAACACACCACCAGTTAGCACCTGATCCATCACCTAGCGTTATTAATATTGCTTCATATATTCCAGCAGGATATAAAAATTGTCCATATAATTTCGTCGGAAACTGTACATCGCCAAATTCCACATTCACAGAATATGTAATGCCTCTTTTATCGAGTTCTTGTTGGGCGATTTTTTCTACTTCATCAAGATTCGAAGTAATAATATCTCGTGCATCTTCTAGTGATGTAAGTTCCTCTACCCATTTCGTAATTTCAGCATTCACTGCATCACGAACAGCTCTTTTAACTGCCTGATCTTCATCACTATCACTATTGGCAAGGATTCGAAGGCGGATTGCTTCTTCTGGAATGACTACCGGATCATTTGCAGAAGCAAGTTCCTGTTTCGGAATTGCTAACGATATAACCGTACCAACTACTAAAACAATAATATACATCCATGCTATATTTTTTCGATAGAATCTAATTTTCATATAATCTTTCATCATGTCCATCCTCTCCCTCTAGAAAGCATTATGGACATGAAAATAGTATTCTATACAAAAAATCAGGAGGAAATTTAATAGATATGATTTTTTGATTTCCGCGATTAGAAAAGCAGGCAGCGTCCAAATTTGGAGCCCACCATTCCCGAAGGATTCTCGCGCCTTCATCACTGTTCTCGCAAATGAAAATTTAAATTCTCGTCAATACAATCCGGTCTTTCTCATTTATATCATATATAACTTCTGTTTCGGCTGAAGGGAATGCTTGACGCATTAAGTTAGCAACTGCTTCACCTTGTCCAGCACCGATTTCAAAAGCGACAATTGCATTTTTGTGGATAACTCTGTGGATATCCTGTGCAAATCTTCTGTAAAAATCCAGTCCATCCACTCCACCAAATAAAGCGTTATGTGGCTCATGCTCTTGAACCACGTCTGATAACGTTTCTTCATTCGGGATATAAGGTGGATTGGAAACGATAATGTCCCACTTATCCCCAGTTTGAATGAACGGTTCTAATAAATCACCTTTATAAAAGTGGATATCTGCATTCAACTGTTGAGCATTTTTCTGAGCTACTTCCAATGCAGCATCCGATATATCTGATGCTGACACGTCTAATACCGGATGTTCTAGCTTCATCGTAATCGCAATAGCACCACTACCCGTACCAATGTCTGCTAGTTTTAACGGTTGATCTCCAAAATGAGCACGAATGTTTTTTAAAACAGCTACAATTAATTCTTCTGTTTCCGGCCTTGGAATTAATACATCTTTGTTTACAATAAATTTCCGGCCATAAAATTCCTCATATCCGATAATATGTTGGATTGGACAACCTTCCCCATGATCCTTAACTGCCGCTTCAAAACGTTGCCAATCATCTGCTCGCAATTCCATTCGTTGTTCCGCAAATAATTGAGCACGTCCCATTTGCAATACCCATTGCATCAACAACTCGCCAGCATTTTCATCCCGGTGATGTTCTTTTAAAAAAGAAGAAGCCCAATGGAGGGCCTCATACACTTTGACATTACTCATGTTACTCTTCCATGCTTTCAAGTTTTTTCGATTGGTCTTCAATCACTAAAGCATCGATTACTTCATCAAGCTTACCTTCTAAAATTTGATCCAACTTTTGAATTGTAAGACCAATACGATGATCTGTTACCCGGTTTTGTGGGAAGTTATACGTTCTAATACGCTCAGAACGGTCCCCAGTACCGACAGCAGATTTACGGTTCGCATCATATTCTGCTTGTGCTTCTTGTTGGAACTTATCATAAATACGAGCACGCAAAACTTTCATCGCTTTTTCTTTGTTTTTAATTTGGGATTTTTCATCCTGACATGATACAACGACACCTGTAGGAATATGCGTTAAACGCACCGCAGACATCGTTGTATTAACACTTTGTCCACCTGGACCACTAGAAGCAAATGTATCTACGCGAATATCTTTATCATGAATATCAATTTCGACTTCTTCTGCTTCTGGAAGTACAGCGACTGTAGCAGTCGAAGTATGAATACGACCACCTGACTCCGTTTCCGGTACACGTTGAACACGATGAGCTCCATTTTCATATTTCAATTTCGAAAATGCGCCATTCCCGTTTATCATAAAAATAATTTCCTTGTAGCCACCTACTCCCGTCGAATGTGCTTCAATAACATCCGTTTTCCAACCTTGATTTTCCGCAAAACGGCTATACATACGATAGAGATCCCCAGCAAACAATGCTGCCTCATCCCCACCTGCAGCACCACGAATCTCCATAATAACGTTCTTATCATCATTCGGATCCTTGGGAACGAGTAGAATTTTCAACCTTGATTCTAACTCCTCTAAACGGTCCTCTAACTCTCCGATTTCCTCTTTCACCATCTCGCGCATTTCTGCATCTAGTTTATCATCCAACATTGCTTTTGCATCTTTATATTCACTTTGTGCTTCTTTATATTCGCGATATACTTCTACTGTCTCTGCGATGGAAGACTGTTCCTTCGAATACTCTCTTAATTTCGTTGCATCATTCACAATTTCCGGATCGCTCAGCAACTCATTCAATTTCTCGTAGCGTTCCTCAACGAACTGTAATTTATCAAACACTCAATTCACCTCAATCTCGATTCCCTAACTATCCTATTATAATATAACCTTCCCTTCGTCCAAAGCAAATATTTCATAAAAAATTGAAAGGTAAATATGAAGGTTGTTTGTTTTTGTTTTGGGAAGGAGAGAGGTTGGTGGTATTCCAACTTTTATAGGCTCTTTCGCTGTTTATTGGGCTTGATGAAAGTTGCTCGTGACTTACTTAGGACATTTTCACCTTGGATGGGAACGATGGATATATTTGCGTGACCTCTTTTATCATTTTTTAACTCAGCTGGGGAGGATGGACGGTGTTGCGTGACTGCCTCCAACCTTTTTTATCTTTACCGGGGCAAGATGAACGCTCCTGCGTGACCAACTCACAACCTTTTCACCTCTACCGGGCACGATGAACTCTTCAACGTGACCAACTCATCCCTTTTCCTCCTCCACTGGGCACGATGAACGCTCCATCGTGACCGCCTCATCCCTTTTTCTCCTTCACTGGGAACGATGAACGTTCTAACGTGACCACTTCATCTCTTTTCCCACCTAACCGGGCACGATGAACGTTCCAACGTGACCACCTCTTCCCTTTTTCTCCTTCACCGGGCACGATGAACCCTCCAACGTGACCAACTCATCTCTTTTCCCACCTAACCGGGCACGATGAACGCTCCTGCGTGACCAACTCAACCCTTTTTCTCCTTCACCGGGCACGATGAACGCTCCTGCGTGACCACCTCACCAAATTTTCCTCCTCCACCGGGCACGATGAACCTTCCTGCGTGACCACCTCACAACCTTTTCCTCCTCTACCGGGCACGATGAACGCTTCAACGTGACCACCTCACCAAATTTTCCTCCTCCACCGGGCACGTTGAACCCTCCTGCGTGACCGCCTCCAATCTTTTTCACCTCAGCCTGGCACGTTGAACCCTCCTGCGTGACCACCTCACAACCTTTTCCTCCTCTACCGGCACGATGAACGCTCCTGCGTGACCACCTCACCAAATTTTCCTCCTCCACCGGGCACGATGAACCTTCCTGCGTGACCGCCTCACAACTTTTCTTCCTCCACCGGGCACGATGAACACTCCAACGTGACCACCTTCAACCTTTTTCTCCTTCACCGGGCACGATGAACACTCCTGCGTGACCACCTCCAGTCTTTTTCTCCTCCACCGGGCACGTTGAACGCTCCAACGTGACCACCTCACCAAATTTTCCTCCTCCACCGGGCACGATGAACACTTCAACGTGACCACCTCACCAAATTTTCCTCCTTCACCGGGCACGTTGAACACTCCAACGTGACCACCTCCCCCCCATTTTTCACCCTCACCTGGGCACGCGGTACAATGCCCTCAACTAATAAAAAAACCTCACTAAAAAACAAAAAAACCCGGGCATTACACCCAGATTTCCCTTACTTAATCCTAATCTTTTCGTTTGTTTCTATATACGACGGGAAGCTTCCTATTTCAAATATTAGTGGTCCTTTCAATTCCGAAAGTCCGCTTATTTGTTCACCTAATTCTATATAACCTTTTCCAGTATCTATTCTGTTGTAAATGCCTTGAGATTGTATTACATTATCATCAGCATCTTTAATCTCACTAAATGACACCGAAGAACTGAAATCGTTAGCTTTTATCTGGAAGACGATATATTCCCCATTCACATCCACTTCCGTAATCACATTCCCTTTAGGCTGTTTTAATATCTTTTTATTCTCTATATCTACAACAACGCTTGCTTCATCTTTATCAATTGCTTCTATCTTGTTCATCGCTATATATAGTTTCTTTGGTTCATGAAAATAATTACTTTGTAAATAGTAGGTTATTTCATCATCTGAAATTTTAGTGCTAATAATGTCGGTTGATCTGTTCCAAGTCTCTCCATGTTCATCGACTAAGCGCAAATCACGCAATCCTAGAATTTTCTTCGTATTTCCTGAATCAGCTTTTGTATGAATTTCGACTCTAGTCGGATAGATGGTCACTGTCTTGAATAATATTTTTTGTCCTTCGACTTCAACAACCTGATTAACGTCTATCTTTTTCGATATTTTTAAATCACCAGGAATGGTAAATGGTATTTGAAAATGCTCCTCCAAAAAACCATTCTTTTCCTTCAAGGTTACATCCCATATAAACTTTTTTCCTTCTACTTCATTTTGAAAGAAGTTTTCTACCATTCCTTCATAGGAATTACTTTCTGACTCTTCAGGAATTCCGTGGGATATGACAGCAGGAAGGTCTTCCCCATTTGCACCTTTCACTCTTGCGTCAAGCATCGTTACTTTCACTTCTTTATTATCAGATTCAACTGTGTAAAATATCATCATGCCCTTTTCATCCGCTATAACTCCATCAATCGTAACTTTCAAGCCATTCTTTTCCTGTGAGACGCCAATCTCTTGGTAGTACTCATTTTCAACGGCAGCTAGCAAGCCTTTATCATTCCGAATCATTTCCACAATCTTTTCCATGCCAGGAATACTAGATATATAGTTTGCGAAGGTAGGAGAATGACGTACACTTGCCAAAAATCCGATGATTAAAATAGCCGCTGCAGCACATTGTAGCAGCCATATTTTATAAGGGGGACGTTTCTTCTTTTTCGCCTTGTAAAATCCGTTCATTACCGCATCATCTAAAGCCGCGCTAGGAATGGAAACTTCGTCCAATCGATTTTTAAAGTCAGTTAACTTTTTTTCTTCTCGCTCGTACATCGACAACTTCTCCTTTCTCCACAAATTTTTCACGGAGCTGCTTCAATGCTTTATGAAGCCAGGTTTTTACCGTACCTTCCGGGCATCCCATTGATTCTGCAATTTCCTTAATTTTTAAGTCATGAAAGTATTTCAAGGTTAAAATTTCGCGTGATTGTGAAGGTAAATCCAGCATTATCTCTTTTAACTCCAACGCGTCATGAGATTCGATGATAGCAGTGGAATCAATCATATCCTCGTCCAACACTACTCGCTTTTTCTGTTTCAGCTGATCATTACAATAGTTAATCATGATTCTTACTAGCCATGTTTTGAAATAGAGAGGATTCCGTAGTTTACGAATGCTTTTATATGCACGGAAAGTCACTTCTTGGACTGCTTCCAATGCTTCTTCCTCATTTTTCAAGAAAGCAAGTGAGGTTTTATATAAATCCACCTTATATTGATGCATTAAAGTTAGAAAGGCCTCATCATTTCCTTTTATCGCCTTCAAAACAGTCTTTTCATCTACCATTCTTACCCTCCTAGCTCCTTATTCCTATATATTAGACCATATTGTCGTGAAAAGGTTTTGATCTTTTTCAGAAAAATTACTCATCTATTATGGAGGTCGTTATGAAGCTTGTATATTTCATTTATTATAAGGAAAACTAGCTCATAGGAGGAATAGAGGGGAATTTCGCATTCGTATTAGTATTAGCTGTCCAAGTATTCATTTGGTTTATCATCCTACTTGAACGGAAGCATTTAAAAAAAGCTTCAGTAGTTGATAGGATAACATTCTTTAGCATTTTAATAATATCCGCATTTCTTTCCTTTATGAACGTAGAAAACTTACCTGGACCTACTACCGTACTTAGATTAATATTTGGGCCATTGGCAAAACTCATGGATTAAAACAGCCCTCCATTTCGACGGAGGGCTGTTATGTATATTTTACTTATTCGTATTAACCTTTTCGAGCAATTCTGCGTTTACCCCTTCAGGCACTTCATGATGATGTCTACATCTTGCTTCATATGCCTCCGCGGCTCCTACTAAAATAATTGGATCGTCGTAGCAAGCAGGTTCCCCATTGATAAGGCGTTGTGTTCGACTAGCTGGCGAACCACAAACAGAGCATACAGCATGTAGTTTCGTCACTTGTTCCGCAATCGCCATTAATTGTGGCATTGGTCCAAATGGTTCGCCACGAAAATCTTGATCAAGGCCCGCAACGATAACGCGATGACCACTGTTTGCAAGCTGCTGAGCAGTTCGAATGATGTCATGATCGAAAAACTGGGCCTCATCTATGGCAACAACATCTATATCTGCATGAACAGTTTGAAGAATTTGGGTAGTATTCGATACAGGAATGGCAATAACCGATGTGCCATTATGTGAAACTACCTCTGTTACACTATAGCGGTCATCTATATCTGGCTTAAAAACCATTATGTTTTGCTTGGCAAATTGCGTCCTTCTCACTCTGCGAATTAATTCTTCTGATTTACCTGAGAACATACTCCCACAAATTACTTCAACCCAACCTGTATGTTTCATTATATCCATTAGATGGCCGCTCCTTTCATACTTATCTTCCCCTGATTTTTATAAGGAAATCATTTATTTTTATACTAATCAATTGAATACTGATTTAGTTTTCTTCTTCATAAAATTGAACATCAAAACAACGAATTTTTATGGAATACCGAAGCTTAATTACCCATTTTTGGCAATAAAAAAACAGGCAAGCAATTCTTGCCCGTCTTTATTCGGCTTACTAGTCCAGCTACAGCGCATAGCGACTAGCGGATTTTCAGTACCTTCCTACGATAAGTCAACATCGATTCACCTAGTGGCTCATCGTGTTTCCTTTATCTCGTCAGGTTCTTAAAAAACCCGTACGTCGCTGTACATGCGCTTCCGCTTTCTTAATAGTCCAGCTACAGGCGGCAGAGACTCGGGGTCAAATAACCTCCAACCACGGAAGTTATAAACCAAACTTCCTTGGTTGAAGAACATTTGCCTGTCGCCTCTGACCAGCCGCCTTCCGCTTTCTTATTTAAGACCGTATTTTTTATTGAAGCGATCAACGCGTCCATCAGCAGAAGCGAATTTTTGACGTCCTGTATAGAATGGATGGCAGTCTGAGCAAATCTCAACGCTTACTGCGTCTTTTACAGAACCACTTTCGAATTCGTTTCCGCATGCGCATTTGATCATAACTTTTTTATATTCCGGATGGATTCCAGCTTTCATTTACTTTCAGCTCCTTATGCGCCCTGAATCATTTGCTGAAACAGAGTTAAATATAATGATTGCAGAGTTTTATCCCTACATTTATTTCTTAAAAACACATTTTTCATTATAACAAGTACATATTTAAAATGCAATATAATGTCAAAAATTACAACATTGCTTTTGAATTCGCATTTGCTTTTATTTCTTCCGATAATGCAGCAAAAAATTCCTCATTTGATTTAGTTTGTCTTAATTTCCTAATAAACTTCTCGGCAAAATCTGGAGAATCGGACATTGCCTTACGAAGCTTCCATAGGATCTCAAGCTGGCCTTTCGGTACAAGTAATTCTTCTTTTCTTGTTCCAGAACGGCGAATATCGATCGCAGGGAAAATTCTTCTCTCGGATAGTGCACGGTCTAAATGAAGTTCTAGGTTACCTGTTCCTTTGAATTCCTCGTAGATAACATCATCCATACGTGAACCAGTATCAACGAGTGCAGTTGCTAAAATCGTTAAGCTGCCGCCTTCTTCGATATTTCGCGCAGCTCCAAAGAATCGCTTCGGACGATGGAATGCTGCCGGATCAATACCACCTGATAATGTTCTACCACTTGGAGGAATTACAAGGTTATAAGCACGAGCAAGTCGAGTAATACTATCCATTAAAATGATAACATCTCTCTTATGCTCAACAAGACGCATTGCTCTTTCCAGTACAAGCTCTGCTACTTTAATATGGTTTTCAGGAACTTCATCAAATGTAGAGCTAACGACTTCCGCATTTACAGAACGCTCGATATCTGTTACCTCTTCAGGACGTTCATCGATTAATAATACAATTAACTCAGCTTCTGGGTGATTTGTCGTAATTGCATTTGCAATCGACTTAAGCAACATTGTTTTACCAGCTTTTGGAGGTGCAACAATTAAGCCCCTTTGTCCAAATCCTACAGGAGAGACTAAATCCATGATTCTAGTTGATAGATTCGTTGGAGTAGTTTCTAATTTAATTTGACGATCTGGATATAGTGGAGTTAATGCAGGGAAGTGAACCCGTTCCTTTGAAGTTTCTGGATCATCTCCATTTACCGCTTCCACATGGAGCAATCCGAAGTAACGCTCATTCTCCTTCGGTGGTCGTACCTTACCTGATACTTTATCTCCGTTACGAAGGTCGAAACGACGTATTTGTGAAGCTGAAATATAAATATCTTCAGAACTAGCTGTGTAATTAATAGGTCTTAAAAATCCGAACCCTTCTGATTGTATTATCTCCAGGACGCCCTCCATAAAGAAGTAGCCTTCCCTTTCTGCACGAACTTTAAGAATCGCAAAGATTAATTCTTTTTTTGTTAGTTTACTGTAATAAGAAACCTTATATTCTCTTGCTAATTCATATAATTCTTTTAGTTTCATATCTTCCAGTAATGAAATTGTTAACTCAGCCATTTTGACACCACTCTTTTTTAATTTCGTTTCTTACATCCAGTAAAAATTTCAATATTCTATCTGCCTCAAGCATTTGCCAATCAACAAATAAAAGGAACTCGAGGTGAAAATTATCTTTTTGTTAGAGGATTGGTTTATTGCTATGTTTTGAAGATGTTAGAAGAGGTTGAAGAATATGTAGGTACTCTTTCCCTATGAATGTATTTTACACGGAACATGAAAAGTTTGTAAAGGAGAGTTCTGTAAAACAGCACTCTCCATTTTATAATGTTGATTTCCGTTGCAGGGGTTCCATTCAAGTTCGACCAACATAACTGTTAAAAAATTAATTTAAGAGTTCTTCAGTTGTTCTATTTCCATTGTTGACATATTTTCACGCCATATTGTCGCACCGAGTCCATTTAACTTCTCTACTAAATCACTATATCCACGATCTATATGTTCTAATCCTGTAATTTCTGTAATTCCTTCTGCTAGTAGTCCTGCGATAACGAGCGCAGCACCTGCACGTAAATCAGTTGCCTTCACTTTAGCACCTTGAAGGAGTGATGGACTGTTCACAATTGCTGAACTGCCTTCCACTTTAATATTAGCGTTCATTCTTCTTAATTCGTCTATATGTTTAAAACGTGCCGGATAGATTGTATCTGTAACAATCGACGTACCGACTGCTTGTGTTAATAATACAGTAAAAGGTTGTTGTAAATCGGTTGGAAAACCTGGATATACAAGTGTTTTTACATCAATCGGTTTATATTCCTTACTTCTTTCAATATATACTTGGTCATCCCTTGTTACGACACGTACACCCATTTCTCTCAACTTTGCTATAAGAGACTCTAGGTGATGTGGAATTACATTATCTATTAACACACCGTCTCCGACTGCTGCAGCTAAAATCATAAATGTTCCTGCTTCAATTCTATCCGGAATTATTGTATGCTGACACCCTTGTAAAGTATCCACACCATCAATCCGAATGACGTCTGTGCCTGCACCTTTAATTTTCGCGCCCATATTTGTTAATAATGTAGCAACATCAATAATTTCCGGTTCTTTTGCTGCATTCTCAATAATTGTTCGTCCTTTCGCACGAACAGCAGCAAGCATGATATTAATGGTTGCTCCAACACTAACAACATCCAAATATATACGCGCTCCACGAAGTTCATCTGCTCTTAAGTAGATAGCACCTTGTTCATTTGTAACTTTGGCTCCCAGTGCCTCGAAGCCTTTAATATGTTGATCAATTGGACGTGGGCCCAGATGACATCCACCAGGTAGTCCAATTACAGCTTTTTTAAAACGACCTAACATTGCACCCATTAAATAATAGGAGGCTCTTAATTTCTTTACTCTACCATTTGGTAAAGGCATGGAAATCATTTGACTTGGATCTACTGTCATTTCTCCATTATCGAAACTAACATTTCCACCAATTTCTTCAAGTAATGCTTTTAATGTATGAACATCTGATATATCAGGAAGGCCTTCTATAGTTACAGGCGTTTCAGCTAATATAGTCGCAGGAATTAAAGCTACAGCACTATTTTTGGCACCACTAACCTTAATTGTCCCTTTCAATGGATGACCGCCTGCAATTTTAAGCTTTTCCATTATAGTCTTCCTTTCTGTCCAAACTGTATATATTATACTAATTTGTAATTTGATAAAACGACATTTTAATAGCTATTATATACGATAACTAATCAAACATGTAGCATCGTATTACAATTTTAATACTGTTGTAATTTTTGAAATGGATTATTTTATTATAATTTATCATAAAATATTAGGAAATGCTTTGCACGGAGCAGTGATAGACGTTGTTTTAGAGGTAGTAAAAATTATTTGAATGGAAACCGCCCTAATTGGGTGGGCGGTTTCTAATGTATCTTTAGCGCTGCGCCGATTCCTAGCGCCTTTCGCTTTTCTATGTCTAGCTCTATCGACTAGCGACTAGCAAATTTACGCTTTCTTCCTACGATAAGGCAACATCGATTCGCCTTTAGGCTCATCGTGTTTTCTTTATCTCGTCAGAAAGCTTTAAATTTGTACGTCGCTGATCAAGTCGATTTCGCTTTTCTATGTCTAGCTCAAGTCGCCATCGGCTCGAGGTCAAATAACCTACACCAATGAAAGGTAAACTACACCTTTCTTTGGTGTAGAACATTTGCTTGTCGCCGATTAGCGGGCGCCTTTCGCTTTTCTTTTCATTATGCTTTGTTTGAAGATCCAAATTCACGCATTTTTCCAATGACTGTTTCTTTGATTGTTTCGCGAGCTGGTCCAAGATATTTACGTGGATCGTACATTTCTGGGTTAGCTGCTAATACTTCACGAACTGCTTTCGCAGATGCGATTTGGTTTTCTGTGTTTACGTTAATTTTAGCAGTTCCTAAAGAAATAGCTCTTTGGATATCAGCAGTAGGGATACCTGTTCCACCGTGTAGAACTAGTGGTACTCCAGTTGCGTTACCGATTTCTTCCATTTCCTTGAAACCTAGGTTTGGTTCACCTTTATAAGGTCCGTGAACAGATCCTAATGCAGGTGCAAGGCAGTCAATGCCTGTACGTTTAACCATTTCTTCACATTCTTTTGGATCTGCATAGATGATATCTCCAGATACGTCGTCCTCTTGTCCACCAACAGTGCCAAGTTCAGCTTCAACTGATACTCCATGGAAATGAGCAAGTTCCACTACTTTTGAAGTAGTTGCGATATTTTCTTCAAACGGATCGTGTGAAGCATCAATCATTACAGATGTAAATCCAGCATGAATTGCTTTTGCACATGCTTCAAAGCTGGAACCATGGTCAAGGTGAATAGCAACAGGTACGGTTGTACCATAATCCTCCATTAAAGCCTCAACCATTTTTACAACAGTTTTGAAGCCGCCCATATAACGAGCTGCACCTTCAGATACACCAAGAATAACAGGGGACTTTTCTTCCTCTGCTGCTTGTAGAATTGCTTGAGTGAACTCTAGGTTGTTCAAGTTAAATTGGCCGACTGCATATTTTCCTTCTTTAGCTTTATTAAGCATTTCAGTCATGGAAACTAATGGCATTCTTTCTTCCTCCTTCGAGATACTGCACTAGATGTGCTATAAGCTAGATCCTACTCCAATATATAGAATAAGAATTTTTCCTTTCTTATCATACCAAATCCAGCTTATTTTTACCAATAATGACAATATTTTTTGGGAGGATAAATTTACCAAATTCAATACCATTACTAGAAATGCTTGAAATTACTTATATTGTATTCATTTTTGCCGGAAGATAACATTTCACCGCTCGACGAATTTCGTCAATATCGAAAGGCTTCGAGAAGTGTGCAAGCGCTCCCAATTCTTTCGAAGCTTCTATCATTTCCAATTCTCCGTACGCCGTCATGATAATAACACGGATGTCAGGATTAATTTTTTTCATTTCTTCTAAAATTTCTAAACCGTCCATTCCTGGAATCTTCATATCAAGTAATACAAGGTCAGGTGATTGCTTTTTTGTGATTGCTAGAGCTTGCAAACCATTCGCTGCTTGATAAAGGTCATAGCCTTCACGCTGTAATATTTCGTTTAATAGTACTCGTATACCGAACTGGTCATCTACTATCAGCACTTTTTCCTTCATGAACTCACTCCTTATTCTACAGAATATACTTTAATTCTGAGTTTAACAATAGGAAATTAGATTTATATGTATGTATTTTTTCATCACTATTACATGTTCTTCTTTTTTTTCATTTATCCTGCTAAAAACTTGAAGCAATTTTTGACAATTTGTGCATTCATTTTCTTTCATTCAGCTTTTAGAGTAAGTATAATGTTATTTATGCTAGAAAAGGAGTGAATGTACATGAGAAAAATGTTTACAACACAGCTAGCAGGGTTGTTTAAACGTATTCTTGATAAAACAGATTTTGAAATAGAAGATAGTGCTAGATTATTGGCACAGGCGCTTGTTGGAGAAGGCTCTATTTATATAAAAGGTTTTAAAGAGATGGAAGGCGTCGTATTGGAGGCATTAGAAGGTGAGGAAAAATTAGATAATGCCTTCGCATTTCAACATATAGATGACTTAACAATTGCTGACCGTGTACTTGTTATTAGTCGTTATTCAGATGACGTAGAGGCAGTTACGTTAGCTAATGCTCTTATTGAAAAAGGAATACCCTTCGTAGCTATTTCAGGTGATAAAAAAACAGGAGAAAATAGTTTAGTGGAGCTTGCTGATTTCCACATAAATACTCAAGTAGTAAAACCAATGCTCCCTAATATGGATGGAACTCGTGTAGGCTTCCCTTCTCTCATCGCAGCTTTATATATTTATCACTCATTAAAATTTACGATGGATGAGATATTGGAAGATTATTTATAAAATAAGTGCTTTAGTAGCTGTACATCAACAAAATTTGAGGTAGAAATGTTTATATTAAACACTTCGTCACGAAGTTATGGATCAAGTGTTGATTAGAAGACTTCTATTAGCATTTCTACCTCGATTCATGGTCAGAGTGTCCATTAGAAACGATCCTATTAGACATTTCACACCGGATTCACCTACCAAATGTCCATTAGAGCACTTCTATCAGACATTTCCATCCAAACCCACCTACCAAATGTCTATTAGAGCGATCCTATCGGACATTTCAACACGAACCCACCTACCAAATGTCCATTAGAACGTCCCATGCACACACTTCAACCCGAAACTACTTACCAAATCCCCACTAACACATCCCAAACCAACTTCACGAATCAAAACAAAATCCAAAAGATACCGCATCACCATCCCCATAATAAAAAGGCCCTCCTCCGAATCCAGAGTGGGCCTTTTTCTTCATTATTACTTACCGTTTTTTATTGCTGCTTCTACGAAACCGTAGAATAGTGGTTGTGGACGTGTTGGGCGTGATGTGAATTCTGGGTGGAATTGACATGCTACGAACCATGGGTGATCTTCTAGTTCCACAATTTCTACTAGGCGTCCGTCTGGGCTTGTTCCTGAGAAGACAAAT
Source organism: Paenibacillus bovis (assembly GCA_007679095.1). Classification (GTDB taxonomy): domain Bacteria; phylum Bacillota; class Bacilli; order Bacillales; family Bacillaceae_C; genus Lederbergia; species Lederbergia graminis. Next base: position 121,297 of record VEFU01000005.1, read on the forward strand.
CCAGCTTCTTCTAGTTGCTCACGGTATTTATTATTAAATTCATAACGATGACGATGACGTTCATGCACTAATGTATTTTCATACAATGCTTGTGCTTTTGTACCTTCTTGTAATTTACAAGGGTATAGCCCTAATCTTAATGTTCCGCCAAGTTCAACTACTCCATGTTGATCTGGTAAAAGGTCAATTACTGGATGTGGCGTATCTGGGTTAAGTTCAGAAGAATGTGCTTCTGTTAAACCAACAACATTACGAGCATATTCAATAGAAGCAAGTTGCATTCCTAGGCAAATACCAAAGAACGGAACTTTTCTTTCACGTGCAAACTTAATTGCAGAAATCTTACCTTCTACTCCTCTATCACCAAAACCACCAGGTACGAGAATTCCATCTACATCACTAAGAAGTTCTTCCACATTTTCATCTGTTACATTTTCAGCATTTAGCCATTTAACTTCTACATCTGCATCGAAAGAGTATCCAGCATGCTTCAATGCTTCTACTACAGAAATATATGCATCTGGAAGCTCTACATACTTACCAACTAAAGCAATTTTAGTTGTTTTCGTTAAGTTTTGTACTTTTTCAACGAGTTGTTTCCACTCTGTCATATCTGCATCTGCACATACAAGTTTTAAATGATTGCAAACAATTTGATCAAGCTTTTGCTCTTGTAATGAAAGAGGGATTGAATATAGTGTACTTGCATCGCCAGCTTCAATAACAGCCTCTTTATCAATATCACAGAATAAAGCAATTTTATCCTTCATTTCTTGCGGAATCGGCATTTCCGTACGACATACGATAACGTTTGGTTGAATACCGAGACTGCGAAGCTCTTTCACGCTATGTTGAGTTGGTTTTGTCTTCATTTCACCTGCTGCACGTAAATACGGAACAAGCGTACAGTGAATATACATCACATTGTCACGGCCAACATCATTTTTCATTTGACGAATCGCTTCTAAGAATGGAAGTGATTCAATGTCACCAACCGTTCCACCAATTTCAGTGATTACGACATCTGCATCCGTTTTTTCAGCAGCACGGTAGATGCGATCTTTAATTTCATTCGTGATATGTGGGATAACTTGGACAGTACCGCCAAGATAATCACCACGGCGTTCTTTTTTAATTACTTCAGAATATACTTTTCCTGTCGTAATATTGCTATATTTATTTAAATTAATATCAATAAAGCGCTCATAGTGACCAAGGTCTAAATCAGTTTCCGCACCATCCTCTGTCACGAAAACTTCTCCATGTTGATAAGGACTCATTGTTCCTGGATCAACGTTTATATATGGATCGAACTTTTGGATCGTTACACTTAAACCACGGTTTTTTAACAAACGACCGAGAGATGCAGCAGTAATTCCTTTCCCTAATGACGATACAACCCCGCCCGTTACGAAAATATACTTTGACACAACATTTCCTCCTTCAATGCATTAACAGTCTACACTTTCAAGCAAACTTGGAACTTTTTATGATTATTCTTTCCCAAAAAAATAAAAAAGCTCCCGCTACAAATGTATGGGAGCGTGACGTATTATTTATCTGTCCTTTTTCAAGGAGCCCAAATAAAATAATATATATTCTCTGATAGGAAGTCAAGAAGATTATTCTTCGTCTTCTTCCTCTTCTTCTTCATCCTCTTCGTCGAGGTCAATATCTTCTTCCTCATCATCGACGATTTCATAGTCATCATCATCAATGAGCTCATCATCTTCATCGAACTCTTCTTCTTCTTCACGAAGTGCTTCTAAGCTTTCATCTTCCTCTTCGTCCTCGTCCTCTTCTTCGTCAAGATCATCTTCCAAATCATCATCGAGGTCGTAGTCTAGATCTTCGTCATCAAAGTCTTCTAATAGCTCGTCATCTTCTTCATCACGTTTTTTCTTCTTCTTCTTTTTCGGTTTAACAGGTGTGATGATTTCCTCATCAATCTTATCACTAGGGTACCATTCGCGTAATCCCCAACGATTTTCACCTAACGTAATGAAGCGACCATCAATATTTAAATCTGTATAAAATTGAAGCATCCTTGTTTTTGTTTCTTCCTCGCCTAGCTCTAGGAATTGAGCAATTTCATCCACTAAATCCTTAAATGAAATCGGCTCTTTCTTTTCTGCAAAAATATATTGCGCAATTTCAATAAATGACATTTCTTTACGTTGTTCTTTTGGTATCTCTTGTAAATTCAAAAACCGCACATCCTTCCCTATGTAGTATAAAGGAAAAAATCCATACTTCCCATTATAAACAAATTAAATTCATTTATGCTACACATTTTACCATTTAGCATATATTTTAAAACAACTTTATTTACCTTGGGTATCTTTTCGTTCTTCTAACTTGGATTTTTTGCTCATCCTGCGCACTAAAAAGAATAAAATAAAGGATGCGAGTAGAAATGGAATGGAACCAAGTGAGTTTTCGTATAAAAAATAACTAGCTGCTAATACGAAAATACTCGCAATGATGATTAATACGATTTTCAATGTCCCACACCCTTTCCACTGTACTGTATTTTCCTTTATTGTAATCATTACTAGTTTTTTTCGCAAAGAGAAAGGTATTCACAAAATAACATAATCAAAACCACCAGTGTGAACTGGTGGTTTGTTCTGCGGCTGAAAGCCTCTCTTACCGGCCTCGGCCTAAAAGGCC
>VEFU01000060.1 GCA_007679095.1 Paenibacillus bovis
ATGCCTAAAAAATACATATACGCTAGGTTTAAGGAGCACTCTTCTATAACTTGAACATCTGATAAATTTTTAAGACGCTGTATGAGTAACAATTTGACCATGAGTTCAGGTTCTTTAGCTGGTCGACCATATCGATTAGAATATGTTTCCCTTAACACATCATTAATAAAACTAAAGTCAAGTTGTTCTCTTAGAATTTTAAATATATGATTCTCAGGAATTTTATTGTACAATATGGAATAGATGCTTAACTGCATATCTTTTTCTTTAAGCATTAGAATAACCCCCATTTTGGTGATAGTTTTTCGTCAACTCTATTATACCAAATAATGGGGGTTATTCTTTTGTTTTAAATAAGTTTAATTATACTGTCTGAATATTAAAACAGACTTTTTCAGTGGTCTCATCCTGACCCCTTGTCCCTCCCTTGTCCTCCTCTATTTCAAAAACTTTCGTACGAGTCGGTCGTTTTTGTGTTTGTATGGTGGGAAGAGTAGTCTTATATTTATTTTGGAACTTGTTTTCAATACACTTTTTTCATGGGAAAATGTACGGAAGCTGTATTCGCCATGATATGCGCCAATTCCGGAATTCCCGACGCCACCAAAAGGTAGGTCAGGGTTTCCTAAGTGCGTGAGTGTATTATTAATACACACTCCTCCAGAAGAAATTTCCATTAAAACTCTTTCCTTGACTGCTTTTTCTTCTGTAAAGAGATATAGTGCTAATGGTTTGGCAAATTTCTTAATCGCCACAATTGCTTCATTCAGGTGTTGATAGGATAAAATCGGTAAAATTGGACCAAAAATTTCTTCCTGCATCGCAGCCGAATCCCAGTTAGCGTCTAGTAGTGTTGGTTCAATAAATCGGGTCGATGCATCCACCCCACCGCCGACAATAATCTGATCCCTATCATGTTCCAGAATACCCATTAACCGATTGAAATGACGATCGTTGACGATGCGACCCAAATCCTTACTATCTTTTATTACCTCACCAAAAAATCGCTGCAACACTTGCTTCATTTCTGCTATGAGTTCATCTCTCCTAGAATCCTGTACAAGCACATAATCTGGTGCTACACAAGTTTGTCCTGCATTTACGATCTTCCCCCATATAATTCTTTCTGCTGCCACTTTACAATCAGCTGACTTATCAACAATGACAGGGCTTTTTCCGCCTAATTCCAATGTGACTGGTATTAGATTTTTTGCAGCAGCTTCCATGACAATTTTTCCAACCGTCACACTTCCTGTGAAAAAAATGTAATCAAAAGGGGAGTGGATAAGTGATGTAGTCGTTTCGACCCCACCTGGAACCGAACGAATATAAGCCGGATCAAACGTATCTGTAATCATTTCCGTCACTACGGAGGATACATTTGGGACTAATTCTGATGGCTTGATGACCGCTGTATTTCCAGTCGCAATCACACCAATTAATGGTTCGATTAGGAGTTGAAATGGGTAGTTAAACGGGCCAATGATTAACACCGTTCCATATGGCTCGTACACCACCATACTCTTCGCCGGAAACAAAGCTATAGGTGTATCGACTTTTTTCGGTTTCGCCCACTTTTTCAACCGCTTCATCGTGTGGGTAATACTGTTTAACGTGAACCCAACCTCTGTCGTAAAAGCCTCAAATGAATGTTTTCCTAAATCTTTTTCAAGTGCTTCTAATATTTTCGTCTCATATTTTTTAATTGCAGCTCGCAATTTTTGCAACTGTTGTAAGCGAAAATCGAGATTCTTCGTTTTATTCTTAGCAAAAAAACGATGGTGCTCCTCCAGAATTTCCTCCGCTTTTTCGTTCGTTAGTTCTAACATAGGTACCTCCTATACCAGACACCCAGTTTGCCGGTATCATTTTCAATAGACAATAAGATTAACTCCAAAACTACCTTATTCCAGTAACAAAGCTTCTATTATTTCCTCTTTCGTCTTTATAAATTTTCCACATGAAAAACATTAAGACTGTGAAAGCAAATATAAGCGAATTCTCTTTTGCAAAGTATATCAAATCATACAGCTTCATCCTTTGATTTAGTATGGCTAAAAATACGTACAATACCAGTAAAAAGTTTCTTTGAACACACCAAAACCATGGCATGGAAATAACTCCACGCCATGGTTTTATCGTTCACGAAACTTCAAAGTATATAGGTCATTCTTTTTTACATTGCTCCATACTGCAAATTCTCATTCTTGAATCTGGATGTGAGGACAACGTTTCTTAAGTTCATCCATAAACTCTTTTCTATTACTTGGTGAAATTTTTATGCTTCCCATAAATGTTGTCTTATTAAAAATTTCAATCGCATCTCTCGAAGACAATATTCGATGACCTGTAAAAACTGCGTTTGTAGGTGCTACCTTTGTTATATTTTCGTATGGAATACGACTTTTAAACGGACCACCTTTTATCAATAAATAATCTTCATGAAAAACATACTTCACTGCAAATACAGTCCATAAAATAAAACCTGTTGAAAGAAGAAAAATTGAAGTAAGTATGATCACTGCTGGTATAAGAACATTTGCTGGTTCATTTCGAACTTCTTCAATGAAAAAAGGAAAAAAGGAACCCAAAGCAAGAACAAGTACAACAATCAACGCCAAATTAATAAAAAACGCATCTACTTTTGAACGAAAAACCATTTAATCACCACACCTCCATCTAATTTTCTATACGGGTTATAGGATATAAAGGTTTCAAATACTTTTTTAATATTAGTAATAAAATTTTTCACAAAGTTTGCAGTATTAAGGTGAGAGGAAATAATAAAAAAAGGCTAAATAGCATACAGAATGTGAATGTGGATAGAATTAAAAGGCCAAACTATTGCTTGAATTTTCTCAAGATAGTTTGGCATGGTAAAAACTAATTAAAAGCTATCATAATCAGCGGAGGAAATACACGGAGACTCCTACCATGGAAATAAAGCATTAAAAAGTTGAATCTAACTTATACATACATCGTATAGACAACTACCACTAGCATCATTTCCATTCTCTGTGGTGTATTTTTGGTATACATGATTGACTGCGGGATGTACGGTAGCCGGAAGACCCCACAGATAGAAAAGCGAAGGCGACTGATCAGCGGCGTACGAACGGGAGACAATCCCTTCTTAAGATAAAGGAAACACGGCGAGGGCCCACAGGATGTGGGTCACGTCGACGTCGGCACAGGACGTGCCGCTTTTAGTAGACGTTCCTCTTGCCGATGTTGACTTATCGTAGGGAAAGGAATGGCTCGTTCGCTAGCTGCTAGGAGCCTGAGCTAGACAGGCGCATATTGCGCCGAGGAGGCTTCCGAACCGCCCGCGGAAAGCGTAGTGTATTTCCGTAGCGGCATAACTAATTTATAACTTTGCTCAAATTTACATTTAAATAGGATATTTTTGTCTTTTACCTTCCCATCAATCCAACTTATACAACACCGACATCTGCGCTGGTCCACCTGGGATGTCTTCCCACGTGCCGACATTTGCGCCACTGTCAATGTTGGCCCCACCTACATCAAGTGATTTACCACTCGCAACATTAAACAATTTATAATATCCACCCCCAACATGGACAACTCTCCACTTTTGGGTGTCAGTATTATTCCATGCTTGCACGTTCACATTTGCCCACGGTGTTTGTGGATCACCTTCAATCGCCAAAACCATATTCGTCGCAGGATTTACCACTTTATAACTTCCATCCTCCAACGCTACCATTTCCCAGCGCTGAGAATCTCCTCCTTCGGAATCATCCCAAGTGAGAACATTATTCCATTCATCCACATGTAATGCTTTATTCCCATGTGGATTTACAAGCTTATATTCTGCACCTGATTCCACGGAAGCGGTAACTTCCCCAGAGATCTCAATATAATCGATTTCGAGTTGATGTTTTTTCTTCGTAAACTCGATCGTATTGTTGTAGCCTTTTCGAAGCTCTACATCCATCGTGACAGTACTAAAATTATTTTTCCCAGTACTAGGATAAGAGAGAACGGTCGCCGGCTTGCCATTAACAGATACATAGCTTGTCGCATCTGGACCAGCATAATTGGAGTACTTCACCGTCATTGTATACGTTCCCGCTTCTGGAACATTAATATCCTCGATTAACAGAGAACTGTTGACATTATTAAGTGATACTGTTTGGTTCGTAGAATTCTTTACATTATTGAGCTTCACTTTACGCAATGTTCCATGCTCTGCCTCAATGCGATATTCACCGGATGGAACTGCTAAAGGACCATTCGTTGGAATACCGAAATCTGGTGTAGCATCAGCGTTCCAGTTTACTTCCTGCATGCGTGTCGGTCGTGCACCACAACCTTCTCCTGGATTGTTATTGCCATGATACACAATCCAATCCTGTGTTCCATCCTTTGATTTTACAAAGTAATTATGTCCAGGCCCATATACGCCATTTTCAGGTGAACTTTTAAATAGTGGTTCAGCTGATTTTGTCCACGCATTAGGGTCTAACAGATTGCTATCTTCCGAAGTCGATAACATTCCAATAGCATATTGATCCATCCAGCATGCACTTGCAGAATAAACTAGATGCACTTTGTCTTCTCTTTTTAAAATGACGGCGCCTTCATTAACATGCATCCCATACTTTTCCCAAGCATATTCTGGGTATGTTAAAATTTCATTTTCACCGGTTAATGTCCACGGGTTCACCATTTTGGCAATGGCAATCGCACTACCATGTTGCCCAGACCAGTTACCATAGGCCGCATATAAGAAGTATTTTTCACCGTTATGTTCAAAAACCGTTCCATCAAGACCAGAATATTGTGTGTTGATTCTTCCTTTATCTACCCATTCCCCTTCTAACGGATTGGCAGAATCATTTTCAAGTACATACACACCTCGACATGCATCTCCACAGCCTGTATTCGCAGTATAGTAGATATACCATTTTCCGTCGATATGATGTATTTCAGGCGCCCAAATATCATGTAAGTTTGCAGGTCTAGTCCAAACTGTTTTCCGCTCCCCAAGATCAATTCCTGTTAAGGTACGCGATCTCCAAATATCAAGACGATGTCCAAGTGTCCGCATGAAATAATAATAACCATCATCATGAAGCATTACATACGGATCCGCTCCTGCTGTATTCACCGGATTTGAAAATTCTTCGGTAGACACTGTTACTGCTGTCGTATCGGAAAGATTTTCTGCATAAAAAGATGAAGTAAGTACAAGTGAAAACATAATAAACAATAACGCTACCCTAAAAATCCTCCTACCCTTTACACCCATTTCATCCACCAACCTTTCTGGGACATGGGGTCAGTTTCCTCGTCCCATTATGCATTTGAAATACTACTTTTGTCTCACGCCCTAACACTCTGCTGGCCAATGCTAAAATGCTTTTCCCCCCTACTTTTCAAATTAGCCAACAACAATTTAATTTCCATCTTACATTCATAATTACCTTTATTTTTCTGAATTTTAGGTATATGTATCTAATAAAGAACACTTCAGGTAGGTAATAAGAACGATATAGTACAATAATTGATTTTCGAATCTGAAGGAAAGTTATGTCATAATAAAAAAAGAATAAAAGGAGGAGAATCTATGTATGTAACAATCGCCGATTTTATTAGAGAATGGAAATGGGAAGCATCACTAACAGAAAAAGTGTTAGATGGTCTTACTGATGATTCATTGCAACAAAAAGTATATCCAGAAGGGCGCACTTTAGGACGAATAGCGTGGCATTTTACTACCAATATCCCAGAGTATTTGACCCACTTTGGTTTAAAAATTGATACAGACTATGATGGAGAAAATGTTCCAACATCTGCTGAAGACATTGCAAATACATTTAAAGATATTAGTGCTCTAGTACCAAAACTCTTAGAACAACAGTGGACAGACCAATCTTTACAGGAAGTTCAAATCGCTTTTGGCAGGGAAGAAACAAATGCTCAAATATTAATGGGACTCATAAAGCATATTATTCACCACCGTGGCCAAGTTACTGTTCTAATGCGCCAGGCAGGACTAAAACCTTTCGGAGTTTACGGCCCTCCTAAAGAAGATTGGATTCATTTAGGTGTGGAAAATCCACCACTTTAATGAAAGATAGCAAAAAAGAGGCTGGGACAGAGGAATATCGATGCAAATAAAAACCGAACTATAACTTGATTTTAAAACAAGATAGTTCGGTCACCTTTTCAATTACAAAAATTTTATGGTTGCCAGCGGAGGAAATACACGAAGACTCCTGCGGGAATAAAGGCCTCGATGAGACCCCACAGGCGATTAGCGCCGAGGAGGCTCATTAGCCGCCCGCGGAAAGCGAAGTGTATTTCCGAAGCGTTATTGCTACACTTACATTGTTCGGATTTACATTCAAGTCAAATGGTTATGTCTCTGCCCTTTCTCCAACCATTATTGCGCAATCGCATCATTAGCTTCTTTATATTGATTATTTGCCAAATCGTTTATTTGTGTAATGTAGTCTTCTATCTTAATCGTCCCTTTTACAGCTGCTTCCAGTAGTTGACTAATATTAGCATTCAAATTGTCCTCAATTGCTACACCAGTTGGGGCTTCCCATCTGGATTGAACATAGCCAGGCACTGTCTTCACTGGTTCTACTACCGCTTTGTCTAAGTTTTCGTATGCCTTCCTTAATCCTGGAAGAGATTGAAGTTCGAAATACGCATCTAATATTTCTTGATCTGTTGTAACTGGTAAACTATCTAATCCAAACCCTTCCTCTTGTGCAATTTCTAATCGTTTTAAATAGCCTTTTTTCCCAAAACTCATCCATTTCGCAAACAAATAAGCTTCTTCTGGGTGTTCGGTTGTCTTAGATATTCCCATATAATCATTCGCTACAACAGTTCGGCCACCTGGAATGCTAACGAAGTCCCAGTCGAATTCAGCATTTTCCTCAAAAAAAGGAATTGCCCATGTTCCATCCCATGTTAGTCCGATACCACCGTTAACGAAAACCTCTCCACCCCATTCACCTGAAAAATTAGCCTTTTGCTCATCTGTCAGTCCTTCATATGCGTTACCGCCTAGCATAAGATTACTCGCCAAATTCAATCCATTGATAAATTCCTTGCTATCTAAGTGGTAGCCTTCATCTGTCAATGTATACCAACCAAGGTTGTCGGTCACTGCCGTAGGATACCAGTCTAGTATTGCCATAGCATTTGCAAACCCAACCTTGCCCTCATTAATATTTGTTATATCTCGAACAGACGAGACAAAATCATCGATACTCATTCCGTGTTCAGGAACATCTAAATTCGCTTGATTATATAAATCTTTGTTCACATAGTACCCTAAGAATTGTTGCCCTGCTGGAACCGCATAAATAATATTATTGTAAGTTGCAGCATCGCGAACAGCTTGTGGTACATTAGTAAATTCTGGATCATTTGAAGCTATTACTGTAATATCTAATAGCCATTCATTTGCTACACCAGGGGGAACCTCTGCCAGCATAAAGACGTCTGGCATTTGCTTTGCACTTGCTGCCGTAGCCAATCCATCTGTCCATCGATCATTTGGAATCGATTGATCCAACTCTATTTTTATATGTGGATATTCTGCTTCAAATGCCTTAATTAGTGATCTCTCTAGATTCAGCTCATCTTCCGTCCCTTTATTCCATGTTCCAAACGAAATCGTAATTTGTTCTTTATCTCCTTTTTTCTCAGTATCTTTCTTATCATCAGAAGATGTTTGATCACTGCTGCACCCGATAAGCAAGATGATGATGGTTGTTATAATCATGAAAAACTTAAACCGTTTCATCAAATCCACCTCACATTTTTTCTTATAAGGCCAGTGTGTCATAACGACTTGGCAAACGCTTTCATTTCTTTATCGAATCTTCATTACGGAAAAATGAAATGTCCGTTATTGATTGATACTTAATAATGACTGAGATTGAGAATTAGCAATAATTTCCTCCGCAGTTACCTCTCTCTCTAATTTGTTGGATAAATAGATTCCTTCACTTATGAGCATTGTTTGCAGAGCAAGTTCTGCTGTCGGTAATAATTCCACCCTGCCATGCAGTGCTGCGATCCAATGATGTTGTGATGAATCGTAGGCATCTGTATTTTCTTCTAATTGATGCCACCTATAATTTGCGCCACCTAAATCAAAGGTTCCATCCATATCCATCCCATTTACAGAAGTATAGTAGCTAAAAGGAGTATTCACCCCATTCGTGTATCCAGGAAATTGGATTCCACCTTGATTTCCTACAATATAACTACCTTCAAAACCTCCAAGATGGATGGCCCAAGATTCGATGATATCCATTGTTAACCCTTGTTCAAATCGGACAAAACCCATTCCTAGTTCTTCAACATCAATACCACTTATTTGTTTCCGTTTTTCATCCATATCTAGTTCCTGATATGTTTTACCAGAAACCGTTTTCATTTTTGGCATATTTAATAGATATAGTAACTGTGATATTCGGTACACTCCCATATCAAACAATGCGCCACCTGAAGCTATTTTTTTCTGAAGAAATTCCTTTGTTCCGTAACCATCTACATAAGGACGCCCTTTCCTTCTAAAACCAGTAGAACGAGCGTGATAGATCGTTCCTAGATTTCCTCCATCTATTAATTTTTTCGCTGCTTTCGTTTCTGTGGCGTATAGGAAGCTTAAATGGATGTGTAACTTCTTCCCATATTCCTTTACAGCCTCTAGCATTCTCTTTCCATCGATATATGATCCTGCGATTGGTTTTTCACAATAAACATGTTTTCCAGCTTGCAATGCCGCAATGGTGATCGGTGCGTGAAGGTTATTATGAAGACACACATCAATCGCATCCAAATCATCCCGCTTCAGCATTTCTCTATAATCCGTGTACGTATGAGGGATATTATACTTTTCCGCAACATATGCTAACTCCGCTTCATTAATATCACATGCTGCAACTATTTCCACACCAGCTATTTCTGCATAGTTATCTAAATGGGTTTTCCCAATAATTCCAACACCTATAATACCAATCCGAATCGTATTCAAATGTCATATACCTACCTTTTTCTTGGTTTGCATATTGATCCAAGTATTTTTAGCAGTAGCAAATTGCCATTCCACTTGACTAAACTCATTTATGCCAGAGTGATGTTCAATTCCAAGGTGTCCCTTATAACCAACATCCTCCAAGATTTGTAGTTTCTCTTCACAATTCGGTATAACCCATGCAGCTAAGTGAGTATGAAATGCATATTTTGCACATAGACGATCGCCATTCTCTTTGTCTACATCCCAATTGTCAAAGTGTAATAGAATTCCAAATGATGGATGATCGACTGCTTCATACACTTTTCTAATATTTTCAGGTACTCTGGAGGCTCCCCAATGATTTTCAGGCCCTACCATAAATCCAGATTCTTGAGCAATATGAGCATATTCTTGATAACGTTTCACCGTATATTCAAACTGTTCGTCGGTCATCTCCAAATCTCTTCCACCCATATCAATCCGAACAGTTTGCGCACCGAGAATTTCCGCAGCACATAGGTTCTTCAACCCATTCTCATACCATTGCTTTCTAGCATCCGGGTCAACATCCCAAACTTCCGCAGCATCTACACATAGATTTGCTAGATACATATCTTTCTCGTCCATTGCTTCTCTTACTTTCTTTAAATAATCTTCATCATAACTATCGAGCATCATGTTCCAAATATCTGCTGAGTTGAGATGGTAGCGATACTTCACCGTTTCTAAATAATGAAAAATGTCCATTTTCCCTTCTCGGTGTAATCCATTAAATGAGTAAGACGCAATTGTATATTTCATTTTACCCCTCCTATTGGTTTTGGATTTGTATCATGTGTCAGCTAACGCTTCAATCTTGAATCATACACTCCTCTGTTTAAAAGTTTGGTATTTATCTGACTAATTTGATAATATCAAGAGAATAAGAGAAGTGAAATATACAAAACTATTCAAATTTGTATATTTCAACACTAAATTTCTAAGCGGTGGTGATATAGATGATGAATATTCAAGGAGTCTATCATGATGTGAATCCGACTTGGAGTATAAAGAATGACCAAGGTTGTGACACTCTTGTCTTTGTATGTGAAGGAAAAGTAGTCTACTGGATTAATAACGAACGCTTGGAATTAAAGAAAGGAGATATTCTTTACATTCCATTTAGTATGGAACGAGCCTGGGAGAACCATCCTGAGGAATTACACCAGAAATATACGGTTGTCTTTTTCTGGGAAGATCTAGAACTAAAAAATGCACTGAATTTCACGAAGCAAAATAATATTTTTCACTTTAACACACATAATGCCGCATACGTTGAACAGCGTTTCTCCAAATTGTTTACACAGTTTTTAGCAAAAAGGGCCTATTATGAACAAATGTCCAGTCACATCTTAAGTGAATTGCTAACATTACTTGCTCAAGAATCATCCGAACAACGTACCTCACCTGCAAGAGAACTGATTGCAAGGAAAATACAAGAATATATATTAGCGAATTTCCGTAAAAACATCACCATAGAAGAACTAGCAGATTTAGCTGGTGTAACACCAAACTATATATCCGTTATCTTTAAAGAAGTCGTCGGATATACTCCAATCCAATACCTTCATCAACTTAGAATCAACACAGCCATCAATCTATTAAAAAACACATCCATGACCATACACGAAATAGCTGAATACCTAGGATACTACGACCAATCCTACTTCAACCGCATGTTCAAAAAATGGATGGGCACCAACCCTAGCCATTTTGTATAAGGGACGTGGGGTCAGCTTCCTTGTCCCAGTTTTCTCCCAAGGAAGGGGCGTCCAGTTCTCGAAGATGCGGGACAGCTTGCCTAACCCCGCGTCCCACACCCGAAAACGTGGGACAGCTTGCCTGACCCCACGTCCCACTCCCGAAGACGGGACAGCTTGCCTGACCCCGCGTCCCTCACCCGAAAACGTGGGACAGCTTGCCTGACCCCGCGTCCCTCTCCCGTAAACGGGACAGCTTGCCTGACCCCACGTCCCACCATCTACCCCCGATTCTTGACGGAATCTCTAAGGACGATGGATGTTTCGAATGTATGATGGACAATGTTTCCGTCTGGGTTTTGGATGCGGTGCATTAACATTTCACTTGCTTTTTGCCCCATGAGTTCCTTGTTAATATCCATCGTTGTTAATGCGGGAATGGCATGCTCCGAAATAATCGACTGTTCATACCCGATGATGGAAATGTCTTCCGGTATCCGTATTTTTTGTTCATATAAATACCTCATAGCCCCGACCGCAATCCCATCACTTGCTGCAATGACAGCGTCTGGATGTTTGCCACTATCCCATAGTTCCCTCATTGCACGAAAACCTGCATTTCCAGTATAGTCCGTAAATACAACAGCACTATCGACATCACGCTCGAATTCCGCTAACGCCTTATTAAAACCTGTTAACTTCCCTTTCGATGCTTGAGCTTTTTCTGGTCCATTAATAAAAGCAATGTTACGATGCCCTGTTTCTAGTATATGCTTCGTTCCTATATAGATGGCATTCGTTACATCAGGTGCAACCGAGTCAACCCCAGGAACTAGTCGCCCTACGATTACAGCAGGAATATTTTGTGCTTGTAATTGCTTAATAAAATCTTCATTAAATAGCCCACCAATTATAAATACTCCATCAACCCGTTTGTTTTTGATCAAATTCGGTAGAGTATCGGAACCATCAGCTGAAAAGCGCTCACTTAACAAACCATAGTCTGTATCTTTCAATTGCGAAGAAATACCTGTGAAAATATCATAAAAAAGCGTTTCAGTCACCGAATCAAACGAATATGATTTTTGTGATGCTTCATTTACGAGAAATACCATCCCAAGAATGTTTTTTACTTTCGTTTGTAGTTCCCTCGCCGCCATGTTCGGGACATACCCTAACTTTTTAATCGATTCCAACACTTTCAATTTAGTCTCTAACTTCACAGCATCACTATTATTAATAACCAATGAAACTGTACTTTTCGATACATTACAATCTTTTGCCACGTCCCAAATTGTTACCATGTCTTCACTGCCTTTAATACGTGATGTATATTTTTTAAAAGGCTCTGTCAAAGTTCATTGTTGTTAACAACTTAGTTGATTGTAGCGGATGTACACGAGACTCCTGCGGGAACAGCACGAGCCGAAGATCCACTTGGCAAAGCGGTTTTCTTTGCCTAGTTAACTGAGGCCGTGCCCGCGGAAAGCGAGTGTACTGGAGCGAAAATCAACAACAGAGTTTAACAGAGCTTTTTTCAAAAAACTCCTCCAGCAATTACTAGAGGAGTTACATGTTTGACCACATTACTTCTTATTAGCTTTTAATGTGTCATACCCATCTTGATAAATTTGAGTGAATTCTGCAAGTCCCATTTTATTTAAGTTTTCTACATAACTATCCCAATCTTTATCAATATCTGATCCTCCCGTAATCCATTTCGCAGCCATTTCATCTGTGTACGCAATAATATCTGTTTGATATCTAGAAATGTTATCATACTGCTCTTTTGTAAATAAAATTTTCGGGTAAACCCAATCAACTAGTTTTGGTTCAGATAGTTCAAACCATTCATCTTTATCCGGGTCTAATACACCTGGCTTCAAGTTAGATAAATCAACACTTTCGCGCATCTCTTGTGTATATCCATACGGGAAATTGTTATAAGGTGTCTCTTTTACACGCCACTCCCCTGCTGTATATCCTTCAGGTGGTGAAACAATCCCATACAGTCCATTATCTTGCATTTTTATACGATTCGGTCCTTCACGAAGCATTAACGACATTTCCGGTTCAAATGCTCTATCAATCCATCGAATCGTTGCTTCTGGATATTCATTTTCAACCGTAATCGCAAACGCAGCTTGATTCAATTGTGGATTCAGTAACCCACGAATTTGGTGTCCCTCAGGACCTTTTAGTGCCAGGAGTGGGGAACCATAATCCCATTTATAATCTGGATTCGTAATTTGGTCCGGACTCCATCCAAAGAAGGCACCAACATTTGCAGTGTCATCAGCTGACAACTTAGCAATCAGATCAGATGATTCTAACGTAAAAATCTCTTGATCGATCAACCCTTCTTGATAAAGAGAGCTAATGTATTTGATTACCTCTTTATATTCAGGTGATGTACGAACAAACTTTACTTTGTCATCTTTTAAAATAAAAGTTTCATCCAATGTATTAAAGGAACCAAACAAGAAACCTAAACCATGAAGACTATCCCCATAAATTCCAGCAAGAGGAATTTCATCATTTGGATCACCATTGCCGTTCATATCTTCTTTCTTAAAAGCTTCGAGAGCCGCTTTAAATTCTTCTGTTGTCTCCGGCATGTCCATTCCTACTTTTTCCAACCACTTCTCGTTAATCCATAATGTGTTTCCACTCACTAGTTTATATTTTGACATGTTTGCGTATGGAATCGAGTAAATATGACCATCAGGAGCTGTAATTGCGTCCCGAACTTCCGGATGTTTATTTAAAAAATCCGTTAAGTTCGGTGCATATTTTTCAATCATATCCTCTAGAGGAACAAATACACCTTGTGCACCATTTACCACAACATCTGACGGGCTTAAGCTCAAGATCACATCAGGTAAGTCGCCACTAGCAAGCATTAAATTTCGTTTCGTTGTCCAATCCGAGCTTGGAGTCAATTGCCAATCAATATTCATATTCGTTCCTTCATTGATTTTCTTAATCGTCTCTAAATTATTATAATCGGATCCCGTTCTCGCATCATATTTACCTGCAATCGAAATGGTAATTTCCTCTTCCATGATTGGTAATCCAGTTTCGTTAAAATTTTCATCTGGCCCCGACGATTTCCCACTCGTTTTGATGCCACAACCTGCGACTAGAAGCGAAAGTGATAAAGCTAATCCAGACACTGCCATGAACCTTTTTTTCATTGTCATGTAAAATCCCTCCAAAATATTAGTAGATTCATTACCCTTTAATAGATCCAATCATGACGCCTTTTACAAAATAGCGTTGTAAAAATGGATAGATTATAAGAACCGGTAAACTAGAAACAATGATTAATGAATATTTAACTAACTCTTTATAATGTTGGGCCTCTGCGATCATTTCTGGATCAACCGCACCATCGCCAACTTGTGCAGCATCTTGGCTCGCAATTAAAATACTGCGTAGTATTAACTGCAACGGGTATAACGCTTGGTCATATAAGTAGATTAAAGCTGGGAAATACGAATTCCACTCACTGACCGCACTAAACAAAGCAATAACAGCAATAATTGGTGTCGATAATGGCACGACAATTTTAAAGAAAAACTTCGTTGTTGAGCACCCATCCATTTTTGCGGCTTCCATTAATTCTTCTGGTATCGTTGATTGAAAAAAGGTTTTAGCTACAATGATATGAAAAGCTGATACTGCTGATGGGATAATGACAGCCCAAATCGTGTTCATCATCTGTAAGTCTTTCACTAATAGATAAGAAGGAATTAACCCACCGCTAAAAAACATCGTAAACACAATCATAAACATGAAAAAGTTTCTTCCAACTAAATCTTTTCGTGATAACGCATATCCAGCTGTCAATACTAAACTCCCACCGATAAGGACGGATAAAATCGTATATAAAAATGAATTGACATATCCCTTCCAAACTTCTGCGTTTTCTAGTAGAATCTCATATCCTTTTAACGTAAAATCTTTTGGCCATAGCCACACTTTTCCAGCATTGACCACGATAGGATCACTAAAGGATGAAATAACGATTAAATACAGTGGGTACAAAATTAATACCAGAATGATGCTAAGTAACCCATAGTTTACGAAATCAAACAGCTTATCCTTTCTGGTCCTTGGAATTTTTCCTAAATTATCCATATCCCTCACCACCTAGAACAGACTTTGTTGTTTTAATTTTTTTGCTAATTGATTCATCATGATGAGTAAAATAAAATTCAACACATTTTCAAATAAACCAATTGCCGCTGCATAGCTGAACTGTGAACCTAGTAAACCAGTTTTATACACATATGTTTGAATGACTTCCGAGGAAGCAATGTTTAATGAATTTTGCATGAGCAATACTTTCTGATACCCTAATGTGACAAAGTTGCCAATTTCAAGAATAAACATGATCATAATAACGGGTAAAATGCCTGGTATATCAATATGACGAACGCGTTGAAATTTACTGGCACCATCGACAATTGCCGCCTCATGCAAATGTGGATCCACGGAAGTTAAAGCAGCAAGATAAATAATCGCACTCCAACCAGTTGTCTGCCATATTTCAGATCCAACAAAAACCGTTTTAAACCATTCATTACTCCCCATAAAATAAATAGGTTCGCCGCCGAACAATTGAATGATATTATTCACAAATCCATTTGATGGTGATAAGAAAATAAAAATCATCCCCACGAGCACAACTACAGATATAAAATGTGGTGCATACGTTACCGTTTGGACGAGCTTTTTAAAACGTGTCCGTGTCACCTGATTAAGCATCAAGGCAAATATAATCGGTAATGGAAATGCGAATAGTAATTGATACAAGTTAATTTGTAACGAGTTTTTCAATAGATTCCAAAATTGATAGGATTCAAAGAATCGTATAAAATGTTCAAAACCTACCCATGGGCTTCCCCAAATTCCATAAAAAGCAATAAAATCTTTAAACGCAATTTGCAGTCCATACATAGGGATGTACTTGAAAATAACAAAGTAAATAATAGTTGGTAAAAGAAATAAGTAGAGTTCCCAGTTTCGTGCTATTCTCTTGAAGGTGGAAAGTCCTTTACTCTTCTTCTTCTTTACTACCTTTTCAACTTGAAGTTGTGTAACTGTATCCATCGTTCCCCTCCATTCTTGGAGTTGTTATTATTCGGTTGCATTAAAAATGTAAAACTAGTCCATCGTAGGCACATTGCACCCCGATATTTTTTAGAATAGCGCTTAATTCCTCATGGTTCGGACAATGTTGATGTGTGAAATGTGTTGCACAAATTGCTGTCTTCTCTGTTATCGCGCCAATTTCTTTCATTTTAGAGATCATCTCTTCGACCCCATTTATACTTAAATGCCTTGTCTGACCAGGAAGGTTCGCGATATTAGTCCCAACTGTGCATTCGATAATTAACTGATCAAGTGCAATCCCTTCTAAGTGAGGCCAAACCTCATCCTTATATACCGCTGTATCGGATGCAATTAATACTTTTGATGTGCCATCATCAATGATGTAATTCACTGCGTCCCCGACTTGTGGATAATGGGTTGCTTTCACTGCTTTTATTTGATAACCCGCTAGAGTGATAGAATCATAAGGTAAAATTGGGATGCGACGAATTCCCATCGCCTTATCTGTTACGCAAGTTCCATTCAATAGTGTCATCACCGAAGGCGGTGCTATAAAATCCATTTGTGGCTTCTCTTCACGATTTGGAAACCCCTGTTTACGCACGACAAGATTTGCTGCATCAAAATGATCACGATGACTATGTGTGATAAGTGCATGTTTCACATCCATCAGATGAACATCATGCATATTACAAGCTACTAATAAATCTGGACCCATCTCGACTAACAGATCGTCGTTAATGAGATAATTGCAACGTTTGCGCAAGTCCTTGCCACGATTTTCTCGGGCATACTCACACCTTGGACAATCACAATACGGAGACGGGATTTGATCAGCTGCTGCTGTTCCTAAAAAGGTAATCTTCATTCGTAATTGCTCCTTTTCAGCTATGTATTATTGTGTCACTTCTTCTTTTTCTAAATGGCGAGTGCAATTGTATAACTCATATTCCCATCCATTCGCGGACTTTTTAATAATCGTTATCGATGTATTATGAAGCGAATCGTTATGATCTGTTTCAAGAGGGATTAGTTCATATAATGTTTCAATCATAAACTTTCCGTGAGATACGACTAAAATAGTCTTTCCAGGGTATCGCTCATGCATCTCCTCCACAAAATGCCTACCTCGAATGCGCATGGATTGATTACTTTCCTGCCAAAGCTTAAGACTACGCCAATCTTCCCCCCATATCCTAATGCGATCCTCTTCAATCGTTCCTTGAATCTCCCCACGATTTTGCTCCCTCAAACGCTGATCAAAATGAATCGGTAAATGGAGCTGCGAAGAGATGATTTCAGCTGTTTGCTTCGTCCGTAAAAGATCACTAGAATAAAAGAAATCATATTCCCCTTCTGCTAATCGCCTCGCTACTATCTCTGCCTGTTTAAAACCTCTCTCATTCAAAGGATTAGCTGCATGACCCTGTGCTCGCTTCTCAATATTCCAATCCGTATTGCCATGTCGAACAAAAACAATTCTCGTCATCTACTAAACTCCTTTAACATCTATTTGGAACGTTCCAAATACAGAATAAGCTATCAATATTAACCCGAAGTTAACATCACGTAAAATCAATATTAATTGTTGGTAAAGGAGGGGACATGGGGTCAGGAACAGTGTCCCGTGGGACTTGGGGTCAGGAAAGCTGTCCCATTTGGTATGGGCGTTTAATCAGAATATGGGACATGGAAGCACGATAAATTTCCTATTTGGTAGTAATTGCAGGAGAAGAAACAAGTCGGGATTGAAAGATTGTTCCAACGTGACCATTTCTCGAGGATTCGCCTTTAGAAGGGAACAATGGGACCTCTTGCGTTATCTCTTCCATTAGATTTCACATTAGAAGGGCACGATGAAGCTTCTAACGTGACCGTCTCACGAAGTTTTCACTCCAGCAGGGCACATTGAAGCTCCTTGCGTGACCGCTTCACGATGATTTGACTCTAGCTGGGAACGATAAAGCTCCTAACGTTACCACTTCACAAATTTTCAACTCTAGCCGGGCACGTTGAACCTCCCAACGTGACCACCTCACACAAATTTAACTCTAGCCGGGCACGTTGAACCTCCCAACGTGACCACCTCACACAAATTCAACTCTAGCCGGGCACGTTGAACCTCCCAACGTGACCACCTCACACAAATTCAACTCTAGCCGGGAACGATGAACCTTCCAACGTGACCACCTCACGAAGATTCAGCTCCAGCTGGGCACGATGACACTGACCACATATCCTCTTCACAAACTTTTCATCCTCACAGACATGAGTAGCTACAGAACATCCCTCCAGAAAACAAAAAAATAGAGTCACCTCTTAAAAAAGGCAACTCTATTGATTCTAGGACGAGGTAGATGAACTCTTGTCTTACATATGCTCTCCTCTATTTACCAAGAGTCATGCATTATCTTTTATAAGCGGGACAAGGAGCCTGACCCCACGTCCCAGAGGGACAACTCTCCTGACCCCTTGTCCCATCCCAAATCATTCCGGGAATAAGTCCGTTGATAGGTAACGTTCTCCCGTATCAGGTGCAAGGCAGAGTACTCGTGCATCACGTGGAAGTGTTTTTGCGATTTCCAGTGCGAAGTGTGCAGAAGCAGCTCCAGAAGCTCCAACGAAGATTCCTTCTTCTGCAGCAAGTTGTCTAGCCATTGTTTGTGCATCTTCATCCTTAATATGTAAGATTTCATCATATATATGTTGATTCAATATTGCCGGGATAAATCCTGGTCCTGTACCTGGAATTTTATGTGGACCTGGTTCCCCACCAGATAATACAGGTGATCCATGTGGTTCTACTACATAGATTTTTAAATCAGGGATTTCCTTCTTCAATTCTTCCCCTGTTCCAGTAACCGTTCCGCCTGTTCCCGCAGTTAATACGAAAGCGTCTAGCTTTCCATCAAATGCTTCCAAAATTTCTACAGCTGTCGTATGGCGATGCGCATCAGAATTTGCTTCATTTTCGAATTGCATCGGAATAAAGCTATGTGGAATTTCACTTGCTAGTCGATTCGCCTCTTCGATAGCACCTGCCATTCGCTTGCTAGCTGGTGTTAAAATCACTTCTGCCCCATACGCCTTCATAATTCTAACCCGCTCTTTCGTCGCGTTATCCGGCATTGTTACAATCCGACGATAGCCTTTTATCGCAGCAACCATGCAAATTCCGATCCCCGTATTCCCAGAAGTCGGCTCAATGATTGTACTTTTTCCTGGAATCAACTTTCCTTCTTTTTCCGCTTGCTCAATCATATTTAAAGCAGCGCGATCCTTTACACTTCCACCTGGGTTAAACGATTCAAGCTTCATAAAAACTTGAGCACCATTCTCATCCGGTAACTTATTCAACTTTACAATTGGGGTTTTTCCAATCAAATCAATTAACGAATTATATATTTTCATCCATCTCTTCCTCTCTAAAAATAAATACTAACACAAATTTTCTTAATTTATAATTAAAATTTATTGACTTTATTGCATATGTATATATAATAAATATTATTATTCCGATTCATTAACTTTGATTTAATTATACATCGCTCATTTTAGATGCGCAATGACCAATTGGTTTTAGACATAAAGGGGTGACAAACATGTTCTTAACAATACAAGATGTTCAAAAAAACTTCGGAAATACAGAACAAGTGTTAAAAGATATAAATCTATCCATAGAGGAAGGCGAATTTGTTTCCTTATTAGGTCCTTCTGGTTGTGGTAAATCGACACTACTTAACATCGTTGCTGGGCTCCTTTCTCCTAGTGAAGGGCAAATAACGTTGGACAATCAAAAAATCATCAAGCCAGGTAAAGATCGTGGCATGGTCTTTCAACAAGCAGCTCTTTTCCCATGGCTTACTGTTGAAGAAAATGTCATGTTTCCATTAAAAAAAGAAATGAAAAAAGCAGAGGCACGAGAAATTGCTCATAAATACTTAAAACTTGTGCAATTAAGCAACTATGCAAAACACTCACCACATGAATTATCCGGTGGGATGCAACAAAGAGTGGCGATTGCACGGGCTTTAGCAGTTAATCCTCGAGTTCTATTAATGGATGAACCGTTCGGAGCACTTGATGAACAAACGCGCTCTCGCCTCCATCATGAACTTGAAAAAATCTGGATAGAAACAAAGAAAACAATTCTTTTTGTAACACATAGTATTCATGAAGCTATTAAACTATCAGACAGAATTGTCGTCATGGGTACACACCCAGGCAGGATTTTAAAGGAAATCCGCGTGGATATCGAAAGACCACGGGAGCAGCACTTAGAGAAGATGGCAGAATATGAAAAAGAGATTTTGAACTTATTAAAAGTAGAATTAGATAAAGTAGAAAATGAGGAATTACAGTATGCAGCTAGCTATTAAACGTATCAGCTTTTATGTTCTATTAGTAATACTTTGGGACGTATCCATTCGCATTTTCGACGTTCCAAAAATCATTCTGCCTGGCCCATTAGATGTTTTCAAAAGTTTACGAGATAGCATTGGCGATGGATCCTTATTTTCCGATTTAGGTGCAAGTTTTACTAGACTATCGATTGGTCTAGCAATTGCTTTAACAATCGGAGTTTTACTTGGAGTATTTTTAGCAAAGGTAAAAACAGCTGATGAAACAATTGGTTCTTTAATTATCGCACTACAAAGTATTCCAAGTATTGTTTGGCTTCCATTAGCGATTATGTGGTTTGGCTTAAATGAAAAATCGGTAATTTTTATCGTAGTTTTGGGCGCCGCAATCGTGATGACCATCAATATGAGGACAGGAATAAAAAATGTTACGCCACTTTATATAAAAGCAGCGCAAACAATGGGATCACGTGGAATTGACTTGTTTTTCCGAGTCATCTTCCCTGCATCCATTCCCTACGCCGTTACTGGACTTCGACTCGCTTGGGCATTTGCATGGCGTGCGCTTATGGCTGGTGAACTTTTAAGTACAGGTCCAGGATTAGGCTATACATTAAGATATGCGTCTGATTTTGGACGAATGGATATGGTAATTGCCATTATGGTTGTTATAGGAATTATTGGAGTAACAGTAGATTTATTAATATTCCAACGAATTGAAAAACGCGTCATGATTAAATGGGGACTTGAAGAGAAAAAAGCCGCATAAGGAGGATATAAAAAAATGAAAAAGTGGATTTTATCATTATTTGTTTTACTAGTTGTAGGTGTTTTAGCTGCATGTGGAGATGATTCCGATGCGAATAAAGTAAAAATCGGGTATTTCCCAAATATTGACCATGCTCCTGCAATGGTCGCAAAGGAAAAAGGTTATTTCCAAGAGGCACTTGGTGAAGATGTAGAAATTGAATATGTGACATTCCCAGATGGTGGAACATTTATGACTGCTTTAAATTCTGGAGAAATTGATGCAGGATTAGTTGGACCTGCTCCAGTATTAAACAACTATTCTAATGGTGCTGATGTTAAAATCATAGGTGGAGCTTCATCTGGTGGTACAGTAGTTGTTGCAAGTAAAGAAAGTGGAATTAATAGTTTAGAAGATATCGAAGGTAAAACTTTTATCACACCTGGTATCGGTTGTACACATGATGTCCAATTTGAAAAGTTCTTATTGGAAAAAGGTATTGATAAATTAGCTTCAGACCGTATTGGTGGTAGTTTGAAACATACAACTGGAAAACCAGCAACATATCAAGGATTATTTGAATCTGGTCAAGTCGACCTCGCTGCAGTACCTGAGCCTTGGGCATCCATCCTTGTCGACAAAGGTGCAAAAGTAGTCGTAAGCACAGAAGAAATTGCTTATGGAGAAACACTTCCTAACGTTGTATTAGCTGCAAGTGGATCACTTCTTGAAGATAGACCAGAAATTGCAAAAGCTATTTTAGAAGCGGAAGAACGTGCAGTAGAGTACATTAACAACAATAAAGAAGAAGCACTAGACATTACCATTAAAGCAATCAAAGATATTACAAAACAAGAGTTAGATAAAGACTTAATGGCAAAAGCAATGGAACGTATTACCTACACAACAGAAATCGATGAAGACTTACTAAAAGAATTCGGTCACGCTTCATTTGAACTTGAATTCCTAAAAGAAAAACCAAACTTCGACGGAATCGTCGTTTCAAACATCAACTAGACGCGTGGGGTACCCCCGCGTCTTTTTTTATGGGTCACGGAGGGACGTGGGGTCAGGAACCTCGTCCCAAGGAAGGGACAATGTTCCTGACCCCACGTCCCTAGAAATAACTTTGAAATATGAATGCCATTTATGTAAACAAAATAACATCTCCCTGTTCTTTGTCTATGAAAATTCTATGATACGATTATTTTAAATTAGCAATTAAAGAATAGGGAGTGTAAATGATGCTGAAAAAGATCATGCCGATTTTGGCAGGTACTGTTCTTACTTTAACAGTAAGTGCAAATGTACAAGCCGCAACCATTACAGTTGAAAAAGGAGATACTCTTTGGGGCATTTCACGGGAAAATAATACAACTGTTTCCGACATTAAAATGCTGAATGATCTTACAACAGACCTCATTCACCCTGGAGATAAACTAACAGTAGCTCCTAAAAAACAATATACAGTGAAAAAAGGCGATACTTTATGGGGCATTGCTAGAAGTCATGGAACTACCGTTTCACAAGTGAAAGAATGGAACAACTTACATACAGATTTGATTCATCCAGGACTAAAACTAGTAGTCTTTGAAGGCGTACAAGCTAAGAAAGCTCCAACCGCTACAAAATCACAGCCGGCTACTACGAAACAAGCTCCAAAGAAACCAGCTGCACCAGCGGCAAAAAATACGAATTCTACTTCACAAGCACCTGCAACAGCGGTGAAAAGTGAAAAAGAATTTATCATGACTGCTACTGCTTATACAGCTACATGCAAAGGATGTTCAGGCATTACAGCTACAGGTATCAATCTATTAGAAAACCCTGACTTAAAAGTGATTTCAGTAGATCCTTCTGTCATTCCACTAGGAAGTAAAGTATATGTAGAAGGCTACGGAGAAGCAATTGCTGGAGATACTGGTGGAGCAATTAAAGGAAATAAAATTGATGTATTTATCCCATCAAAACAAGACGCCATTAATTTCGGAGTCAAAAAAGTAAAAGTAACAGTTCTAGACTAAATAACTAGGAATGAGGGTTTCCCTCGTTCCTTTTTTGTATTTTTAAGACTTTATTTCATATAAACTCAATCACTAGCGTTGCATTAAATTAATTTTATTATTAAAAATACTCGAAATGTTCAATTTTATTGTTTTGCGCAAAGAA
>VEFU01000061.1 GCA_007679095.1 Paenibacillus bovis
CAGATGCATATTTAAACAATATTGAAAGCAAATGGAACGAGCACAACTAACTCATTGTGTTAGTTGTGCCGTGTAAGAAAAAAAAGGCTTCCAACAAGTCTACTATAATGACTTATTGGACAGCCCCTTTACTGCCATTCATACGGAGTTGCTTGGTATACGTAGTAATTCAACCAGTTCGAGAACAACAAATGACTGTGTGAGCGCCATGTATTAAGCGGTTGTTGCTTGTGATCATCATTTGGAAAATAGTTTTCAGGTGGTTCAATATCTATCCCTTTGTTTATATCACGAGCATATTCTTCGGCTAATGTTGTAGCGTCGTACTCCAAATGCCCCGTGATCATAATATTCTTCTCATCTTCAGACATAATTATGAATGGACCTGCTTCTCCATTCGAAAGTAATATTAATTCTGGATGATCTTCAATTGCTTGTTCCTGAACACTTGTGTTACGAGAATGTGGTGCATAGTACACATCATCAAAACCACGTACAAGTTTTATTCTTGGATCAGAAATTGTGTGTTTGTAAATACCAGAACATTTTGCAGGTAAGTCATATTTATCAATACCATAATGATGATAAAGTGCAGCTTGTGCTCCCCAACAAATATGGATAGTAGAAGTAACTCTTTCCTTCGACCAATCCATAATGGTTTTCAATTCTTCCCAATAGTTAACTTCTTCAAATTTCAGATGTTCCACTGGTGCACCTGTAATAATCATGCCATCATAAGCCTTATCTTTAATATCAGAGAATGTAGTGTAAAACTGTTCGAGATGTGATTTGCTGACATTTTTTGACTCATGTGTCTCCATATGCAAAAACGATACATTTACTTGTAGTGGAGAATTTCCTAGTAATCTAAGTAATTGCACTTCGGTTCTTTGTTTTTCGGGCATCAAGTTTACAATTAATATGTTTAATGGACGGATATCTTGAGTAATTGCACGTTCTTCATCCATTACAAATATTTTTTCTTGCTCCAGTATTTCTTTTGCCGGCATTTTTTTAGGTATTTTTATCGGCACTTTTGACCCTCCTTGCTGTAAAAATGCTAATAAAATCTATTATAGAGATGTTTGACAATTTCGGCAATGGAGATTTATCGAAAAGATATATTTTAAAAGGCAATTCAAAAACTTATTAGATTACCAATACTATTAGGTCCTCGATTTTTATCCGATTTCTTGTTTAATCTGACTATGGAATAGTCCATAATAAAATCCTTTTTGTTGCAATAAGGATTGTTGTGTCCCTTGTTCAATCAATTGTCCATTATCTAATACAAGAATTTGATCAGCATTTTGTATAGTGTTTAGTCTGTGAGCAATAACGATACTTGTTCTATTTTTCATGAGTTTATATAATGCATCCTGTATTTTCATTTCTGTAATCGTATCAATATTACTTGTTGCCTCATCTAGAATTAATACTGTAGGATCGGATAGCATGGCTCTGGCAATTGATATGAGTTGCTTCTGTCCTTGACTTATGCCACTTCCTCCTTGTTTTAACACAGTATTATATTGATTAGGTAATTTGCTGATAAAGGAATGTGCATTCGCCATTTTAGCTGCCTCCATTACTTCCTCATCCGATGCACTTAAGTCTCCATATCGAATATTTTCCATAATAGTACCTTGGAATAAATAGGAATCTTGCAATACAAAGCCCATTTTACTACGTAATTCTGATCTCGTAATTCTACTAATATCTTTACCATCAAGGTAAATCTTGCCGTAATCTGGCTCATAAAATCGTGCTAATAAATTGATTATGGTCGTTTTACCAGCACCTGTTGGACCGACTAATGCAACTGTTTCACCAGGTAAAGCTCGGAAACTTACATTATTAATTGTTGGCTTATCATCATCATAAGTAAATACTACATTTTCAAATTCCACTTCTCCTTCAACATCACCTAGAGGAATAGTAGATGGATGTTCACGGACTTCCTCTTCATCTAATATTTCAAATACTCGCTCTGCTCCTGCAATAGCGGATAATAAAGTGTTAAATTGGTTTGCTAAATCATTTAACGGCCGGGTAAACTGGCGGGAGTATTCCGTAAATACAAGAATCGTACCTATTGTGACAATCCCAGTATTGACTGCTAATAGACCTCCTGCCCCTGCAATTATGGCAAAGCTTAAGTTATTTAACATATTCATTAATTTAGGGATAAACCCTGAATATGTTTGAGCCCAATAGCCAGCTTTTTTCAATCGTTCATTCTTTTCCATGAACTCTTCAATCATTTTATCTTCTTGGGAAAATGTTTTTACAATTGTTTGGCCAGAAATAGTTTCTTGTATAAAACCATTCATTTCTCCTAAATATTTCTGCTGTTCTTTAAACAACTTTCCTGTTCGGTTTGTAATCCACTTCATTCCAAAGAACATTAATGGGACTACACTCATTGTAATTAATGTTAAGATTGGGCTTAAAATTAACATGACAGTAATTGTACCAATCAATGTTAAAACGCTTGAAAAGACTTGGATTACGGAGCTGTTTAACGTTTGACTGACATTATCAATATCATTCGTAATTCTACTCATTAGTTCTCCATGTTGACGCTTATCAAAAAACTTGATTGGTAATTTGTGCAGATGTTCAAAAAGTTGTTTCCTCATAGAAAAAACGGTAGTTTGCCCGATGCCAATCATAACAAAACTTTGCAAAAAACTAGTTAGAGAGAAACAAAGATACACCGCTCCAATAAAAATGAGAATGACAATTAGTGAATTTCCATAGTTCGTTGCAATATAGTTATCCACTGTTTTACCAATTAAAAATGGTCCTAACAATCCAAGCCCCGAGCTTACCATTACCATGCTTAGGACAAGAATTAATTTACCTCGGTGTACATCTAAGTATTTCCAAATCCGGAATAAAGTCTTTTTCCAATTTTTTGCATAAGTTACTTTCTTGGTAAAACGATCATTACGCATCCTACAAGACCTCCTTTGCATTCTGGGATTGATAAATCGCCTTGTATAGCTCAGAGGTTGCTAGTAAACTATCATGGCTTCCGTTAGCAACTAATCTACCTTCATCTAACAACAGTATTTGATCTGCTGCCTTTGCAGTTGTAATCTTTTGGGTAATAATAAATGTCGTGCAATCAAATTTATCAAGTGCTTGTAGTAACTTTGCCTCTGTTCTCATATCGAGAGCACTCGTACTATCATCTAGAAATAACAGCTTAGGCTTACGAATTAATGCTCTTGCAATCGAAAGTCTTTGCTTTTGTCCACCGGAAAAGTTTACACCTTTTTGTCCAATCTTCGTTTCATATGTATTTGGTAATCTCTTAATTGTCTCATATATTTGGGCATCTTCCATACTTTCGATAATTTCTTCTATAGTTGCGTCATCTTTCCCCCACGAAATATTTTCTTTCACAGAACCTGTAAATAATATCGCTTCTTGGGGAACAAAACCCATTTGCTTTCGTAATGTTTTTAAATCCATTTTTTTAATATCGATTCCATCAATGCGTATGCATCCTTTTGTTGTATCATATAACCTTGGAATTAGTTGGAATAATGTTGACTTACCAGATCCGGTTGCCCCCATTACTGCTACCCTATCCCCTGCTTCAACAGTGAAGCTAATATCTTGTAAAACAGGAGTATTTGTTCCTGGATATGTAAAACTTACATTTTCAAAATCAACCTTTCCATATCTAATTTTGCTAGTTGTGGAAGGAATATTATTATTTTCAAAGTCTTCTTCGGTATTTAACACTTCACTAATTCTTTGTGCAGAAGCTCTTCCACGTGCGAAGGCCATCGTGATCCAAGTTAACATTCCTAGTGCAGCAGTAATTCTAAAACCATAATTGATTAAAGTTACGAGTTCCCCAACGAGTAATCCATTTTGATTCACTTCAAAAGACCCAAACCATATAATAAGTAAAATTCCGATATTCATGACAAATAATAACGTTGGTCCTACTAATTCTACTAATCGTAGCGCTTTCATCGTTTCATTTCTTAAGTTTGTATTCGCGGTGTTAAAACGATTTTCTTCAAATTCCTTCCTTCTAAAAGCTTTCACTAAACGCATCCCAATTAAATTTTCCTGCATGACATTATTCACTTTATCCAACTTATTTTGAACTTGTTTAAATAACTTACCACTTCTACTCATCATCCATACAAGCAATACAATTAATAATGGAATTGGAACAACAAGAATAAGAGCTAGTTTCCAATTTACTATCAGTGCCATAGCGATCGCACCTATCACTAATAATGGTGCACGGAAAGCAATTCTTAAACTCATATGGATTGTATTTTGTACTTGGGTAATATCATTTGTTAATCTTGTAATTAAAGATGAAGTTTCATATTGTGCTAGATTGTGAAAAGAAAAGGATTGAACTTTCTTAAAAAGTCCAGCTCTAACATCAAAACCAAAACTTTGACTTACATGAGATGATACAAATGAATTAATAATTCCTGCGATAAATCCTAATAATGACATACCAATCATGATAAGACCCCAATAACTAACAGCACCCATATCTTCTTTCATAATACCTTGATCAATAATCTTCCCCATGAAAATCGGATGTGTTAATTCTACAACAAGTTCTAATAACATGAGTACCCACGCTATCACCATCGCTAATGGATAAGGTTTTAAAAACGATAGTATTTTCCGCATACACTATTCCTCCAATAAAAGCACCGCTACTTTTTAGAATCTTTAGTTTATATCTTATACGACAATCAACAACTTGTCATGCAAAGCAAACTGATTTTTCATAACTTTACTTCTTATTTTAATATCAGATTTTCCACCTATTTTCATTTGGATTCTTTGTTACATATGGTATTCTATACATCTGAGGAGTGAACAAATGAAACAACAACGTGAACAATGGACATCAAAACTTGGATTTATATTAGCTGCTGCAGGCTCTGCTATTGGCCTTGGGGCTATTTGGAAATTCCCTTATATCGCTGGGACTAATGGCGGTGGCGCTTTTCTCTTCGTATTTATTTTATTTACGCTACTTGTGGGTATGCCCATTCTCCTTGCTGAATTTGCAATTGGACGATCAGCACAGAAGGATGCTATCTCTGCATATAAATACTTAACACCCGGTACTGCATGGCCATGGTTAGGTAGGATCGGAATCGTGTCTAGCTTTATTATTTTGTCTTTCTATAGTGTTGTCGGTGGATGGATCTTCATCTATTTACTGCATATCTTTTTAGGAAATCTTCAAATTGAATCCGCTGAACAATTTAATCAGTTATTTTCTGAATCGATCATGAATCCCTACCTCGCAGTTGGTGGTCAGTTAATTTTTATGATTTTAACCATATGGGTAGTCGGTAGAGGGGTACAAAAAGGGATAGAACGTGCATCTCAAATCATGATGCCAGCATTATTTATTTGTTTTATCATTTTAATTATACGTTCCTTAACACTCCCTAATGTCGGTGAAGGTATTTCATTCTTTTTATTACCTGATTTTGGAGCGCTAAATTCAAAAACGATTATTTATGCACTTGGGCATTCATTCTTTGCGTTAAGTGTCGGAAACTCTGTTATGGTTACGTATAGCTCTTACTTAGAAAAGAACACGAGTTTATCAAAATCAGCAACTGTAATCGTGATAATGAATATCGTCATTTCATTGTTAGCAGGTCTTGCCATCTTCCCTGCTGTGTTTTCACTTGGAATGGAGCCTACTGAAGGACCAGGGTTGTTATTTGTTGTATTACCTGCAGTCTTTAATGAAATGCATTTCGGAATGGTCTTTTTATTTATTTTCTTGATACTTTTTTTATTTGCAACATTAACATCCGCTTTCTCTCTATTAGAGATCATTGTTGCAGTATTTTCGAAGGACAAGCCTAAGCGCAGGAAAAAAGTAACATGGATTACTGGAATTCTAATCTTCTTAGCTGGAGTACCATCAGCATTATCATTTGGTGTATTAAAAGATACAACTATATTTAACAAATCCATATTTGATACAGCTGATTTTCTCGCATCCAATATACTTCTACCAATTGGTGCATTATTTATCGCATTGTATGCAGCCTTTAAATTACCAAAATCACTACTACTTAATGAATTAACAATTAACACAAAACATGGTAAGATTGTCTTTACGATTTGGTACTTTTTAATCCGTTATATTGCACCTACAGCGATTATCATTGTTTTTTTAGATTCAATTGGTATGTTTGATTGGATGAGATGATTTTGAATATGGAGATGAATGAAAGATGAATAATACGATACAAACAGCTATGTTTGCTGGTGGTTGCTTTTGGTGTATGGTTAAACCTTTTGATCAATGGGATGGCATAGAGAGTGTTATCTCAGGTTATTCTGGTGGACATGTAGATAATCCAACATATGAAGATGTTAAATCAGGTGCTTCAGGGCATTATGAAGTTGTTCAAATTACTTTTGATCCTAACATTTTTTCCTATGATCAGTTGTTAGAAATATATTGGCAGCAAATTGACCCAACTGATGCAGGTGGTCAATTCCACGACCGTGGCGACTCCTATAGAACTGCGATTTTTTATCATAATGAAGAACAAAAACAAGCTGCTGAAAAATCAAAAGCTGCTTTAGCTGCAAGTGGTAAATTCAAAAAACCAATCGTTACCGAAATACTCCCAGCAAAAAAATTCTATCCTGCAGAAGAATACCATCAAGACTTTTATAAAAAGAGTAAAGATGAGTATGAAGAAGATAGAAAGAAATCCGGTCGTGATGAGTTTATTAAAGAATACTGGAGATAAAAACGATCCACCTGTTGGAAACATTTAGAGCAAAATATGGAGCTAATGAAAAGCCAAACTATTACTCGAATTATATTCAAGATAGTTTGGCTTTTTCTATAAAATATATTGGTGAAAAGTGTAACCCTAATATAATATTATGTGCAGTTTTCAATGGAGCAACTATTTGTTTGTATTATGAATCGAACGTTACCGCGAAGTGTATTTCCGTAGCGGTATAGTTGTTCATATATTAAAGGAACCCAACAGTTATTCAACTTCAATTTTCTTCAAAGGCTTTTCTGCAGGACCTTCAATCACTTCACCAGTATAGGAGAATCTTGAGCCATGACAAGGACAATCCCATGTATTGTCACCACTATTCCAGTTAACCTCACAGCCCATATGTGTGCAGGTCGTATCAACAACAAATAACTCCCCTGCTTCATTTTTATAGGCCCCTGCTCTTTTTCCTTTATATGTGATAGCCGCTCCTTCACCATTAGCGACATCTTTTATTTCTTTATCAGGACGATCCAATTTGCCACCAATTAAATTTGCTGCAACGTTCACATTTTCTTTAATTAATTTCTTTAAACTTGGGTCAGCTTGAAAGCGTGCCGGTGAAAAAAGTTCTGCAAATCGATTCGGTTTATCCATAATTAAATCCTTAATGATATGTGCTGCTACAACGCTAGTGGTCATTCCCCATTTTCGAAATCCTGTTGCTACATATATATTTGGATTATCTTTATGTTGTCGACCAATATAAGGTAGTTTATCAAGTGATATTAAATCCTGAGCTGACCAACGATATTTAAATTCTTTTACACCAAAATGCTTGGAAGCCCAATGTTCTAATGCTTCATAATGTTCAATTTCTGGCTTTCCTTGTCCCGTTTTATGACCATCACCACTGAATAATAGTAATTCTTCTCCATCAATTGTAACAGCACGTACTGAACGTGTCGGTTTTTCTGCATTTAAATACATTCCACCAGTGAATTCTTTTTCAGGTTTACCTGCAACAACGTAAGAACGTTCTGGATGTAATCGCGCAAAAAATCCTCTATCATCATGAAATGGAAAATGCGATGCAGAAATAACATAGTTCGCTGAAACTTTATTACCATTACGAAAATGAACAACAGATGGATTCCCTTCCTCTATCTTCGTAGCAACAGAGTTCTCGTAAATTTCTCCACCCATTTCTTTTATTTCCTGCAGGAGATGGGTCAAAAATTGTACTGGATGAAAACGAGCTTGATTTTTCATTACTATTGCACCTTGATTCGCAATATCCATTGGTATATCTTCTACAAACCCGCCTTCAATCCCTATGCTTTTATACGCTTCTGCTTCTTTCTTTAAATTATCGATATAATTACTATCATTGGTATAAATATAAGCATCTTCTTGTTGAAAATCACATTCTATTCCAAGTGTAGTGATCCATTTTTCCATTTGATTGCGTGCTAATCGATTTGCTTCATAATACAATTTGGCATTTTCGACTCCAAAATGTTGGATAAATTCATCATAAATTAATCCATGTTGAGCAGTTATTTTTGCAGTCGTATGCCCTGTTGTACCATTCATTACAGTAGTAGCTTCGAAAATTGCAACGTTTAGTCCTTTCTTCGCTAGCACATAGGCAGTCGTAATTCCTGTTATTCCTCCACCAATAATCGCTATATCGACATGCATATCTTTTGTAATTTCTGGATATGTAGAAATCTTTGATGAATTTAACCAATATGAAGCATATTCATTATTATCATTTATCATTGTCATCACATAGCCTCCATCTTAATACTCTCATAGTTGATATCCCCCAATTACACCAAAAAAATGTATAAACATTAAAAAAACAGTCAAATTAATGACTGTTCTATTGTTTAGGATGAATTTCTCCTGTCTCTGTAATTCGAATATTAAATGAAATACTTTCTAAATACTTTAACATGTTATTATACGCTTTTTCTGATAATGGCTTTATTTTTCCATTATCAATAATATGAGGGTCAAAACTCAAAGTAATATTATTACCATGGAATTTGGCAGTTAACAATCCTGTTTGTGCAGTTTCATCTTTTACATAAGGAGGAAACAAGAAATTGCCTAACGAGTATGCGACAGGCATACCGTCAAATATTTCAAATCCTTGTAACCAATGTGGATGTGAACCAACAATTAGATCGACACCTATCTGTTGTAATTCTTGTGCATATTGTCGTTGATAATCCACCGGTTTATTTTGTTTTTCTACTCCCCAGTGAAAATATACAATTGTATAATCTGCATCTCCTTGTTGCTCCTGAATTGTTTTCTTTACAAGTGGTAAATCATATCCATTAGGAACACCTGATTTACCTTCTACTGCTAACCAATCAGTACTAGGGATAAACCTTACAAATGAGAAAAATTTAAACTTCTTTCCTTTTATAATTACTTCTTTTGCTGCATATGCATCCTTCGCATTTCGACCTGCACCAATATAATCAAAATCATAACTTTCAACATGTTGTAACGTATCCAATAAACCTGGACGCAAATAATCTAACGTATGATTATTTCCTATATTTAACATATCAAAGCCAGCATTTTTGAGTGCATCTAATCCTTGAACTTCTGACTTAATCCAGAATAATTGATTTGGATCTTTTTCAGCTCTTTTTGTGAATACAGTTTCCGCATTAATAAAAGCATAATCAGCAGCTTGAACTTTCTTTTTTACATGTGTGAAAGGATAATCATACCCATGTTTGTCGAGAATTGGTCTTAATCCCCAATCAAACATCGTGTCTCCAGCAAATATAATATTGATTTCAGGCTCTGGCTCCTCCACTATATCGGGTTCTTCCTCCACTTTTTCCAACTCTATATTATTTGGTTTTACAGATGCAATAATATGTTTATGACCATGTTTGTATAATATTTTTTGTGCATTAAAACTAGTAGTTTGAAAAAATAGTATCATACTAAATAAAAACACAATAATACTACAAATATAGACTATTTTTATTCGTGCTTTTCTTCGTCTTTCTCGATAAATAGTCGTTCTATCCAAACAGCACTCCTCCTAGAATCTCTATCTTATCATGGCTCCTGGATTTGTTGCTGTTTTATTTTTCGTTTTTAATTGACAAATTTTGCCACGCACAAAAAAAGAAAAGACTGTGTTTGATTTTACTCAACACAGTCGTTAAAAGAATTTAACTTATTACAGGCAAAACTCTTGTTTCTTGTACCATTTCCGATTTGCAAATAGGACAAACCGTCTTTTCTTCATTAGAAAAGGCATCCCTCATCCAACATGAACATTCTTCACTTGTACATGACCAAACTACTGTTTCCACTTCAGGAATCGGTTCCTGTGGACCTCTTCGATAAGCCAATGGCAAGATCCCCTTTCATCGTTATAATACCATTATACGATATATCCAATCATAAACCAAATTACGTTTAAGGATTATAGAAAACACATAAAGACTATAGGCTCGAAACATGCTATAATATTTGGGATTATGATTTATGGAGGAATCGATAAACGTTGATTACTGTAAATAATGTAAGTCTCCGCTATGGAGATCGTAAATTGTTTGAAGATATTAATATTAAGTTTACCCCCGGAAATTGCTATGGTCTAATTGGAGCTAACGGTGCAGGTAAATCTACATTTTTAAAAATTCTATCAGGGGAAATTGAATCGCAAACTGGTTCTGTAACAATAACTCCTGGAGAAAGATTGGCAGTATTAAAACAGGATCACTTCCAATATGAAGAAGAAGAAGTGTTGAAAGTAGTCATTATGGGTCATGCTCGTCTTTATGAAGTGATGCAAGAGAAAGATGCAATTTATATGAAAGCTGATTTTTCCGAAGAAGATGGCATGCGTGCTGCTGAACTTGAAGGAGAATTTGCTGAACTAAATGGTTGGGAAGCAGAATCAGAAGCAGCTATATTACTAAAAGGACTTGGAATTGATGAAGGTCTTCATACAAAAAAAATGGCAGAATTATCAGGGGCTGACAAGGTCAAGGTTTTGCTTGCACAAGCTTTATTTGGTAAGCCAGATATCCTTCTTTTGGATGAGCCAACAAACCACTTAGATATTAAAGCTATTCAATGGTTAGAAGAGTTCCTGATTAATTTTGAGAATACCGTAATTGTTGTATCCCATGACCGTCACTTCTTAAATAAAGTTTGTACTCATATTGCAGACCTTGATTTCAGTAAAATTCAAATCTATGTTGGAAACTATGACTTCTGGTATGAATCAAGTCAGCTTGCTCAAAGAATGGCACAGGATGCAAATAAAAAGAAAGAAGAAAAAATTAAAGAATTACAAGCCTTTATTGCGCGCTTTAGTGCCAATGCATCAAAATCAAGACAGGCTACTTCACGTAAGAAATTACTCGATAAAATCACACTAGATGATATTCAACCTTCTTCAAGAAGATATCCTTTTGTTGGATTCTCTCCTGAGCGAGAAATTGGTAATGACTTACTTCGTGTAGATCAATTATCAAAAACAATTGATGGAGTGAAGGTTTTAGATAATATTAGTTTTACCATGAATAAAGATGATAAAATTGCATTAGTTGGTACAAATGAAAATGCGAAAACGACTCTATTTAAAATTCTTGCAGGGGAAATGGAGCCTGATGAGGGTTCATATAAATGGGGTGTAACTACATCACAAGCATACTTCCCTAAAGACAACTCGGAGTACTTTGAAGGCAGTGATGTCAATCTAGTAGAATGGCTACGTCAATTCTCACCAAAAGATGACAGTGAAAGCTTCTTACGTGGATTCTTAGGAAGAATGTTATTCTCTGGTGAAGAAGTATTGAAAAAAGCTTCTGTACTTTCCGGAGGAGAAAAAGTTCGCTGTATGCTATCTAAAATGATGCTATCTGGTGCAAATGTATTATTGCTAGATGAACCTACAAACCATCTTGATTTAGAATCCATTACTGCACTAAATAATGGTCTGATTAGCTTTAAAGGATCTATTATTTTTGCATCTCATGATCATCAATTTGTGCAAACAATTGCCAATCGTATCATTGATTTAACACCAAAAGGTATGATTGATAAACAGATGACTTATAATGAGTATTTAGAAGATGATAATCTTCAAAAACAAGTAGAACAAATGTATATGTAATAAAGTTTGTACACCCCTGAAAAAATGACAATTTCAGGGGTGTCATTCATTTAATAAATGCTTTGTTTTATTGATAATGTTCATCAATTTTTCTGCATTTTCTTTATACATTTGTTTTGCGCTTTCTACATCTGTCTCTAATGCATAAGATTCTAATTCTGCCTGACTCTTCTTCATAGCAGTTAAGAGATTTTGTCTTGGTTTTGCATCTTGTATTTGAATTTTGTCATCGTAAATATCAACTGTCAGTTTCCCATAGGAATCAATTTGTCCTATATATACATTATCAAGTGCTACATTTAATTTTTCTAACTCTGCTTCCAACCAAGCCCGAGTGTAGCCACTAGCAGCTAAAGCCGAATCCATGATTTCTCCTTCTAAAATAACATTTTGCGGTACTCTCTCAGGCGCTACATCCATTTGTAAATCTGCTGGTGTTAAAGGTCTTTTTTCCTTCTTTAGTAGAACATTTAATTCACCATTTGTTTCTAACATCGCAAATTCCACATCAGCTATAGAAAAAGCATTCTTCTTACGCAACAATTCTAATAACTCATTAACAGAGTATTTTTCTTTTGCTAAATTATCTTCAAGTATTTTTCCGTCACGAATAACAACAGTAGATTTTCCTTCGATAAAATTCCTTGCCTTTTTACTTTTCAAAGATAATAGTCCAGCTAATAAGGGAATTATTGCCCAAATAAGCATGCTGTATAAACCATGTAAGAAATTTCGATCAAGTCCAGTCGATATTTCAGCAGCAACACTTCCGATTGTAATACCTGCAACATACTCCAAAAATGACAGTTGAGATAATTGTTTTTTTCCAAGCATTTTAGTTAATAAAAATAGTACAATCACAAGACTTGCTGACCTTATTATAATATTTAACCAATCAGGCATTCTTCTTCCTCCTAAGAGTTCCGATATTGTAATTCTTGTGCCTTCATTACTTCTATTCGTTTGTTAACATCATGAATTATATTGTCCATTTCTTGCATGGATTCATGAAAAATACGACTAGTCTCTTCATCAGTTGTAACTTGTGCTAGATGACTTAATTCTGATTGGATTACTTTCAAATTTGCTAATGTTCCTTTTACATTAGAAATAACTGTCATTATTATTTCACCCTTTACTTATTAAAAATGGAGGAAAGAGATGTATTAACCTCTCTCCTCCATCTTTTACGGTCTATTCGTTATATTGTGGTTCCTCTTGCATGATCTCTTGGAGGCGAGGATTTAACATATCAATAACTGATTGCGTTTGTTGAGCAGCTTGCTTATAAAGTTGCTTCGCTTGTTCGTTATCTGTATCAAGTGCGAATCCTTCCAAGCTTGCTTGTGCACTTTTTAAACCTGTAACAGTTTGCTTCACATTTGTAATAACAGTCATCGTAATCCCCCTCATGAGTTAGTTTTCTAAGAAGAACATTTTTATTTTTAAACAAACTCTATAAAATATAAGTTGAAAATAATAACAAAAAAAGCAGATATACTCAGAAGAGTCATCTGCTTTAACATTAATCTAACTTTATAAAACGATAAATATGACTGACAATAACTTTTAATAACGCATACGCAGGGACTGCCAAAATCAACCCAATAATACCTCCGAATTGTCCTGCAACTAATAATACAAAGATAATTGTTAAAGGATGAACCTTTAACGCTTTTCCCATTACAATTGGTGAAATAAAGTTACTTTCAATTTGTTGGACAACTACAGCTATTATGATAACTAGTAATGCCTTTACTGGTGAAGTAAATAAACCGACGATAACTGCAGGAATTGTCCCTATCCACGGACCAATAAATGGAATTACGTTTGTTACCATTGATGTTAGTCCTAATACTAAGGAATAATCTAGCCCAATAATTAAGTAACCTATGTATGCAAATACCCCAACGAAGAGACTAACGGTTAATTGCCCTTGTATATAGGAGCTCAATGCTGTATCCATATCTGACAATACATTATAAGCTTCTTTTCTTTGTTTTTTTGGAAGGATTTTTTCAATTATTTTTGGTGCTTTCTCCCCGTCTTTTAGCATGAAAAAAAGGACAAAAGGAACAAGGACAAGGACCATTACGGTATTGGCAATAAATCCTACGGTTGTTGCAATTCCTGAAAGGAGATCTTGAATAAGTTGCTGAGCATTTTCTTCAAACTTCGATAAATATTTTTCAACAGAAAAATAATCACTATCTTGGAATTGTGCAAACCATTCTTTTTCCGTTAACGACATAACCCATTTCTGAATGTTATTGATAATGGCAGGCATATTATCAACTAAGTTTCTGAACTGCTTTTGTAACTCAGGACCAATTAGAAAAACAGCACCAGTGATAACTCCTGCAATTCCAATAAAGACAATAATAATTGCTAATGTTCTATGTATTTTCCGTGAAAGAAGATTAACTAAAGGCCTTAATAAATAATACAAAACCCCTGCTAAAATAATTGGTGGGAATAGTGTTTTTACAATAATAACTAATGGTGTGAAGATAAACCTAACCTGTGTACCTAATAAGATGATTAAAAATATCATGATTGTCGCTATTCCGACTTGAAACCATTTCTCTCTATACATTGTTCTCCTCTTTTCTAATCATTTCCATTATAGTTATTATCGCAGAATTAGACAAATTTTCAAACAGAAAAACCCGTAAGCCTAAAAAAGGTTTACGGGTTATGATTTAGTTTACAGAAAATGTTTCTTCTTCTAAAGCTTTTAATCTTTGTTCTACTTCTTCTGGAGATAAATTGTGCTCTTTAATATAAAGATTTCTTGGATGAACTCGACACTCATCAGAACAACTTCTCATATATTTATGTTCATTTTCTTCAGAAGCTAAAATTTGTTTATTACATTCAGGGTTTGCACAATTTATATAACGTTCACAAGGAGTTCCATCAAAGTAATCGCGCCCAACAATTACATGTTCTTTGCGATTTACTGGAACCGCAATACGCTCATCAAATACATAGCATTGACCATCCCAAAGCTCTCCTTGTACTTCTGGGTCTTTCCCATAAGTGACAATACCGCCATGAAGCTGGCCAACATCTTCAAAACCTTCTTTTACTAACCAGCCAGAAAACTTTTCACAACGGATACCGCCAGTGCAATAAGTTAAGATTTTTTTTCCTTCGAGCTTTTCTTTATTTGCACGCACCCATGCCGGTAATTCACGGAATGTTTCAATATCAGGACGAATAGCTCCTCTGAAGTGTCCTAAATCATATTCATAGTCATTACGTGCATCAAGAACAACTGTGTTCTCATCTTGCATCGCTTCATAGAATTCTTTAGGACTTAAATACTTACCTGTAATTTCATGAGGATTAATATCATCTTCTAGTCGCAATGTAACTAATTCTTTGCGAGGTCGCACATGCATTTTCTTAAAAGCATGTTGATCTGCTTCATCAATTTTGAATACCATTGTAGCGAAACGAGGATCCTTTTTCATTTCCGTCATGTATGTTTCTGTATCTTCCCAAGTTCCAGAAACAGTACCGTTAATCCCTTCCTTTGCAACAAGGATTCTACCTTTTAAATTAATGTCCTTACAAAATTTCAAATGTTGTGCTGCAAATTCTTCCGGATTTTCAATTGTTACATACTGATAATACAATAATACACGATATGCTGCTTTTTCAGACATACTAAATACCACCTATTCAACTTATATTTGCAAGATATAAACGTGTTTAGGAGGATATGAGGTCGAATTTTCGCAAAATCCGACAATATACACTTTATTCTTACCAAAGTATTTTAACGTTTTTATACAAAGAAATCAAGTTGGGAGTACTTTCCAGAACACAGGTAGCAAGGAAACCTTAAATTCTTCTAGTAGATTTTTTGAATTGGCCAATAATATGGATGTGATTATATATTATTGGAGGACGTAAATTTCTTATGAAGGTTAAACCAAACACTACAAAAATCACACATCAAAAATTATCAAAAAAAGAAATTGTAGGTCGAATTTTCATAGTAACAATTGGTGCCCTCATAATGGCTATTTCGCTAGAGGTTTTCCTCATACCCAATAATATTTTGGATGGTGGAATTACTGGAATTGCCATTATCATTTCACATTTAACCGGACTCAAAGTGGGGATCCTATTATTCGTGTTAAATTTGCCCTTTATTTTCGTTGGTTATAAACAAATCGGAAAGACTTTTGCACTCACAACACTATATGGAATCATTGTCCTATCTAGTTCATCCCTTTTTCTCCATCATCATTATATTGTTACTCATGATTTATTACTTGCTACTGTTTTTGGAGGAATTATTTTAGGAATTGGTGTAGGCTTAGTAATACGATATGGAGGTTCCCTCGATGGTACAGAGATAATCTCTATTCTAATAAATAATAAACTCCCCCTTTCAGTAGGAGAGGTTATCTTATTTTTTAATTTTTTCATCTTTAGTACTGCTGGATTTGTATTTAGTTGGGAAAGAGCTATGTATTCGATTCTCACTTATTTCATTGCATCTAAGTTCATTGATATTATCGTAAGTGGACTTAACGAGTCCAAATCTGCATGGATTATAAGTGATAATCCAGAAAAAATCGCCGACGCAATCCTAGCAAGACTAGGACGTAGTGTAACAGTATTAAACGGACTTAATCCATATTCAGGTGAAGATAAACAAGTTGTATTCTGTGTGATCACAAGACTTGAAGAGAAGAAATTAAAGTCAATATTAAATGAACTAGATGCAAACGCCTTTTTAGCAGTAGGAAGTATTTCCGAAGCACAAGGTGGACGTTTTAAGAAAAAAGGTATTCATTAACTAACCAGTTATCTCTCCCTGAGAAAGTAAGAGAAATTATATATTATCAAACATACTGGAATAAAAGACTTCTACAAACAGATCACTGTCCTGAACCATATATAAATCATATCCTGCTGAAGGTTGTAACGGAATCCAACTAATAACAGCTTTAATATTGTTAAGTTTTTCTAGAAGCACGAGATCATCATGATGACGAATTAGAACTACTTTCGGAAACAATTCATACTTATATCCTTCAATAAGTACAAGATCCAACGGGAATATTTCATATACTTTTAGAATTTCTGCAAGATTCCAATTTTCTTTCCAACCATGAATATGAAGGTGTCCATCGCCTTCTACAGATGAAATATGGGCACCGGCTTCTTGATGCTTATCTGAATCCTTTTTCGCATTAATATTTGTTGGACTACCACCATGTCCATGATGTTTTATCGTCCCAACTTGATAGCCTAAGGTTGCACCTTTTTCAATTAATTTCTCCATTAAAGTCGTTTTCCCACTATTTGAAAAGCCAACTACCTGAAAAATTTTTAGTTTTTGCATGCTTGTCACATCCCTAAATTCCCGTTAATACGATATTGTTAAATTGCATATTAATACCCGATATTGTACCATAATCAAATGGAAGAACGAATGAACTCGTACAAATTTCCACTTATAACTTGAAACTTTTTTGATACTAAAACAGTATTAGTAATGAAAGTGAGGAGTGAATGATATGAAAAAAGGATTAGGAGCTATTATTGGTATCGTTGTCGTGTTAGCAATTATTTTAATCCCGACAATCGGCAGTTATAATGGATTTGTGAATGCTGAAGAAAATGTAGAAAAACAATATGCACAAATTGAAAATCAACTACAGAGAAGAATGGATTTAATTCCAAATCTCGTAAATACAGTTAAAGGCTATGCCAGTCACGAAGAGGAAATAATGACTGATATAGCTGAAGCTAGATCAAGGTTAATCGGAGCTACTACTCCGGAAGAGCAAGCAAATGCTGATGCAGAACTATCAAGTGCTCTAAGTAGACTACTTGTAGTATCTGAAAATTATCCTGACTTAAAAGCAGACCAACAGTTTACTCGCCTCATGGATGAGCTTGCTGGTACGGAAAATCGTCTTGCAGTAGCACGTATGGATTATAACGAAGAAGTAACTACATTTAATAAAAAAGTAAAGCAATTCCCTGGAAGGTTAGTTGCTGGTATTTTTGGCTTTGAAGAGAAAGAATATTTTAAAGCAGATGCCGCTGCACAGGAGGCTCCATCGGTAGATTTTGAAGGGGTTGAAGATGAATGAGGAAGTCTCCCCTTCTTCTCCTTTTTTCGCTTTTCTGCCTTTTATTTATTCCGATTCAATTCGTAAGCGCTGCATCCATTCCCACTCCTGTCGGTGATATTTATGTTCAAGATTTTGCGAATGTCCTTTCTACCGCAGAGGAGCAAGAATTAATAGAACTTGGCATATACTTAGATGATCAAACAGGAGCACAAATTGCAGTGTTAACTGTAGATTCGCTAGATGGTATTCCAGTTGAACAATATGCCGTACAGGCGTTTCGTGAATATGAATTAGGTGATGCAGATAAGAACAATGGTGTCTTATTACTACTTTCGATACAAGATAGAAAAATATTTATCGAGGTAGGTTATGGCCTTGAAGGTCGATTACCTGATGGTAAGGTCGGTTCAATTATCGATTCATATGCTCTACCTTCATTAGATGAAGGGAATATCTCACATGCGCTTACCAATACTTATAAAAAACTTTTCAATGAAGTTGCGGAAGAATATCAACTCGACAAGCAAGCTAATGCAGAAGGATATGTATACGGATCAAATCCCGAAAATGAAGGTCCCTCCCTTTTTACTACAATTATTATTGCAGTCATTATTATTGGTCTGATAATTCTAGATTTTAAATTTCTTGGTGGAGTCCTCACCCTCTCATTATTTAGAATGCTTGCCATCATCTTAAGCCGTGGTGGCGGAGGTGGAGGTGGGGGCGCTCGTGCAGGTGGAGGTGGCTCTGCCGGAGGTGGTGGAGCTGGCCGTAGTTGGTGAAAATAATAAAACGTTTCTCTCATAGGATATCCCTTAGAGAGAAACGTTTTTTACTGTATTGATCTAAATAATAGTCTTTTCAATAGTGGAAATAATAAATCAGGTAGTGCTTCCACGGATGGGACAATCAAA
Organism: Paenibacillus bovis; assembly: GCA_007679095.1. GTDB lineage: Bacteria > Bacillota > Bacilli > Bacillales > Bacillaceae_C > Lederbergia > Lederbergia graminis. Next base: position 18,965 of record VEFU01000061.1, read on the forward strand.
CTATAGGCACCATAGATATTTTGAAAAACTTTTCGCTGCTCTTCAGGAACTTCCTCATTAGACAGGAATACATTAAATACCTCTACCCCATTTTTTCTCGCCTCTACAACTGCCTCATGGGTATCCACAATTCCATTTTGATCATAGCCATATGCTGCAGGTTCTCCATCTGAAAAAACGATAAGGAATTTCTGTTTTTCATGTCGCTCTAATAATCGTTTACTTGTAACACGGATAGCAAAACCATCACGGTTATCTTCCTCTGCATCAAGAGACATAATCTCTGGTCCGGTTTTATAATGTAATGAACTTGAAAAGTCAACGACTCGTTTAAAGTAATTTGGTTGGTATTTTTCCTTAACATCGTTAGCATCTTCCCAAAATCCGGTGATTTCATGTGGTACCTTTACTGATTTTAATGCTTCATGAAAAAGTACTATACCGCGCTTTGTTTCCTCCATTTTATCCACCATAGATGCAGAACAATCTACTAATAGGCTAAATACAGCATCAATTTCATTTGAATCTTCATTTTTCTTGTAAAAGATTCGTGGGTTTTCATCAGTAAATATGCGAATAAGCTTTCTATCTAACCTTCCAAATTGTAAATGTGTTCTAGGTAAAATCTTTTTATGTTCTAATGTAAGATCGATTGCCTTTTTTAATTTCTTTTGGTACAAGTTTACTTTATTCTTGTACGTAAGATATTCAGATTTCTGATCTTGACTAGTAATAATATTTGATATAAAAATTGCTTCCGCATATTTGTTCTCTTTACCAAATGGTGTACCTTTATTTTCTTTCTCATTATGTTGATGCTCTAATGCCTCTAAATGACTAAAATCTTTATTCGAAGTTTTTTGTGCAGCCCCTTGTACAACAGCCAGTGCTTGATCACCAGCTTCTCCCTCACGTGCTTCGCCTCCTAAAATATCTGTCTGAGTACCTTGATCAAGATCAAATTGCAAGAATGACTTCCCAGGTGAACTTGTCTCACGATGCCATGTCTTCATTTCTTCATCATGAACTTCCTCATCTCCAGCAGCCTTCTCATCAGCGATATCCTGATTGATGAGATCATCTTTTCTCATTAAATCACGATAATCTCCACTAATTTTATCTGGATTTTCAACAAATAAGTGAAAATACTCATTTACCATATCACGATTGATGACTTCTTCTAAGAACTCTACAATTTCCTTACTAATTTGAGCAATTACTTGTGTAGAATTTGCTTCCATTAATTGCTCGATTTTTCTTCTATAATATGGTAATAATGGATTAATTTCGTCATGTATTTCAGGTAGTTGAAATATAGGTTTTTGAGAATTCATTAGTAAATAAGTCAGATTAAATAATGCATCTAAAAAAAAGTTCTTATCTGTATTTACTTTTAACTGATTTTCAAAATGATTCTCATATATATCACGTCTTACCCGGAAATCTTTCTTCATACCTGGTCGAGTTCTTTTACATAATTCTTCAATCCGTACATCTTCTGCTAACATACATAATTGTTTTGCAAATCGAGGTATTTTGGTTTGTTCACTCCAATTCGCATAATCATATAATTCTCTTACATTGGAGTAATATAAATTTCCATATGCTCGTAAATAAACATCCGATTTCATGCCAGAACGCATAATATGTTCTTCACGATGAGTCCAAAAATGACTAACATACACCTTCTTATTGCGATGGTCGATATAAGAATTGACCCGAAAATCAGTATCAAACTCAGGATCTCTAGAAAGTGTTTTCGTTAAGTCAGCTAATTCCATTAATAAAAGTGAATCAATCTTTTCATCATTAAAATTAATGAATCGATACATCATATTTTTCACCTACTCAAACAAAGTTGAAGCAATATTCATAATTGCTGCCTTCTCCCGTTCTTCTTCCAATTTATCAATTATGCCACGCTGAACCGCACGTAATGGTGGTAGATAGGTAGCTAAATCACATGTATCGATAAGTGCTCGAATGGATGCAGCTTCTTCGGGAATTTGTGCATTTTTCACTTGTGTTATTAAATCCTCAGAAAGCATCACAAATTTGTCAATTAAGCGATGATCTTTTAAATTACTCTCATTTAAAAGAACATGCTTCAGTACATCACCTTGAACATAAGGAACCTCCATCACGACAAAGCGGTTTTTCAAAGCTTCGTTCAGTGGCACAGTACCTACATAGCCTTCATTAATTGCTGCAATTACACCGAAACTATTTTTCGCTTTCACAACTTCACCTGTAAAAGGGTTAAACACCATACGTCGATAATCTAACACACTATTTAATATTGGCAGTGTTTCTGGTTTAGCCATATTTATTTCATCAATATATAGTAAATGTCCCATGTCCATTGACTTCACAACTGGCCCAGGAATAAATTCAATTGTGTTTTGTCCATTTTCTTGAGCAATTGTTTTAAAACCAAGCAATGCTTCTGCATCCAAATCAACCGAACAATTTATACTATGCATCGGTTGTTTGAAATAAGCTGCAAGAGTTTCTGCGAGCTTAGTTTTTCCAGATCCTGTTGGTCCTTTAAGTAGAACGTTTTTCCCTAAAGCTATAGCAATGATAGCATCTGATAATAAAAAATCATCTGCTGCAATAAAGCCACCTTTTTGATCTAGAGTTTCATCAAGTCTAGAAAATTCTTGTTGTCTTGCAGCTATTATTTTCTGTATTTCTATTGGTAATTGTTGCGTATTCATGATCGTTATTCCCTTTCTATTTAAGAAAATTATACTTGTTGACCTATTTATTCTATCAGAGAAAGATGTTTTATCAAAAAAATATAAGCTTGCATTAAGCAAGCTTATTATTTTTCCTGTACGTATATAAACCTCTACCAAGTTTTTCAATATTCGTATCAATTTTCATTATCGTATTCATAAATGTCGTCATATTTGCTATTGTAAATCCTGTTTTTTCTTCGATTATTTTCTGTAATTCCGAACTTCTCATTGGAACTCGTTCAGCAGTTAATATTTCCACAGCAGTTTCTCTCATCTTCGTTGTTTTACTGCGTCTTGAAGGTCTTGCTCTTCTTTTTTTCATAGGTGTCAATAATTCTTGCTTATGTTCTGAGTGAGAATTCATTTCTACAGTTGAAGTGTATGATTGATGATTAAGATCTTCATGTTCCTGTAATTCGTCTAATTCTCGAAGCCTGTTAAAAATGAATGCCCGTTCTTTTCTTAACTCTGAAAGCAAACGTTCTTCCGCCTCGTTCATTTGCTCCAATCTCATTCTTAAGGCAATTCTCTCATCAAACATTATCGCTCCCCCATTATATCGCTCATTATATATATTAATAATTATAGATATTAAAAGAGAAATAGTAAAGCGTTTACATTCATAAAATTCAACAAATTAACTAATAAATAGATAAAATATTTTTTGTATAGAAAACGCTTTATTTTTTTATTAATTCCATGTAAAATTAATACATACAAATGAATAATTTAATTTCACGAGGAGGTTTTACTTGCATGAAAATTATGAGCAATGAATTATTAGTTGCTGCTTATCGTGACGCAAAGAAGAATAACCACGGACGTGAATGGATTAAATTATTGAAACTTGAATTGAAAAAACGAGGTTTAAAAGTAGTATAATGTTTCTATGAAAATTTGAATATTGTAAAAAAAGCATGCAAGTAAAATTGCATGCTTTTTGATTTCTAAATTATGTATCTTTAGCACTTCGAACATACACTTTGCTTAAACTTTAACTTATAGGTTCTAAGTCAATTGTTGGGGTAAAATACTAGGCTACCGCGCTTACGCTTGGTGGCCTTTGTATGTTTGGAGGTTC
>VEFU01000062.1 GCA_007679095.1 Paenibacillus bovis
CCCATTTGCGAAGAAAGTAATGGTGTAAGGGAATCAAAGTGGTCGTATGATTCCCATTTGAGTAGAAAACAATGGTGTATGGGAATGAAAGTGGTTGTATGATTCCCGTTAGCGAAGAAAGTAGTGGTTTAAGGGAATCAAAGCGGTCGTATGATTCCCATTTGCGAAGAAGTCAGTGGTGATGGGAATCAAAGCGGTCGTATGATTCCCATTTGCGAAGAAAGTAATGGTGTAAGGGAATCAAAGTGGTTGTATGATTCCCATTTGAGTAGAAAACAATGGTGCATGGGAATCAAAGCGGTCGTATGATTCCCATTTGCGAAGAAAGTAATGGTGTAAGGGAATCAAAGTGGTCGTATGATTCCCGTTAGCGAAGAAAGTAATGGTGTAAGGGAATCAAAGCGGTCGTATGATTCCCATTTGCGAAGAAAGTAATGGTGTAAGGGAATCAAAGTGGTTGTATGATTCCCATTTGAGTAGAAAACAATGGTGCATGGGAATCAAAGCGGTCGTATGATTCCCATTTGAGGAGAAAACAATGGTGATGGGAATCAAAGCGGTCGTATGATTCCCATTAGCGAAGAAAGTAGTGGTTTAAGGGAATCAAAGCGGTCGTATGATTCCCATTTGAGGAGAAAACAATGGTGATGGGAATCAAAGCGGTCGTATGATTCCCATTTGCGAAGAAAGTAATGGTGTAAGGGAATCAAAGCGGTCGTATGATTCCCATTTGAGGAGAAAACAATGGTGATGGGAATCAAAGCGGTCGTATGATTCCCATCTTAGAAGACTATAAATGTTGGATGTTAATTTTCATTCTTTTATAATATAATGTGCGGATTTCCCATGCCCTGTGATCGCGAAATTCTGTTTTAAAATTCGCCAAATAACCTTCCTCGACACTGCTCCCCCAGTCCACTCAAAAATATCTTTAGTAGTAATTTTTCTTTCCGGGAATAGTAATCTATATTCATCTATGCTGCGCAAAATGGCGGGTGTGGAATTTTCTATTGCCCCGCATATGCATACAATTTTCCCAGACTGCGATTTTCTAATTAATCGCCCACATCCTCCACAAAGAATTCCCTTTTTTAACTGCTCAAATTGGTATGAAGGTACTTTTGTAAAACGAGTGTCCGTTATATGCATTGCTTTCAATTGATTAGCAATTTTTTCTACCTTTTTGCTAGGAGATGTTAGTTGTTTGCTTAGATTAGCGAGAAAGCGTGATTGCTGGTTTGGAAAAATGAGGGAAGGGATATGAGGGGCATTATACAAGTGGAATTCAGGATTGACTAGAATAACGTATCCTACTAATGGGGTTGTAATTCCTAATTCAAGAAGTAATTTTCTTAATAATGTTTCACTTCTTGTTAGTTGTATGAGAGGATTTTGAATCTCAGTTCCACTGACAGTAAACCATTTTTTATCGTTAATGATAAAATCGCCTTCAAAATTTTTCACTTCAAAAAAATAATTGGTTTTATCGGAAACAATCATGGAATCAATTTGAAATGTATTGTTGTTTATTTCGAGGAGCAAGTCATTGAGGATGGTGCAATTGGGGAGGTGGGTGAGCCATTGTTGATCAAATAGTACTTCACCATCATAACCTTTTACTTGGTTTATAAAATAGCTTTTCTCTTTAGGTGATAATTGCATACGCCCGTCTAACGAACGAAACATCTTAATTTCTGTTGACTCTGTACGATTTTTATAAAACATTTTCCACTTCCTTTCTGATTTACCTTAATAGTACGAAATTTCCATCAAGAGGACAAGTGAGGTCGAATAATTTTCATCCTAGTCAAAATCCATGTACAATAAAATAAAAAGGAAGGTGTTAAAATTGTCTCTTACCATTTATAGTTATCCTCCGTGTGGAACTTGCAGAAAAGCTAAGAAATGGTTAGAAAATCATGGACTAGAATACAAGGAGATTCATATAGTAGAAAATACGCCAACTAGCGCAGAAATAAAAGAAATTTACCAAAATAGTGGTATGGAGTTAAAAAAATTCTTCAATACTAGTGGGGTAAAATATCGAGAGCTTGGATTAAAAGATAAAGTGAAAAACGCTACAGAAGAAGAGTTGCTAGACATCCTTGCTAGTGATGGAATGTTAATTAAGCGTCCAATTGTCACGGATGGAGAAAAAGTTACCGTAGGATTCAAAGAGATAGAATTTGAACAGACTTGGGGTAAGTAGTATTCTAAAGATACATATACATATGGAGGGATTTTGATGAATACACCGACAGGATTACTTTATTCCGACGAACATGAATGGGTAAAAGAAGAAGGAGATAAAGTAAGAATTGGAATCACTGATTTTGCCCAAGATGAGCTGGGGGATATCGTGTTTGTTGAACTTCCAGAAGTGGGAGATGAAATTAAGGCAGACGAACCATTTGGAAGTGTAGAGTCCGTAAAAACAGTTTCCGAACTGTATGCTCCTTTAAGTGGGAAAGTTGTAGAAGTTAATGATGATTTAGATGATAGTCCAGAACTAGTGAATAGTTCTCCATTTGACAAGGCATGGTTAGTCGTAATTGAACCTACAAACCCAAGTGAAAAAGAAAAACTCATGAATGCTGAAGAATATAAAAAAATGACTAGCCAATAAAAAGTGAAGAAATACACCATGAACTTGCAATGGTGTATTTTTTACTTATAATGGGTAAAAAAAGGAAGGTCTATATATGGACGATGTTTCAATAGAAGAGATTCATACAATCATTGAAAATAAACAAACCGCAATATTATATTTCTACACCCCGTTATGCGGAACGTGCCAAGTTGCAGGTAAAATGTTATCAGTTGTGGAATTGATGTTACCCCAAATTCCATTTCTTCAAGCAGATTTAAATTATATTCCAGAAGCAGCCGAACTTTTTAAAATTGAGAGTGTTCCTTGCTTAATAGTAATGGTAGACGGAGAGATGAAAGAAAAGATTTATGCATTTCAATCGGTTCCTTACTTGCACTCTATTATTTCACAATATTGTTAAAGTTTTTGTAAAAAAATAAATTCGACATATTGACTGGGAAATAAGCATGTGATAGTATAATCTTCATACTTACAAAACTTAATATCTTGTTTATCTTATCAAGAGAGGTGGAGGGATGTGCCCTATGAAGCCCGGCAACCATCACAATAGTGAAATGGTGCCAAATCACACAAAGCTTTTTGCTTTGGAAGATGAGAGAGGGATTTTAATATTTAGTGCCTTTCTGTTCATCTTGCAGAATGGCATTTTTGTTTTTCTAGTATAATTAATTTCCACTCACACTCTTATAAGCGAAAGTACATTCATGAAATGAGGGGATCAATTGAGTACACAAAATGACAAAGTAGTAGATTGGGATGTAGCTGTTGTAGGATTAGGATCCATGGGTAGTTTCGCATTTTGGCAGCTTGCTAGTATGGGAGTTAATGTAGTAGGATTTGACCGTTATAGACCAGGTCATGACAAAGGAGCTGGACATGGGGAAACAAGGATTTTCCGTACGGCTTATGGCGAAGGAGTAGAGTATGTACCACTACTTCAAGAAGCAAGAGAACTTTGGAAAAAACTTGAAAAAGAAACAGGAGTAGAACTCTATATTGAAAATGGTGGGACAATGTTCGGTCCTGCAGACGGAGAGTTCATTACGACTGTTCAAGAAAGTGTTAAAACATATCATCTCCCACATAAAAAATATACTGGGGAAGAAGCTAGAAAGGTTTACCCACAAATAAATTTTCAAGACTATCAAGTTGCGATATATGAAGAATTAGCTGGTTATGTAAAACCTGAGCTCGCAATTGAAACAGCAGTTATTAGAGGAGAAGAGCTTGGTGGAACGGTATTCACTGAGAGCCCAATTACTGCTATTGAGCCAGATGATGATGGAGTTACGATTAGAACAGCGGACAAGCAATACCGTGTGAATCAAGTAGTAGTTGCTTCTGGCGGCTGGACAAAAGAACTTTTACCACAAATCAATTTACCTGTTACACTAGAAAGGCAAGTTTTGGTGTGGTATGAAGCGGAAGATCCTAAGCAATTCACAGCAGATAAATTCCCTATCTTTTCGAGAGTAAGTAAAGGAAGAGGTTTCTATGGTTTTCCAACAATCGATGGTAAGACGGTAAAAGTAGCTTTCCATCATGGTGGAGAAGAGGCGAATCATCCTAATGATGTCGATAGGGAAATCCATGAATCAGATTTAAATAATCTGACAGAAAAAGTGAAAAAATATTTACCAGGACTTATACCTACTCCTGTAAAAGCAAAAACATGTTTCTATACAAATACACCAGATGAACATTTTGTAATTGGAAAATCATCTCGTGTACCCAATGTTACATTATTAGGACCAATGGCAGGACATGGATTTAAATTTGCTCCTATTATTGGAAAAATTGGTGCTCAGTTAGCAACTGGCCAGCAACCAACTTTAGAAATCAGTTTGTTTAACCCAGATCGTTTTAATAATTAAAAAATCTAATAGAAGAAGAGGGACATACAAATGAACAAAAAATTATTAGCAGTATTATTAATTGCATTTACATTATTACTTGCAGCTTGTGGAAAATCAGATGATGGCGTTATTAAAGTTGGAACAACTACATCAGAAGCACCGACATGGAACTTAGTAAAAGATCTTGCTAAAGAAGAAGGAATTGAATTAGAAGTAATCAAAATTGATGACTATGTAAAACCAAACATCGCATTAGATGAAGGGGAAATAGATATCAACGCATTCCAGACAGTAGTTTATTTTGATAACTTTATTAAAGAACGTGATCTTGATTTATCCGCAATTGGAACAACAAATATTTGGCCGATGGGTATTTACTCGAAAAAAGTAGATAATATTAATGATTTAAAAGACGGTGACCAAATCATTATTCCGAATGACCCAACCAACTTAGGAAGAGCACTATTATTACTACAAAAAGCAGAGCTGATTAAATTAAAAGATGATTTCGACGGAACTGGTGGAGTAGAAAATATTGTGGAAAATCCAAAGAACTTTGAAATTACACCAGTAGCTGCTGGTCAAACTGCTCGAGGACTTGATGATGCAGCTGCATCTGTTATTAACTCTGATATGGCAATCAATGCTGGATTAAACCCAACAAAAGAATCTATTTTCAGAGAAGATTCAAGTAATAAAGCATATATCAACATTATCGCAGCGAAGACTGATCGCAAAGACGATGAAGACTTTGCTAAAATTGTAGAGATTTATCATAGTGAGGAAGTAAGTAGTTTTATTGAAGAACATTTTAATGGAGCGGCTGTTCCAGTAAAAGAACCAGTTTCATTCTTAGAGGATTATAAACAAAATTAATGTACAATATAGCTCTAGCTGGTATCCAACAGCTAGAGCTATCAATCTGTTCATTATAAGTTAAATTTTTATAGTAAGGAGAAATCAAATGCTTCTATTAGATGATGTGTATAAAGTATATGGGAAAAAGAAAGAGAAAAAAGTTGAAGCATTAAAAGGGATTACCCTCTCCGTTGAAAAAGGAGAAATTTTTGGTGTTGTTGGTTTTAGTGGGGCCGGAAAAAGTACGTTAATTCGCTGCGTAAATTTACTAGAACGACCAACATCAGGAAGAGTGCTGATCAATGGAGTGGATTTATTAACACTATCTCCGAAAAAGTTACGTGAGCAAAGAAAGAAAATCGGCATGATTTTTCAGCAGTATAACTTATTGCATTCCAAAACGATTGCACAAAATGTTGCGATGCCTTTAGTGTTAGAAGGTAAGCCAAAAGCGTATATAAAGGAAAAAGTAACAGAGCTACTTTCTTTTGTAGGATTGGAAGATCGTATGAATCATTATCCAGAACAATTATCAGGTGGTCAGAAACAAAGAGTGGGAATCGCTAGAGCATTAGCGACAGATCCAGATATTCTCTTATGTGACGAAGCTACATCTGCACTAGATCCAACTACAACACAATCTGTTTTAGACTTATTGAGAAAAGTAAGAGATGAGTTCCAAGTAACTATTTTGATGATTACTCACGAGATGAATGTCATTAAAGATATTTGTGATAAAGTGGCAGTTATTGAAGGTGGAAAAATTGTAGAACAAGGTTCTGTTATGGAAGTATTTACGGAACCGAAAACTGAAATTGCTAGAAGCTTTGTCCGAACTGTTTTAAATGATGAAACACCAAAAGGAATAAAAGACTGGATGAAAGCAAGCAACGGTAAAACATATCGTGTTATTTTTAAAGGGAATGCGACAAACATTCCACTTTTATCAGATACAGCTAAAAAGTTTTCTGTTGATTTGAATGTATTCCATGGGATGGTCACTGAGCTACAAGGACAACCATTTGGAAATTTACTCATTAATATTCAAGGCGACAGTAACGAAATAGAACAGGCTGTTGAATTTATGAAGTCTCAAGAAGCAATCGTAAAGGAGGTAACTCCAAATGAGTTTTGAACCATGGTTTTGGCCTGAGTTTTTCAATTCACTTAATGAAACATTATATATGGTAAGTGTAGGATTAATAATATCAGTAATCATTGGATTACCGATCGGTGTTATTCTCGTAATAACAAGAGAAGGTGGAATTTTACAAAATAAAGTTGTTTTTACGATTTTAGATATTGTTATTAATATTTTCCGATCGATTCCATTTATTATCTTGATTGTTGCAATAACTCCATTCACTCGCATGATTGTGGGAACAACAATTGGGACAACAGCAGCAATTGTGCCTCTCGTATTGTATACCGCATTTTATATTGGCAGACTAATTGAGAATTCTTTATTGGAAGTGGATCAAGGAACGATTGAATTAGCGCAATCAATGGGGGCAACTCCATGGCAAATGATCTGGCGTTTCTTACTTCCGGAGGCGCTTGGCTCTATTGTACTTGCCCTAACCATTGCGACGATTGGTTTAATTGGTGCAACAGCAATGGCAGGAGCAGTCGGTGCTGGTGGTATTGGTGACTTAGCAATTACGTATGGATACAACCAATATAAAGATGATATTATGATTATCACTGTTGTAACATTAATCGTAATGGTTCAACTAGTACAATCAATAGGAAATATTATCGCGAAAAAGATAAGAAGAAATTAAATTCACATTTCCTGACTTATCTGAAAATTGTAGTTCGATATGACTAATTCTTAATTTAATAGCTTCCTCACAAACGGCTCCCCTATCGCATATATAGCATGCGATAGGGGAAAAATTTTTGTTGAAAATCTATAAAAATCGTATTTATAATTTAGTTTTTATCGTTTATAATAGGGTACGTGTAAAAAAGGATATCCAATAAATGGGCCTAACTGGTCCAAATAATGAAAGGATTGGTTTCTTATTAATACCCTGGAAATTCAGTACACGAATGGCATGGAGAAAGCTATGTATGGAGCGCACGGAGTAGGTTATGAGCGCTATAAACAAGAACACGAAATACGTATGCAAATTGAGAAAAAACGAGAAAAAGAATATGTCGCTTCTCAGCAAATGACATCGAATCTTGGACGAAAAATTCATACATGAAATTAAAATTAAAATAAATAGCAATGTAAAAATGATAATATCATTAAAGCGGGCTAGCGATAATTCGCTGGCCTTTTTACATATTAGAAGAATAATGAAGTTAAAGGGCAAACATCTTTGGTTGAAGAACATATGCTTGTTGCGAGCCCGTACGATACGGGTCAGGAAGGCGTTACAACAGGATGTTGTGATCTTAGCCTTCCATCATCACCAACCGCCTTTCGCTTTTCTTGCTAGTTGATAATAATTTTAATATAGTATAAGATGTTAATGAGAATAAATTGAGAATGAACTCATCAAAATAAGAAAATCATTTTCTATTTACTGGAGGTAAAATAATGACTTCGACATTAGTTATCAAAGATTTACATGTAGAGATCGAAGGTAAGGAGATTTTAAAAGGTGTTAACCTTGAAATAAAGGGTGGAGAAATCCACGCAGTCATGGGACCAAATGGTACAGGTAAATCAACTTTATCTGCTGCTATTATGGGACATCCTAAATATGAAGTAACAAAAGGTTCTATTACGCTAGACGGCGAAGATGTTCTTGAAATGGAAGTTGATGAACGTGCTCGCGCAGGCTTATTCCTTGCAATGCAATATCCAAGTGAAATCAGCGGTGTAACAAACGCTGAATTTTTACGTGCATCGATTAATGCTCGTCGTGAAGAAGGTCAAGAAATTTCATTAATGAAGTTTATCCGTGAAATGGATAAGAAAATGGAATTGTTAGAAATGGATCCAAATATGGCACAACGTTATTTAAATGAAGGTTTCTCTGGTGGAGAAAAGAAACGTAATGAAATCCTTCAATTAATGATGATTGAGCCCAAAATTGCAATTTTAGATGAAATCGACTCAGGTCTTGATATTGATGCATTGAAAGTTGTATCAAAAGGAATTAATGAAATGCGTTCTAGTGATTTCGGATGCATGATTATCACACACTATCAACGCCTTCTAAATTATATTACTCCTGACTTTGTACATGTCATGATGCAAGGACGCGTTGTTAAATCTGGAGGTCCGGAATTAGCACAACGTCTAGAAGCAGAAGGATATGAGTGGATCAAAGCTGAACTCGGAATTGAAGACGAAACAGTTGGTCAAGAAGCATAAGTGTTAGGAGGATTAACATGACAATCGATACGAAAATGTTGATAGATGAAGCCTATATCAGAGCTTTTTCAACTGAAAATAGCGAACCTGAGTGGCTAACTGAATTAAGAGTGCAAGCACTACTTAAATCAGAAGAACTATCACTACCAAAACCTGATAAAACTAGAATTAAGAATTGGAATTTTACAGAGTTCTCAAAACATGGTGCTGCTGGTAATGCGATTAATTCATTGGATGATCTTCCTGAAGCAGCAAAAGCAGCTATTAATGTAGAACATGAGAATAAGAATCTATATATTCAACATAATCAAACAGCAGCCTTTTTGTCACTTTCAGAGGACTTAAAAGCACAAGGTGTTATTTTCACTGATATTATTACAGCAGCAAAAGAACACGGTGACTTAGTTCAAAAATATTTCATGAAAGATGCTGTAAAAGTTGATGAACATAAATTAACAGCTTATCATGCTGCTTTAATGAACGGTGGGGTATTCCTATACGTTCCGAAAAATGTGGAAGTAAAGGAACCGATTCAAGCAATCTATATCTCTGATGATAAAGAAGCTGCAATGTTTAACCATGTTATCGTTGTTGCAGATGATAATAGTTCTGTTACATTTGTAGAAAATTATCTTTCAACTCACGAGGAAGTAGATGGTGTTGTTAACATTATCTCTGAAGTATTTGCAAACAATAATGCGAAAGTTGTCATCGGAGCAGTTGATACACTACCAGAAGGATCGACTGTTTATGTTAACCGTCGTGGTGTAACTGGTCGTGATGCACAACTTGATTGGGCACTCGGCATGATGAATGATGGCAACACAATCTTTGAAAATATTACAAACCTAATGGGCGATGGCTCTAATAGTGATGCAAAAACAGTTGTTGTAGGTAGAGGAAAACAAACGCAAAACTTTACAACAAGTATTGTTCATTTTGGGAAAAATACAGAAGGCTTCATTTTAAAACATGGTGTAATGAAGGATTCTGCATCTTCTATTTTCAATGGAATTGGAAAAATAGAAAAAGGTGCTTCTGGATCTAATGCTGTTCAAGAATCTCGCGTACTAATGTTAAGTGAAAAGGCACGTGGCGATGCAAACCCTATTCTTCTAATTGATGAAGATGATGTTATGGCAGGTCATGCAGCTTCAGTAGGCCGCGTAGATCCTTTACAATTATATTATTTAATGAGCCGTGGTATTACGAAGGCAGAGGCAGAGCGCTTAATTATTCATGGTTTCTTATCACCAGTTGTAGAAAAACTACCAATTGAAGCTGTAAAAGATCAGTTAACAGCCATTATTGAAAGGAAAGTTCAATAATGAATGTTGCTGAGGTTCGCAAATTATTTCCTATTCTCGACCAAGAGGTGAACGGAAATCCGCTCGTTTATTTGGACAGCGCAGCGACCTCACAAAAGCCGTTACAAGTAATTGAGACTTTAGAGGAATATTATAAAGGCTACAATTCGAATGTGCATCGGGGTGTTCATACTCTTGGTACGAAAGCCACTGACAAATATGAAGATGCTCGTGATAAAGTACGTAAATTTATCAATGCAGCGTCAAGAGAAGAAATTATATTCACACGCGGTACTACTACCGCATTAAATACAGTCGCAGCGAGTTACGGAAGAGATAATCTTCAAGAAGGCGATGAAATTGTCATTACTTATATGGAACACCATAGTAATATTATTCCTTGGCAACAAGTTGCAAGGCAAACAGGAGCAATTCTAAAGTATATTCCTCTCCAACCAGATGGAACGATATCACTTGATGATGCTCGCGCTACAATCACCTCAAATACAAAAATAGTATCCATCATGCAAGTTTCCAATGTACTTGGTGTAATTAATCCGATTAAGGAAATTGCAGCTATTGCTCATGAAAATGGTGCAATCATGGTGGTGGATGGTGCTCAAAGTACTCCTCATATGAAAGTGGACGTGCGTGATTTAGATTGTGACTTCTTTGCATTTTCAGCACATAAAATGTGTGGTCCGACAGGAATTGGGGTTCTTTATGGTAAAAAAGAGTTACTTGAAAACATGGAGCCAGTTGAATTTGGTGGTGAGATGATCGATTTTGTTGGTCTTCAAGAATCTACTTGGAAAGAGCTACCATGGAAATTCGAAGCAGGTACACCAATCATTGCAGGTGCAATTGGATTAGGGGCTGCAATCGACTTTTTAAATGAAGTTGGAATGGAAAATATTCTGGAACATGAACATAAACTAGCAGCATATGCATTGGAGAAAATGTCTGCTATTGAAGGTCTTACAATTTATGGACCACAAAAAACAGAGCACCGTGCTGGAGTAGTTACTTTTAATTTAGAAGACGTACATCCACACGATGTAGCTACAGTAATAGATGCAGAAGGAATTGCGGTACGTGCTGGTCATCATTGTGCACAACCTTTGATGAAATGGCTAAACGTATCTGCAACTGCAAGAGCAAGTTTTTACTTGTATAACACGGAACAAGACGTTGATAAGCTTGTAGAAGGGCTTGTCAGAACAAAGGAGTATTTTACGAATGGCTTTTAATAACCTGGATACCCTCTACCGCCAAGTAATTATGGATCATTATAAAAACCCGCGCAACAAAGGCAGCCTTGCAGATGGCAGCTTGACAGTCGATATGAATAATCCGACATGTGGAGACCGGATCCATCTGACAATGAAGGTTAAGGATGGAAAGGTTACGGATGCGAAGTTCGAAGGGGAAGGTTGCTCTATTTCTATGGCCTCTGCATCGATGATGACGCAAACTATTATTGGTCAGAACGTAGAACAAGCAATGAAACTTTCCCAAATCTTCTCCGAAATGATCCAAGGAAATGATTATGAACTTGATGATTCAGTTGACCTAGGTGATATTGAAGCGTTGCAAGGCGTTTCTAAATTTCCAGCTCGCATTAAGTGTGCAACACTTGCGTGGAAAGCAATGGAAAAAGGATTGGCTGAACAAAAATAGGAAATGGAGGAATGATCAATGGCTAAAAAGGCACCTGAAATCGGCGATTACAAATATGGATTTAGTGACAAAGACGTTTCCGTATTTCGTTCTGAACGTGGACTAACTCCAGAAATCGTTAAGGAAATTTCCAAAATGAAAGAAGAGCCACAATGGATGCTCGATTTCCGTCTTAAATCATTGGAGCAGTTTTACAAAATGCCAATGCCACAATGGGGTGGAGATTTAAATTCTCTTAACTTTGACGAAATTAGATACTATGTAAAACCATCTGAGCAAACAGAAAGAAGCTGGGATGAAGTACCGGAAGAAATTAAACAAACATTTGACAAGCTTGGGATTCCAGAAGCAGAACAAAAATACCTTGCTGGTGTTTCAGCTCAATATGAATCCGAAGTTGTATATCATAATATGAAACAAGACTTAGAAGAGATGGGAATTGTTTTTAAAGATACAGATTCTGCATTAAAAGAAAATGAAGATATTTTCCGTGAGCATTGGGCAACTGTAATCCCTCCTTCTGATAATAAATTTGCTGCATTAAACTCTGCAGTTTGGTCTGGTGGATCTTTTATATATGTACCACCAGGTGTAAAAGTGGATACTCCGCTCCAAGCATATTTCCGTATTAACTCAGAAAACATGGGGCAATTTGAGAGAACACTTATTATCGTAGATGAAGGTGCATCTGTACACTATGTAGAAGGATGTACAGCACCAGTTTATACAACAAACTCCCTACACAGCGCTGTAGTAGAGATTATCATTAAAAAAGACGCATACTGCCGTTATACAACTATTCAGAACTGGGCAAATAACGTGTATAACCTTGTAACGAAGCGTGCAGTTTGTGAAGAACGCGCAACAATGGAATGGATTGATGGTAATATTGGTTCGAAATTGACAATGAAATATCCTGCTGTTTTCCTGAAAGGGGAAGGTGCACGTGGTATGACATTATCCATTGCGCTTGCTGGTAAAGGGCAACATCAGGATGCAGGTGCGAAAATGATGCATTTAGCACCAAATACTTCATCCTCTATTGTTTCTAAATCCATCTCCAAGCATGGTGGTAAAGTAACATACCGTGGTATTGTTCATTTCGGTCGTAAAGCAGATGGTGCACGCTCCAATATCGAGTGTGATACTTTGATTATGGATAATCAATCTACATCTGATACGATTCCATACAATGAGATTCTGAATGACAATATCTCATTGGAACACGAAGCGAAAGTTTCTAAAGTATCTGAAGAACAACTATTCTACTTAATGAGCCGTGGTGTTTCTGAACAAGAAGCAACAGAAATGATTGTAATGGGCTTCATTGAGCCATTTACAAAAGAACTTCCTATGGAATATGCGGTTGAAATGAATAGATTGATCAAATTCGAAATGGAAGGTAGTATCGGTTAATCGAACTACATCTATGATACCTGTCAGGCATTTTTTTGCTTGGCAGGTTTTTTATTTTTTTTACTAGATGAAAATTCTTATGTTATTCGCTACAATGAAGAATATAAATATGTGCTCTAAGATATGGAAGTGTATTTATTATGACTGAAAAAATTCATATTTATCATACAAACGATCTCCATAGTCATTTTGAAAATTGGCCTCGAATTGAAGCATTTATTAATCAACGGAAGCAACAACATGAACTTGAGGGAGAAGACGTATTTCTTTTTGATATCGGTGACTTTTCCGACCGTTTTCATCCATATACAGAAGCGACGATGGGAAAGGGTAACACAAAATTACTAAACAATGCACAATATACGGCTGTTACAATTGGAAACAATGAAGGTATTACGATGCCGCATCAAGGGCTTGCATCATTGTATGAAGAAGCTAATTTTGATGTGATTGTTGCTAACTTATATTTACCTGAACAAAAACGGCCAGATTGGGTGTTACCTTATCAGATTTACGAAACGAAAAAGGGCACTAGAATAGGAGTAACTGCTGTTACTACATATTATAAAAAATTATATGGATTACTTGGTTGGGAATTATCGGAACCCTTTACAGAATTAACGATGCAAATCAATGAGATGAAAGATAAAACAGATATGATAATTTTGTTATCTCACTTAGGAATACATGATGATGAAAAAATAGCTGAGCAATATCCAGAGATTGATTTAATCCTAGGTGCACATACACATCATTATTTTCTGGAAGGGAAGCAAACGGATAATGCCTTCATGGCTGCTGCGGGGAAGTATGGGCGTTATGTTGGGTATGTACAATTAGAGATTCAAAACAGCATACAAATGGAAGCAACTTTATATGAAACGGAGTTATTACCTTCAGTTCAAGATGAAGAGGAAAAAATACAATCCTTTCTTGATAAAGGAAAACAGCTGCTGAATGAAACAGTGACATATATGGATAATAGTCTATCGTTCTCTTGGAAAGAACCATCACCATTAGCTGAATTATTATGTGAAGCTCTCCATGAATGGTGTAATGCAGATTGTACTTTAATTAATTCCGGAGTTGTGTTAACCCCATTAAACAGTGGAAGAATTACAAAATATGATTTGCACCAGATGCTTCCTCATCCAATTAACCCGTGTATAGTTGAATTATCAGGTGCGGAGTTAAAAGAAATTCTTTTACATGCTGAAGATGAAAGTTGGTCCGAATTACCAGTTATTGGTCTCGGTTTTAGAGGATCTGTAATGGGAAACTTCGTTACTAAAGGCGTAGTCATAGACAATAATGAGGTTTTTATTAATCAAAAACCGTTAGAGCCTGAGAACATGTATAAGCTAGCAACAACAGATATGTTCACATTCGGAAAATTTTTTCCAGAAATTCAACGTTCACAAATAAAGCAATATTTAATGCCAGAATTTCTTCGAGATATTTTGGAATGGAAATTAAAAAAAATGTCTATATAGTCAATAGTACAGTTTTAGTTTCAACAGAAATCTTCAGTAAACTATTATTCACTCTAGACATACTATATGGTATTGGAAGGAGTGAATGTAAATGGTAAATGTAGAACCAGTTATAATCGAAGGACATACGTTCATAGCAACAACTGTATTTTTACCAAAAACTACCTTGCTTACAATATCAAACGATAAAGGGTACATTATGTGTGGTGCACTTGATGTACATTTACTCAATACGAAACTTTTAGATCGACAAATTATATCGGGAAGAGCAGTCGGAGTCAAAACCATTGAACAACTTCTGGATGCTCCACTTGAGTCAGTAACAGTAGCGGCTGAAAAATTAGGTATAAAAAAAGGTATGATTGGTAAAGAAGCATTATTAAAAATGATGTAAAAATGAAAAGATATATTTAAATAAAATTATCCTACCATCCCTCTTTCATGCATACATTTGCTTGTAAGGGAGGGATTTTTTTTGGCTGTATTTCGAGCTCGAAAGATACGCCGCGGCCCTTTGCCGTTTCGATACGTATTGCTACTAACTTTTGTGTTTTTTATTTTTTCTACAGCTTTAGGGCTCTGGATAGTGAATAAAGGGATGAAGCCCACATTACAAAGTTATGCAGAATCAACAACAAAGAAAATTGCACCAATGGTGATAGATAAAGCAGTGGCAGACGTAGTACCTAATGTGAAGGATATTAGAGAAATTGCTGAGATTGTCCCGAATGGATCTGGTGGTTCAGCCGTCATATTTAAAACAGATATAATTAATAAGGCACAGTCAGACCTTGCGAAAGCAATTCAGCAAAATATTAAATATGCAGAAACAGGTGATCTAGCAACGTTGGAAACTGATTCTGCAATTAAGTTTGATTATGATAAAACAAGTAAAGAGGAAGGGATCGTATATTCCTTTCCTCTTGGACAGGCGACAAATAATGCTTTACTTGGAAACTTGGGTCCTAGAATCCCAATAAAGTTTACTGCAATTGGGAATGTGCGCACCAATGTAAAACCGGTAGTAGAATATCATCCTATCAATAATGCTTTTATTACAGTTATGATAGAAATAGAAGTGAACATTGAAATTATTATTCCTTTTGCGTCTGACATAGCTACTGTGCATCAAAAGGTCCCAATTGCGATAGGCTATTTTCCTGGGGAAGTACCGCAATTTTATAATGGAAATACTAGTTTAAGTCCATCTATACAATTGCCAACAGATTCCACTCCATAGTATTTGCTTTAGAGTGTAATGCATGATATATTATATTAGAATAACAAATTGTATATTAACCTTATCAATCGGATGGGGTAGAGGCGCGAATGAAATGAGTAAGTTGTGTGAGGATGACAACAATGACCACAATGGAAAGGTTCATTTGCCGAAGCGAGTAATATTGTCAGCTATTTCTCGTTGGTGTTGCTTTGAATAAGAGTAACACTCTCGTATTTAGTATCTACTAAATATGGGGAGCTACAGATCACGATGGAGAACCATTACATTACAAGAGTAATGATAGATCTCTATCATTACTCTTTTTTATGTTCTTTTTCTGCCGTGACTGTTTATTCGTCCAACTTTGTTGCGACATTATACAGGAGGGTATTATCAATGGAAAACACAATATGGTCCATACTACCGCCTATTTTGGCAATAGTTATGGTTATATTAACAAAAAGAGTGCTACTGTCTCTCGGGACGGGAATTATTGCTTCAGCATTATTATTAGGGCAAGGGAGTATCAAAAACTCTGCAATTTATCTATGGGATGCAATTAAAGGAATTTTCATAGATGATGGTTCATTAAATACGTGGAATATTTATATTGTATTATTCTTATTTATCCTTGGAGTTATTACGGTCTTAATCAACATGGTTGGAGGAAGCCGTGCTTTTGGTGAATGGGCTATTACAAAAGTGAAAAATCGGAAAGGAGCTCAACTTTTAGCTGCGATTTTGGGCATTATCATTTTCATTGATGATTATTTTAACGCACTTGCAGTTGGACAAGTTGCCAGACCAATCACAGATAGACATCGTATATCACGAGCAAAGTTAGCATATATCATTGATTCTACATCCGCACCTATATGTGTTGTATCTCCAATTTCAAGTTGGGGTGCTTATATTATGGGGATATTAGCAACAGTTTTTGCAACGCATCAAATTACGGATATGTCTGTATTCACTGCTTTTATACAAATGATTCCAATGAATTTGTATGTTTGGACAACGTTAATATTTGTGTTTGTCATTGCTATTCTTAATGTTGACTTTGGTAGTATGAAAAAACATGAAGAACAGACAATTGCTACAGGAATACCATATGACGAAAACAAAACAATACCAGGTGAAGTGCAAATCGACATTCCTGTAAGTGAAAAAGGTCGAGTGAGAGATTTGCTTTGGCCAATTATCGCTCTATTTATAGGTACAATAGGGGCGATCATTTGGAGTGGAATTCAAAATTCGGATGAGATTACGTTAATGAACATTTTTGGTAATGCCGATGTTGCGCTATCGCTTGTAATTGGTGGGATTATTAGTTTATTAGTAATCATCATGTTATTTTTCATTCAATCTAAAAAATATCAGACGGTGCAACCAAAGTTATTATCTACTGCTTTTGTTAGTGGTGTGAAATCGATGATGTCTGCAGTTTTAATATTATTTTTCGCCTGGGCTTTGATTACATTAATAGATTTATTGGGCACAGGAGTGTATCTAGGGAGCTTAGTTGAAAGCTCAAACTTACATGTTGGCTTCCTACCAGTAATTTTGTTTATTGGTGCTGCTGTAATGGCATTTGCAACAGGAACTTCTTGGGGAGCATTTGGAATATTATTACCTATAGCAAGTCAAATTATTATGGTTACAGACAGTTCTTTACTTTTACCGACACTAGCTGCTGTCTTAGCAGGTGCGGTCATGGGCGATCATTGTTCACCAATTTCTGATACAACAATTCTCTCGTCAACTGGCGCAGGTAGTAATTTAATGGATCATGTAATGACCCAACTACCGTATGCAATACTAACCGGACTAATCTCGGCAATGGGATATATTGTAATAGGGTTTACAAATAATACGTTATTAGGATTAGTTACAATTGCGATTTTGCTACTGTGTTCCGTATTAATTTTATGGAAAAGGAAAAATTTGAATACAATTGGATAAAGAAAAAATATTATAATTAGAAATGGATGAGGAGGAGAGCACGTACCGTCAGGTCACGTGCTCTCCTTACTTGTAAAATCTCTTACGAGATCAAGATAGCGGGTTCTAACGTGCCCTCCTTGAAGAAAAAAATGGTAGAGGAGGGAACGTAGGCGGATACATCGTGCTCTGCTCGAGGAGAAAAAGAGTAGAGCGATCACGCTGGCTTGTTCAACGTGCCCACCTCGAGAAGAAAAAAGCTTGGAGTGGTCACGCAAGATCGTCCATCGTGCATACCTCAAGAGGAAGAAGGTCAAAGTTGGTCACGCAAGCTGCTCATCACGCCCTCCTCAAGGAGAAAAAGTTTTAAGAGGTCACGCAGCCTCGTTCATCGTGCCCACCTCAAGAGGAAGAAGGTCAAAGAGGTAACGGCAAGCTGCTCCATCGTGCCCACCACGAGAGGAAAAGATGAAAGGTGGTCACGCAAGAGCGTTCATCGTGCCAACTCGAGAAGAAAAAGGTCAAAGAGGTAACGCAAGCTGCTCCATCGTGCCCACCACGAGAGGAAAAGATGAAAGGTGGTCACGCAAGGTCGTCCATCGTGCCCGCCTCGAGGAGAATAAGCTTGGAGCGGTCACGCAAGAGCGTTCATCGTGCCCAGCTCGAGAAGAAAAAGGTCAAAGAGGTAACGCAAGCTGCTTCAACGTGCCCTCCTAGCAAAAAGAAGAGGAGGTCACGCAGCGCTCCATCTGCAGCACAACCTTATTTGCACCTCAGGTAACACAATGTCCATCATAGAGAATAATAAAGCCAAACTATCTTAAGCAATAGTTTGGCTTTTATTCATCTTATACATATATCGCATCATATTATTATCATTTTTTCTTCTTATTACTTTGTCTTTCCCATAAGCGCAAATGTGGGTATGGATCAAAGGACCATTCGTTAATTCCATTATCTTTATACATTCCAAAGTGAAGGTGGGGTGGGAATTTTCCAGATGTCCCTGGTGGACCATAACCAGAGCTTCCTACACTTCCAATGACAGTTCCGGGTTCTACAATGTCACCTACCGATAAATCCTTTGCAAATCCATTTAAATGAGCGTAGTAATGGTAGGTGTTATTTAAATCACGTATACCAATACGCCAGCCACCATATTTATTCCATCCTTTTAGTTCGACTACCCCGTAAGCTACTGCTCTAACAGGTGCTCCATAGCCAGCGAAAATATCGGTACCTTCATGGATCCTTCGACCACCCCATCCTCTTCTATCTCCCCATGTATTTTTGTAGGAGTAATTATATCCTCTAGGGATGGGAAATGATTTTCCATCTAAGTCTATTCGCTTAAAATGACGATAAATATTTGCGTTAGTCATAACGGAACGAACAGATTGATCACGTTTATAATAATTCCATAAAGCAATTCGAAAATCTGTATCATTCATTTCGTATTTTTTCAGATATTGTGCAAGTGTGAATAGTAAGTCCTCCCCGTTTTTTCGATCTACTTTACCATCCTTATTTCCATCGAGACCAATACCTCCAAAAATTTCAATTGAGATTGGATTAACATCATCGGGGTTTGGATTTGCAGGTCCAGCCCATTTTTCTGCAGGAATGTAATAGCCAATAATTTGATCTGGGTCAGGTAGATCCTTTCGGACATAGCGAATGCTACGCTCGAATTGATCTATTGCAGCCAAATAATACCAAGGAACTCCAGATCTTTCCTCTACCCTTTTGTATATATCCATCCTTTGTTGAAAAATTTCTTCTTGTGATAACTTTTGGGCAAGTCCATTCATAGATGGAAAAAAGAATGTAAAGAGGACTGCAAACATGATTATTTTTTTCATGAATATGTGAACCTCTTTTCATCAAAATTCAAATACTTGGCTAGTCACTTTAAGGTAATGACTTAGCCAAGTGTTGTATTTACTTGTTTTTATCCAACCATTGTTTATCAAGAACTTTGTCCCCCTGTGGTGAGCGTTCTACCATTAAATTTACTGTATCTTTTACAGTTTCATCTTTGTCTCGGGAAAATGAGTTCATCGAAGCAATATTTTTTACATCTTGTCTTATGGCAGGATCATCTGTTAAATATACGTGATACCAATCAGCAACCATATTACTTGCCATTGCTTTCACTAATCTAGCTGTTTTAATTCTTGTTTCAGGTTGCGTGTCTTGAATGATATAAGCAACGAGTACTTCTTCATCTGTTACAAGAACACTTGCATCATGTACATTAGGTAGTGTAACTAATAATTTACTTATATTGTTTGCTGTTTCTTCTCGATTTAATCTTTTGTTAACTTTTTTCTGTTCAACAAATAAGTGGTTAGTATCATTTTGCACTGGATTTTTTACTTGTCGAACAAATCCAAATTGTTCTGTATTCGTTTGATTTGGATTGTAATCATCTGCTTGTTCATTCTGGTTAATAGTGGAACCATTATTATGATATATTCCGTTTTGACCGGCCTCATTTTGTTCATTATTATTACATGCAAAAAGTAACGTGGAGCTAAGAATGATAGTTGTGAAAATTCTAGGCTTCATCTACTACACCTCCTCTATTGTAGAATGTGCAAAAAAAAATTTTTTTTGTTAGTAAATGTTGGGGAATACGTTATAATCTAAATTAGGATGTTAGAGGCGGAGGTAAGAAAGTGATTACTATTAATAACCGACAATATGAATTAGTCGAGGAATTTCGTAATGGGTACAATGAAGAAGCTTTTAAAGACAGGTTTAGTGATGTTTTAACGAAATATGACTATATCGTTGGTGATTGGGGATATGGTCAATTACGTTTAAAAGGCTTCTTCTCAGATAAAAATAATAAAGCACCATATGATGCAAAAATAGGAACATTGACAGAGTATTTATATGAATACTGTAATTTCGGTTGTGCCTATTTTGTATTAAAGAAAGTGGAGAAATAAAACGGTTTACAAAAGTATATACGTTATTGAAAGCCAAACTATTTTTGATTTTCAACTTAGTTCGGCTTTTTTTATATGAATATAATTTGTTATGCATCCTCAAAAGGAGCATCATTTTTTCCATCAGGATTATCATGGGGTGGATGAGAACCTTCAGCTTTGCGAGGGTTATCATGTAGTGATTTAAATTCATAATTAAATGCACTATAGGAACGTTGATCCTTCTTCCAAGCAGTTGATTTATTCTCTACTGGAGAATTTTTACCTCGTGGAGCACCGTAGGCACCTTCTGGTAACTCTTCTGGAATAACAAAGTTTCTTTGAACTTCTACATTTGAAACATCACTGTATTCTTTCTCGGTATCATGATTCATCTTTTTACCCTCCTTTTCTTTTAATGTAGCCTAACTGTAAATTTACATACTTCTTCTCTGACTTAATCTGGCATTAATCGACACATACACGTACATTTGATAAAATAAGGATGGAGAGGGGCGGTACTATGTATTTTGTCGATCGTGAAAAAATAGAAGCAAAATTACAGTTTTTTGAAAAACAGTTAACTTTATTAAATACACATACAAATTGGAATTCAAATATTGAAAGGGCTGCCTTGGAAAGAATAGTACATACAGTCATTGATTCAATTCTTGATGTAGGTAATGCAATGATTGACGGTTTTATTATGAGAGACCCAGGTAGCTATGAGGATATTGTGGATATTCTTACAGATGAAAAAGTAGTCACTTTATCTTTAGCATCGGAATTAAAGAAATTAATCTCGTATAGAAAGATGCTTGTTCAACATTATGAAGAAGTGGACTATCAAAATTTGGAAGATATGATATACACAGTTTTAACGGATTTACAACAATTCCCATCAGCAGTTCGAACATATTTAACAGATGAACTTGGTCCAATTTCAGCGTTTAGAAAATAAATGATATAGAGGAGAATTAGTATTGAAAGAGTATAAAGGGTATTTAATCGACCTTGATGGCACAATGTATCGTGGGACAGAAAAAATTGATGCTGCTATTACATTTGTTGAAAGACTTGAAAGAAAAGGAATTCCTTATCTTTATGTTACGAATAATTCAACGAAAACACCTGAGAAAGTAGCGGAACACTTACAATCATTCGGTATTAATGCATCAGCGGATCAAGTATTTACGACTTCGATGGCGACTGCAAATTATTTATATGATAAAAAGCCTGATTGTTCAGTGTATGTAATCGGGGAAGAAGGTATTATTACTGCAATACAGGAAAAAGGCTTTACTATCACAGAAGACAAACCAGAAGCAGTTGTCATAGGTCTAGATCGTGAAATTAATTACCATAAGTTAGCTGTAGCTTGTTTAGCAGTTAGAGGAGGTGCAATGTTCATCTCCACAAACGGTGACATTGCCTTACCAACAGAACGAGGTCTATTGCCAGGAAATGGTTCCTTAACTTCCGTTATTAGTGTGTCTACACAGACAGATCCAATTTTTATCGGAAAACCACATTCCATTATAGTGGATCAAGCTCTTGAAAAATTGGGGCTTTCTAAAGAAGAGACAATAATGGTTGGAGATAATTATGATACTGATATTTTAGCTGGTATTCATTCTGGCTTAGATACGTTATTAGTTCATACTGGAGTAACAACAAAAGAAATACTTGCAGAGAAAAATATTCAACCTACATATGTAGTCCATTCATTGGATGAATGGGAGATATAAAAAGAAATGCTGTCCAAAAAAGTGAATTTTGGACAGCTCTTTTTGTATCTTTTGAAAACCCCTGGCTATGCCAGGGGTTCCAGAGAGCTTATAGCGAGGTATCAAAAAAAGCCTCA
>VEFU01000063.1 GCA_007679095.1 Paenibacillus bovis
TTCAGTACGAGGTTCAAAAAATTATCTTGGAGCACTTTATCGACGTACTGCTGCACGTAAAGGTAAAAAACGAGCAGTAGTTGTAGTGGCGCATGCAATTTTACGTATCTCCTATTATTTAATAACCCGTAAGGAAATGTATATAGATTTAGGAGAAGATTACTTTGATAAACAAAGAGAAAAATCTATTGTAAGAAATTCACTTCGCCGACTAGAAAGTCTAGGATACATTGTGGATATTAAGGAACAAAACGCATCTTAATATCGAACAAATATGACAATATCCATTTGGCGCTCTCGATTTTTTTTTTTTTTTTTTTTTTGAATGAGCTGCGTCTACTTTAGTATTGCCATTTTTCCATATTTTAGAACTTTATTTTCATGGTAGGAGTCTCGCGCCTTTCACTCCAATCAACATTATGGAAGGTATGATATTCCCATATTAATCAAAGTGTTAAGTGTAATATTATTTTCCGTGATTGTTATATATTAAAATAATTTCATTTTTATAGAAAGATTCGTAACTGATAAATAGTAACAGATGTATTCACAGGAGAGTTGGTTGGAAATTAAACCATGTTTTCTACTCAAAAGGAAAAAACAAAAGAACTTGAATTTAAATTCAAGTTCTTTTGGCTTATTTTTTCGAGGATTTTTACATCCTATACTCTTAATTTATTTTCTTTGTTGAGTTACGTATAACAAGTTCAGGTTCATAGATAATGGATGTTTGTTCGTTGTTATTATTGTTTTCGATTGTGGAGACAATCCATTTTGCTGCATCGATTCCCATTTGCATCTTTGGATGTGTGATAGATGTTAGTTTTATTTCAGATGCTTCTGATAGGTAGGAGTCATCATATCCAACAACTGACACGTCATCCGGTACATTAATGCCTTTTTCACGTAAAATATTTATCACTAAAAGTGCGATGGTATCGTTATAACAAACAATTCCAGTAGGAAGATTATTCGTATCCGCAAATAAATTCTCTAGTTTTTCTTTCAAGACGTGATCTAAGTCTTCTGTAGAATAAGAAATCATCATTTCATTAAAAAATGGTATTTGGTTTTGTCGAAATGCTCGTATGAATCCTTTCATACGATACACCCCTTGTAAATCATCGGTTTTAAATATACCGATGATTTTTTCATGACCATTCTTAATTAAATGTTCTGTAGCAATAAATCCACCTTTTTCATCATTTAAAATGATATGTGGTGGTTGTAACTGTGAATAAAATTGGTTAATCATTAAATAAGGAATATTTTTCTGCTCAAGTTCTAAATAGTAATGCATATTTGGATTGTATGAACTACTCTTTGTTGGTTCAATAATTAACCCATCGATATTGCGTTTTAGCATCGCTTCTAAACATTGCTTTTCTTTTTCAATATCATTGTCTGTACTTGCTAGTATTAATGAATAATCTTTAGATGATAAATATGACTCCATTCCACGAATAATGGATGGGAATATGTAATCGGAGATATAGGTTGTAATAATTCCAATATTTTTCCCACGTAGTTTTTCCACATTCGTTTGATCGGATATATTATTTTTTGATTTAGGAGTAGATGAGCAAAAAGTACCCGCACCTTGTTCTCGGTATAAAAGTCCCTCATGAACAAGTTCTCCTACTGCTTGCCGAATTGTATGTCGACTTACATTAAACATCTTGGCCATTTCATTTTCAGAATAAATTTTTTCACCTGGTTTTATATCGCCATTATCAATCCATTCTTTTATTTTATCTATAACCATCATATACTTAGTTGGCTTTTCCATTCGATCCCTGCTTTCAGTTCTTCAATCATGTACTGATATTTAATCACTATTATACATGATTGTGCACAGAATTTGTATGAAAATGAACAAAATGAGATTGACATGTCTGCACAAGATATTTATATTAAAGGTAATGATATATCTATTTGATAGGAGAGATGTAGTAGAAAGGAAGGTAATAAATGGCTTTAATGATGAATAAATCAAGTCTACTACCTGGTGCAAGAAATGAATAATAGATTAGTAGACATTACAAAAGAAATGGCAACTTGTACATGTGGAAATATACATCATTCCATTCCAATTGAGAAGATTATTGTTGCACATGATGCTTTAGAACAATCCGTACCATATATGGAATCCAAAGGTATTCAAAATGTGTTAATAGTCGTAGATGACAATACGTATGAAGCAGCTGGTTCCAAATTGTGTAATATTTTAGATTCATCACAACAAATTTCTTATACAATATGTAAAATTGAAGCTGATGAATCTGGAACTGTATTAGCAAATGAAACGTCTATTGTCCAGGTTTTACTAAATTATCAACATGAAGTAGATGCTCTAATTGCTGTTGGATCTGGTACGATACATGACATAACGAGATTTTGTAGTGGAAAAATCGGTAAACCATTTATATCTATTCCGACTGCGCCATCCGTTGATGGATTTACTTCTTTAGGTGCACCAATAATTGTAAGGGGTTTCAAACAAACGGTACAAACTGTAGCACCGATAGCCCTTTTTGCAGATATTAATATATTAAGAAAAGCTCCAGACGAGATGATTGCAGCTGGCTTTGGAGATATGATTGCTAAATTTACTTCTCTAGCCGATTGGAAATTTGGTGTGTTACTAAATGATGAGCCATATTGTCCTCTAGTAGAATCTTTAACAAAAGAAGCACTTGAAAAATGTATTGCAAATAAAGATAGTATCGCCATACACCAAGAAAAAGGAATTACGGTACTTATTGAATCATTAATTTTATCTGGAATAGCGATGCTGATTTTTGGACAATCTCATCCAGCTTCTGGAGGAGAACATCATTTGTCTCACTATTGGGAAATGGATTTCTTACAAAAGAAGCGAGCACAAGTATTACATGGAGCTAAAGTTGCTGTGACAACGGCTATTATTGCCCAACTATATAAGGAAGAGATAAGTGCGGTATTAGTTAATACACGTGAAATAAAAAATAATGAGATTAGAAGTAAAGTAGAACAAAATAAAAGTGAGATTAAATCAATTGTAAATAATATCCCGCAGCCTGCTTTTATTGAAAAGCTAATTGAGCAAGTTGGTGGTGAAACTACTCCATACGAATTAGGGATTGAAGATGAATTAATATCAAGGAGTATGTTAGAAGCTCATCAGTTACGAGAGCGCTTTACAATGCTGAGATTTATTAATAAAGAATTAGAATTTGTCTAATTCTTTTAATAAATGGTTGTCCGTATAAAAAAATGAATGAACCAAATAGGGGGAGAATGGACATGGCACAAAAACAATTAACGACATATAAAAACCCGCTTATCGAGCAACGGGCAGATCCTTGGGTTTATAAGCACACAGATGGCTACTATTATTTTACTGGATCGGTTCCTAAGTATGATCGAATCGAAGTTCGAAGAGCGAAAACAATACATGGATTAGCAGATGCAGAACCTGTTACTGTTTGGAAAAAATATGAAAGTGGACCAATGAGTGCTAATATTTGGGCACCAGAAATTCATTTTTGTGATGGGAAATGGTACATATACTTTGCTGCAGGAAGAGCAGACCAAATCTTTGACATCCGGATGTATGCACTTGAAAATGCTTCTGAAAACCCGTTAGAAGGAGAATGGATTGAAAAGGGGCAGGTAAAAACAGATTGGGATTCATTCTCACTTGATGCGACACAATTTGAACATAAGGGCGAGCGCTATTACGTTTGGGCACAGCATGATCCTAAAATAGGAGGAAATACCAATCTATATATCGCCAAAATGGAAAACCCTTGGACCCTTAGTACAAAACAAGTGATGATCTCTAAACCCGACCTACCTTGGGAAGTAATTGGTTTTAAAGTAAATGAAGGTGCAGCAGTCTTAAAGAGAAATGGTAAAATCTTTATTTCCTATTCTGCTAGTAAAACAGATCATAATTATTGTATGGGTTTATTATCTGCAGATGAAGATAGCGATTTGCTAGATCCAACATCTTGGACAAAAAGTCCAACTCCAGTATTTGAAACTAATGAAGAAACAAGCCAGTATGGTCCAGGACATAATAGTTTTACAGTTTCAGAAAATGGAGAAGATGTTTTGATTTATCATGCTCGAAGCTATAAAGAAATCGAAGGTGACCCATTATGGGATCCGAATCGACATGCAAGAGCAAAAGTTTTTACATGGAATGAAGATGGGACTCCTAATTTTGGTGTTCCCGGCCCAGATACAAATTAATTTGAGTAATTCCATACTAATCACTGAATCAGGCTGACGTGATAGTTCGAAAGTCTGGTTTGGTGTAGATTTAGAAATTGCTAATAAGTATTTAGTAATAGAATAATATGTTCTTGTATAGACTATAAAGTCTAGGTAATTATATTTAGATTATTCACTGTTTATACGTACAAGTATTGCTAGAATGATAGGTTTGATGTGCAATTATTGTTAAATAAGAGCAATTTTTGAAAAATGTAGTTGACAACATACGACAAAAGGACTTAATATAGGAGTAAGTTTTACTACTCTTCTAATTTATCAAAAATGTAAGCGCTTATTAGTGCTTATGACACGTGATAGGGAAAAGGTAATTATTTCGAAGTAGTACAACATGTACGTATGCGTTAGTGACTACATGTTCTATTTTGAAAGGGGTGATAGATAGAGGTAGATAAAACTGTATGTAATTCAAAACAAAAATATAAGGGGGAGAATGTTTTGAAGAAAAAATTTAGTATTATCATTTTATCTTTAGTATTTATGTTAGTTCTTTCTGCTTGTTCAAAAGGAACTGATACAGGATCTAAAGATGGTGGAAAAAAGAATGACGATAAAGAAGATGAGCTGCAATTAACATTCGGTTCAGACCTAGAGGGAGAAATTACACTTTGGGTATTTGCAGGGGAAGCGGAACCAGCATTGTATAAAGATGGAATCATTCCAGAATTCAATAAGGATTATCCAAACGTTAAGGTAAACCTTGTTGGTCTTGAATTTGGTCAAATGCATGACCAGTTACAAACTACTTTAAATGCAGGAAGCGGAGCTCCTGATGTGGCACTTGTAGAGCAAGGCCAGTTCCCTAGATATGTTACAGGTAATTTACTAGAAGATTTATTACAACCTCCATATAATGCAGGGAAATATAAAGATATGGTATCTGAATATAACTGGGAGCGTTGGAAATCAGTTGATGGTGAAGAACTCTATGGTATTCCTTGGGATGTAACTCCAGGTGTATTCTACTATCGTGAGGACATATATGAGCAATATGGTCTTCCAAGTGATCCGGAAGAATTAGGTGAATTCTTAAAGTCTCCTGAAAACGTTTTAGATGCTGCAAGAACGTTCGCAGCTAATGGAATTTACATGTTTGAATGGCGTGACTCACCAGCTATCCAATATGGTGATGCTGTAGGTTACTTCGATTCAGAGTATAACTGGACTAGAAATGATGATAAAATGGCTGAACTACTGGACTTCGTAAAAGAAGGAGTTCAAATTGGTTGGGCACCACAAATTTCTATCCTTTATGATGATGCAGGTAAGCAATTAGTGAACCAAGGTAAAGTTGCTTCATTCCCAATCGGAAGTTTTGGAGCACGTGAACTTAGAGCTATATTCCCAGAACAAGAAGGTAAATGGAGAGCTACTTCCATGCCACTTGGACTTAATGTAGGACTTGGTGGATCTACATTTGTAATTCCTTCACAAAGTAAGAATAAAGAAGCTGCATGGGCATTAGTTGAGTGGATGAATATTAAAGAAGAAGCTTGGAAACACTTCGTGGAAGATTCTATCCAACCAGCTTGGAAGCACATCACTTCCTTACCATGGTACCAAGAGCATACAAATGATTATCTTGGTGGGCAACAAGATTACAAGTTGTACGATTCACTTGATGAAGATATTCCAGTACGTCGTTTGACACCACTAGATGGGCAAGCTTGGCCAATCTATATTGACCGTGTCGCGGAAGCAATCGATAAAAATATTGATTCTAAAACTGTATTGAACCAAATCGAAGAAGCAGCTATGAGAGAACTAGGACCTGAGATCGAGAAGTTAAAAGCAGAATTAGACGAAAATTAAAAGCTTGGGCTGTTCTAGGGCAAGATGATTATTCCTAGAGCAGCCTTTTATAACTTGAAAGATTAATAGAAAAAAATACAAAATACTTATCAGTTTTTTTAGCATTATTATTGCAAATTATAATAAATATGATAAAATCAAACTAAAGTTATCCGTACAAGTAAATCATGAAACTTGTACTCTTGCAAAATAAAACTTTCCTTAATGAAGGAGGATATTAGACATGAAGTATTCAATTGGTGTTGACTTTGGGACTCAATCAGGTCGTGCAGTACTTGTTGAAATTGGAACAGGTCGTGAAGTTGCAACTGCCGTAAAAGAATATACTCACGGAGTAATGGACGAGTTTTTGCCAGATGGTGTCACACGTTTAGAAGATGATTGGGCATTACAGCATCCAAATGATTATTTAGAAGTTTTACAGAAAACGATTCCACAAGTATTGAAAGAATCTGGTGTATCGAAGGATGATGTAATCGGGCTTGGTATCGATTTTACTGCTTGTACGGTTTTACCTATTGATGAGCATGGTACCCCACTTTGTATGTTAGATGAATATGTTAAGCACCCTCATAGCTATGTGAAATTATGGAAACACCATGCAGCACAAGATGAGGCAAATCGCTTGAATGAAATTGCAGAACAACGTGGAGAGGCTTTCCTTCAACGTTATGGAGGGAAAATTTCATCTGAATGGATGATACCAAAAGTATGGCAAATATTAAATGAAGCTCCAGAGATATACGAAGCTGCAGATCAAATTCTAGAAGCAACTGATTGGGTCATTTCACAATTGACAGGTGAGATTAAGCGGAATAGCTGTACAGCTGGCTACAAGGCTATCTGGCACAAGCAAGAAGGGTATCCATCAAAAGACTTCTTTAAAGCATTAGATCCACGTCTAGAAAATGTTGTAGAAGAAAAACTATCTAAAGATATTTATCCAATTGGTTCCAAAGCAGGAGAATTAACGTTAAAAGCAGCAAATATGATTGGCTTGAATCCAGGAACTGCAATTGCTATTGCAAATGTGGATGCCCATGTCGCTGTTCCGGCTGTTGGAATAACGGAACCAGGAAAACTATTAATGATTATGGGAACTTCTACATGTCATATTTTACTTGGCGAAAAAGAAGAAATTGTACCAGGTATGTGTGGAGTAGTAGAAGATGGAGTTATCCCTGGATATATGGGCTATGAGGCAGGACAATCATGTGTTGGTGACCATTTCGAGTGGTTTATCGAAAACTGTGTTCCAGAAAGCTATTACAAAGAAGCGGAAGAAAAAGGTGTAAACATCCATGTGCTTCTAACAGAGAAAGCAAGAAAACTTGAAGTTGGTGAAAGCGGTTTATTAGCGCTTGATTGGTGGAACGGAAATAGATCCACTTTAGTAGATGCAGATTTAACTGGAGTATTATTAGGTGCAACTTTACTAACAAAGCCAGAAGAGATTTATCGTGCATTAATTGAAGCTACTGCTTATGGTACTCGTACAATTGTAGAAGCTTTCCGTGACAATGGTGTGCCAGTTGATGAGGTTTATGCTTGTGGTGGTATCGCGGAGAAAAATAGCTTAATGATGCAAATTTATGCGGATGTATTAAATATGGAAATTAAGATTTCTGCATCTTCTCAAACACCAGCATTAGGATCTGCTATGTTTGGAGCAGTTGCAGCAGGTAGTGAGCGGGGCGGCTACGATAGTATCGAGGATGCTGCGAAAGAAATGGGACGTGTGAAAGATGAAACATACGTACCAATTAATGATAATGTTGATGTTTATGATCAACTTTATGCCGAATACTCTAAGCTTTATGATTACTTTGGCCGCGGCGCAAATGATGTTATGAAAACATTAAAGAAAATTAAAAAAGGCAAAGTGTTAGCTTAAAAAATACTTACATCTATTTATCTTAGTGACTATTATGTTCATTCCATCACCTCTATTTGTCTAAACAGGAGGAAATAAAATGCTAGAAAAACTAAAGCAAGAAGTATTAGAAGCGAATTTAGCACTACCTGCACATGGCCTTGTCACTTTTACATGGGGAAATGTAAGCGGTATAGACCGTGAAGAAGGACTTGTTGTTATTAAGCCAAGTGGTGTGAAATATGAAGCTCTTAAACTAGAAGATTTAGTCGTACTTGATTTGGATGGAAACATCGTCGAAGGGAATTTAAGACCTTCCTCCGATACTGCTACCCATATAGCTCTATATAAGGCGTTCCCTGATATAGGTGGAGTTGTTCACACTCATTCTCCATGGGCGACAAGCTGGGCTCAGGCTGAACGATCCATCCCAGCGCTCGGTACGACACACGCTGATTATTATTATGGTGATATTCCAGTAACTAGACGATTAACACAACAAGAAATCACAGAAGCATATGAATTAGAAACAGGTAATGTCATTATTGAGACATTTACAAAAAATAATATAGATCCAGTAGCTATGCCAGGGGTACTCGTTGCAGGTCATGCTCCGTTCTGTTGGGGAAAAAATGCGGATGCAGCTGTTCATAATGCAGTTGTGCTAGAGGAAGTTGCGAAAATGGCACTACACACATTACAACTTAATCCACAAATCGACTTCATCGATCAATATTTATTAGACAAGCATTACCTCCGTAAACATGGACCTGGCGCATACTACGGACAAAAGTGATAGAAAATGCGGATGGCACCTGTAGCTAGCCAGAAAAAAGTGAATGGTGCCCGCTTCTTATACTGTAAAACTCAGTTTAATAGATTCAATTATTTTTCATACTAACTAACTTACCTAGGGGGAATACCTGTGCTAAAGACGAAAGAATATGAATTTTGGTTTGTTACTGGAAGTCAATTATTATATGGAGAAGACGTTCTAGTACAAGTAGCAGAGCATTCAAAACAAATCGCAGCTGGAATTGATAGTGATGAAGCTGTTTCGTATAAAGTGGTATTTAAATCTGTTGTTAAAGAATCTGATGCTATTCGTCGCTTATTCTTAGAAGCGAATGCTGATGAAAACTGTGCGGGAGTAATTACATGGATGCACACATTCTCACCAGCTAAAATGTGGATTGCTGGATTAAAAACATTAAAAAAACCACTATTACATTTGCACACACAATTTAATCGTGATATTCCATGGGATTCAATTGATATGGACTTCATGAACTTAAACCAATCTGCACACGGTGACCGTGAATACGGATTTATTGGTAGCAGAATGAATGTTACGCGTAAAGTAGTTGTTGGACATTGGGAAAATGATGAAGTACGTGAACGTATTGGTGCTTGGCAAAGGACTGCAGTTGCTTTTAATGAGAGCCAGAATTTAAAAGTGGCGCGTTTCGGTGATAACATGCGTCAAGTAGCAGTTACAGAAGGAGACAAAGTAGAGGCTCAAATCCAACTAGGTTGGACTGTAAATGGATACGGTATCGGTGATTTAGTTCATATCATTAATGACGTATCCGAAGAACAAGTAGATACTCTAATGGCTGAGTATGAAGAACAGTATGACATTGTTGAAGAAGGGAAAACAGATGGAGATGTAAGAGACGCGATTCGCTACCAAGCTAGAATCGAAATAGCATTGAAATCATTCTTAGAAGCTGGTGGATATACTGCGTTCACAACAACATTTGAAGATCTTCATGGTATGCGCCAACTACCGGGATTAGCTGTTCAAAGATTAATGGAACAAGGCTACGGATTTGCTGGTGAAGGAGACTGGAAAACTGCAGCATTAGTGCGATTAATGAAAATCATAGCAGATGGAAAACGTACTTCCTTCATGGAAGATTACACATACCATTTTGAACCAGGTAATGAGCTCGTCTTAGGTTCACACATGCTAGAAGTTTGTCCAACAATAGCAGCAACAAAGCCTAAAATTGAAGTTCATCCACTAGGAATTGGTGGCAAGGAAGATCCAGCACGTATTGTCTTCGATGGAGATAGTGGTTCTGCATTAAATGCATCAATTATTGATCTCGGACACCGTTTCCGCTTGGTAATTAATGAAGTAGATGCTGTAAAACTAGAAAAGGATATGCCGAAATTACCGGTAGCCCGAGTACTATGGAAACCACAACCGTCTCTTGCACAAGGAGCAGAAAACTGGATTATGGCTGGGGGAGCGCATCACTCTTGCTTCTCATACAAAGTTACTGCAGAGCAATTAAAAGACTTTGCTGAACTAGTAGGAATTGAATCTGTGTTAATTAATAATGACACTAAAACACATGCATTCCAAAATGAGTTACGTTGGAATGACCTCCTATATAGATAATGAATATTTGGAGTTGTCCTGACTAACCTCCTCGTTGAAGTTTATTATCCGCAATAGTGGACAAAAAAACGATTCGAGAAGAGTGGCCTTTTGGGGCAACTCCTTTTTATAGAAAAAATAATAATAGAAGGTGAATGACGTTGAAAAATCATGTAGTGATAAATACAGATGTAGAAAAAGGAACAATCAATAAAAATATTTATGGTCACTTTGCTGAACATTTAGGGCGCGGAATTTACGAGGGGATTTGGGTAGGAGAAGATTCAGAAATCCCAAACACGAATGGTGTTCGCAATGATGTATTAGAAGCTCTAAAGAATATTAATATTCCTGTTTTACGTTGGCCAGGAGGATGTTTTGCAGATGAATATCACTGGAAAGACGGAATTGGTCCGAGGGAAAATCGAAAAAGAATGATTAATACCCACTGGGGTGGAGTAGTAGAAGATAACTCTTTTGGAACACATGAGTTTATGATGCTTTGTGAAATGCTTGGAGCCGAACCATATATTTGCGGTAATGTTGGTAGTGGAACAGTTCAGGAAATGTCTGAATGGGTAGAGTATATGACATTTGATGGTGAATCTCCAATGGCGAATTTGCGTAGAGAAAATGGCAGAGAAGAACCTTGGAAATTAAAATACTTTGGTGTCGGCAATGAAAACTGGGGTTGCGGAGGAAACATGCGTCCTGAATATTATGCTGACTTATATCGTCGGTATCAAACATATGTAAGAAATTATGGAGATAACCGCATATACAAAATTGCTGGTGGAGCGAATGTGGACGATTATAATTGGACGGAAGTGTTAATGAAAAATGCCCACCGGTTTATGGATGGTTTAAGTCTGCACTATTACACCATTCCTGGAGACTTTTGGAAAGGGAAGGGGTCAGCTACAGATTTCCCTGAAGCTGAATGGTTTATTACTTTAAAGAAAGCACTGCACATGGATACACTCATACAACGCCACAGCACCATTATGGATAAGTATGATCCGAAAAAACGTATTGGTATGATTATTGATGAATGGGGAACTTGGTTTGATCCTGAACCAGGTACAAATCCTGGATTCCTTTACCAACAAAATACAATCCGTGATGCACTTGTTGCAGGTATACATTTTAATATTTTCCATAAACATGCAGACCGAGTGCAAATGGCTAATATTGCTCAAACGGTTAACGTTCTACAGGCAATGATTTTAACAGAAGGAGAAAAGATGATTCTTACTCCAACATATCATGTTTTTGATATGTTTAAGGTTCACCAAGATGCGACATTGCTTGCGGTCGACGCTCAGGTAAATGAATATGAATTTGACGGTGAAGCATTGCCACAAACTAGTGTGTCTGCATCTAAAGATAAAGATGGAAAAGTGCATATTAGTCTGTGTAACTTAGACCATCAAAATAGTGCGGACTTGCAGTTTGATTTACGAGGTATGGATTTAGAGGCTGCAAGTGTAACAGGTACAATTTTAACAGCAAATGAAATGAATGCTCATAACACATTTGAACAACCTAATAATGTGAAACCAGTTGATTTTTCCGATGTGAAAATCGATGGACAATCACTTTCAGTTAGCCTTCCACCTATGTCTGTTGTTGTCTTAGCAGTACAATAAGGTGAAGCAAATGGAACAAGTATGTAAAAGTTGTACACATAATGTTCATATCTCTGCCAGTGACATTGCGAATATGTTGGATGATGCTGTTCAAAACGGAATAGATTTGGTCTCAGAAGAAGTTTACCAAGAAAGGCTAGGAATCTGCAGAAATTGCCCATCACTGCAATATGGGACAACTTGCATGCATAGTGGTAGTTTAGTAGAGTACCGTGCAAAAATTCCGGAAAGTAAATGTCCAAAACCAAATGATCGCCGTTGGTGATTAAGATAAAGTGAATGAGACAAAACTATTTAACCTGAATGTAATCCGGATTATGTAAGCCTAGCTATACCGCTCCGGAAATACACTTCGCTTTCCGCGGGCGGCTAATGAGCCTCCTCGGCGCTAAACGCGCCTGTGGGGTCTCATCGAGGCCTTTATTCCCGCAGGAGTCTTCGTGTATTTCCTCCGCTGGTACTATAATATTTTAATAATTGAGAAAGTGACCGAACTATCTTGTTTTGAAATCAAGTTATAGTTCGGTTTTTATTTGCTACTATATTCCTTTGTCCTAACCTCTTTTTTTGTTAAAAATCTCTATATGTTAATTGTTGCTTTTTAAGTTTCCGTTCATTCTGTATAATGGTAAGATGACATATAGAAGTGATATAGCAATTTATAGTATAGAGGAGACGAAGTGATGACTTCTCAAAAAAAGCAAATCCCCAAATTAGATTACGGTATCGTTTTAACTTTGATGTTAATGGCACTTGTCAGCTTAATTGCAATATATAGTGCCCAAGCGTCTGATCAATATTTAGCTAATTTCGCCTTACAACAAGTAATGTGGTATGTAATTGGAACAATTGTACTTATTGTTGTAATGCAATTTGATTCTGATCAATTGAAAAAAATATCATGGTACTTATATGGTTTTGGATTACTATTACTACTTGGACTAGCCGTTGCTCCAATTACAGATTTTACTCCGTACCGAAACGGAGCACAAAGTTGGTATGTAATACCTGGATTGGGTCAGATCCAACCGTCAGAATTTATGAAGATTTTTACTATTATCCTAATAGCAAAACTTATAGCCAGTCATCATCTGAAGTTTGCGGATAAAACAGTACAATCTGATTTATGGTTATTAGCAAAAATATCATTTTTTATCATTCTTCCTGTTGCATTAATTATGGAACAGCCTGATTTAGGAACATCTTTAGTATTTCTATCTATATATTTAGGAATGATTTTTGTTTCTGGTATAACATGGAAAATATTATTGCCATTTTTTTCTACCATCTTCCTTGTCGGTGGTACTGTTTTATACTTAGCAATACAACATGCAGACCTATTAGCAAAGGTTGGTGTAGACCAGTATCAGTTAGCCCGTATTTATTCTTGGCTAGATCCTTACAGTTATAGTTCTAACGAAGGGTTTCAACTTGTCCAATCTTTATTAGCTATAGGATCGGGACAAACATTAGGTAAAGGAATTGGGAATGGAGAAGTTTATATACCAGAAAGACACTCTGACTATATTTTCAGTACAATAGGAGAAGAATTTGGTTTTATTGGTGGTAGCATTGTCATCAGTTTATTCTTCTTGTTAATTTATCAAATTACTAAAACGGGACTGGATACGAAAAACCCTTTTTATTCCTATATATGTGTTGGGGTTATTGCCATGATAGCATTCCACGTATTCCAAAATATCGGTATGACGATTCAAGTAGTTCCTATCACAGGTATACCTTTACCATTTATCAGTTACGGTGGTAGCTCACTCCTAGGAAATATGATGGCAATGGGAGTAATACTGTCGATACGATATCATTATAAAAAATACATGTTTGCATCG
The DNA here is from genome assembly GCA_007679095.1 of Paenibacillus bovis. Lineage (GTDB taxonomy): Bacteria > Bacillota > Bacilli > Bacillales > Bacillaceae_C > Lederbergia > Lederbergia graminis. The sequence goes on from VEFU01000063.1 coordinate 13,852, forward strand.
GATAATGAATAAAGAGGTTGGGACAATACGATCTGAACTAGAGGTATATCCGAACAATGGAAGTAAAACAATACCGCTTCGGAAATACACTACGCTTTCCGCGGGCGGCTAATGAGCCTCCTCGGCGCTAAGCGCGCCTGTCTAGCTCAGGCTCCTAGCGGCTGGCGAACGAGCCATTCCTTTCCCTACGATAAGTCAACATCGGCTCGTTCCCTCGCGGTGTTTCCTTTATCTCAGTACAGGACTGGCTCCCGTTCGTACGCCGTTAATCAGTCGCCTTCGCTTTTCTATCTGCGGGGTCTCTTCGAGGCCTTTGCTCCCGCAGGAGTCTCCCTGTATTTCCTCCGCTGATAACTTTAAATTCGTATATATGATAGAAAAATACCGAACTATATTGATTGTATACATGTTATAGTTCGGATTTTTGTTTCATCATTATTACTTTGTCCCAGCCTCTTTTTTTATAAACAAAAAAGGAGCAAACTCATAGTAAGTTTGTTCCTTTTAATATGTTTATTGAACTGTTCCCCCATATGGAAACTGTGTAGAGTAGCCTGAAAATTGTTGATAAGATTGCTGGATTTTCTGCTCACTTTCTGCTTCAAATTTATACCAGCCTTTTTGAAACATTACATTAAACAACTCCCGTTGGCAATTTTGTGTTTCATTAAATATGGCTAGTAAATCCTCGTACAGATGTTGATGACTAGCTTCATTCAAAGCAGTTGAATATCCAGCTGTCATATATTTTTCATAAGACAGTAAATCATTCGCAAAATCGCGATCATTCATTTGCGGAGTTTTAGGAACTTGTGTCTCTGGATTTTGGATTTTTTGACTGTTTTGTTGTTGGTTTTGCATCATTTTTTTCCTCCTTTCCTTATTGCATTAACGTATTGGAATGTTGCTTTTCCTGTAAGTGACTAAGAATTTTTTCATAGTGACGTTGGTGCATCTGTCCACACTTTTCTAGCACACTTTTAACTTGCTGATCTTGACATTGTTGTGCTGCAAAGTGTGCCTTTTTCATCGCTAGTAAATTCCAAGCCAACATATCGTTAATATAAGAAGCATCTTTCGTTGTAATAATATGTGGCGGCTGTTGCATCATATTTTGTTGTTGCATTGCTTGTTGCTGCATATTTCCTTGTTGCTGCATCATATTTGGCATCTGTTGGTTTTGTTGATTTTGCATGTATACTCCCTCCTTTTCTTTTACACAATTAGCATTCCTAATGATTCTTTTTTTATGTGATAACGATGTGAAATTAATGGTTGAATCAGAGAAATTTGCTTCTTTTTACTAATTTTCCATCCATGTGCATATAATCTTCGTGACATTAATCGTAAATGAATGTCCAGCTGCATATATTTTATTGAATTATGCCTATTTTGCTTTGTAGAGAAAAAAATGAATGAGCATTCATTCAAGATGTTGAAGGAGGTAAATTAATTGACGTACAGTATCAAAAAAGTAGCTGTACTTGGCTCTGGAGTAATGGGATCTGGTATTGCAGCACATTTAGCGAATATTGGAATCCGTGTACATCTTCTCGATATCGTCCCGAAGCAATTAACGGATGATGAAAGGAAGAAAGAATTAGAGTTATCAGATAAACAAGTCCGGAATCGATTTGCTAATAATGCTTTAAAACAGTTAGAAAAACAAAAACCAGCTCCTTTAACACATCGGGAAAGCTTGTCGTTTATTACTACAGGTAACTTGGAAGACGATATACACATATTATCCGAAGTCGATTGGATTATTGAAGTTGTTGTAGAAAATCTGAGGATAAAAAAGCAACTTTTTGCCAAAGTAGATGAGTATCGCAAGCTAGGTACTATCGTAAGCTCGAATACTTCAGGTATTTCCATAGAGGCGATGGCGGAGGGGCGTTCTGAAGACTTTCAAAGGCATTTTATGGGAACTCATTTTTTTAACCCCCCTAGATATTTAAAGCTTCTCGAAATCATACCTACAAAAAGAACAGATGAAAAATTAGTTAACTTTATGCATGCTTTTAGTGAAAATACGCTAGGAAAAGGTGTTGTAATAGCGAAAGATACACCTAACTTTATTGCAAATCGTATTGGCACATATGGATTGTTAGTTACTGTGCGAGAAATGCTAAAAAGTGGGTTAAGTATTGGAGAAGTTGATTCGATAACGGGAACTTTGATTGGTCGTCCGAAAAGCGCAACATTCCGTACATTGGATGTTGTTGGTCTTGATACATTTATACATGTGGCTAATAACGTGTATGAGCAAGTGGGAGGAAATGAGAAACAAGTATTCGAAGTTCCTGCTTTTATGAAAAAAATGAATGACAATCAATGGCTCGGTAGTAAGTCTGGTCAAGGTTTTTATTTGAAAAGAGGAAAAGAAATTCTGGAATTAAATCCGGAGACGATGGAATACGAACCGCAAAAAAAATTAAAGACTCCAGGATTACAACTAGTAAAACAAGTGAAAGGTACTGCAGCAAAGCTTAAGTCACTCGTATATTCAGACGATAAAGCGGGTAAGTTTTTGTGGGATATCTTTGCACCGGTTCTAGCAATCTCAGCTGAATTAGTAGGAGAAATAGCAGATGATATTGTTGCCATTGATAATGCAATGAAGTGGGGATTTGGCTGGAAATATGGACCTTTTGAAACATGGGATGCAATTGGAGTAGAGACAGCAGTTAAGAAGATGGAATCCGATGGAATTGCTGTTTCTCCATGGGTAAAAGACATGCTTGCTGCAGGATATACTTCTTTCTATGCGGATGGTAAGTATTACGATAATGGTGATTATAAAGAACTGGTAAAAAATCCAAAAGAAATAAATTTAAAAGAGTTGAAACAACAAGGAAAACTTTTAAAGAAAAATAGTGGTGCGAGTTTAATTGATATAGGAGACGATGTAGTTCTTCTGGAATTTGAATCTCCTAATAATGCAATTGGATTCGATATCATCCAAATGATCAATTACGCCATTGATGAGACGGAGAAAAAATATAAGGGTCTTGTTATCGGAAATCAAGGCAAAAATTTCTGTGTTGGAGCTAATCTTGCCATGATATTAATGGCGGCACAAGATGACGATATTTTTGAAATTGATATGGTCGTTCGTCAATTTCAACAAGCAATGATGAAAATTAAATATAGCGAAAAACCTGTTGTCGTTGCTCCATTTGGAATGACATTAGGTGGTGGTGCAGAAGTTTGCTTGCCTGCAGCACATATTCAAGCATCGTTGGAAACATATATCGGCCTAGTTGAAACAGGTGTAGGAGTTATCCCAGGTGGTGGCGGTAATAAAGAATTATATATGAAAACATTGAAGAGGATGTCAGCAGGTATCGAGGTAGACTTACAAAAGGTGGCAAATAAAGTGTTTGAAACGATTGCGATGGCGAAAGTTTCAACTTCTGCACACGAAGCCCGCGAAGCGAATTTTCTAAATGAAATAGATGGAATAAGTGTAAACCCAGACCACCTCCTTTATGATGCAAAACAAGCAGTCATTCAATTGTATGATAAAGGGTATAAACCACCTGCTCGTGAAAAAATAGCTGTCACAGGAGAAACGGGATATGCGACTCTTTTACTTGGGGCACAAGCGATGCGGTTATCAGGCTATATTTCAGACTATGATATGGAAATTGCTAAGAAATTAGCCTTCGTAATTGCTGGTGGTAAAGTCCCATACGGAACAGAAGTAGATGAACAATACTTACTTGATTTAGAGAGAGAGGCTTTCCTAAGTTTAGTGATGGAACCAAAGACGCAAATGCGCATGCAACATATGCTCGTGAAGGGAAAACCATTAAGGAATTGAGGAGATATGGAGGGAAAGGAATGCGAGAAGCAGTAATTGTTTCCGGAGCAAGAACACCTGTTGGTAAGGCGAAAAAGGGTGCACTCGCACACATGCGCCCAGATGATCTCGGGGCAATCGCAGTGAAAGAAACACTAAAACGCGCAGGCAATTATGAGGGAAATATTGATGATGTCATCATAGGTTGCGCAATGCCTGAAGCAGAACAAGGAATGAATGTGGCTAGATATATTAGTGTTTTAGCTGGCATTCCAGATTCGGTACCGGCCATTACAGTTAACCGATATTGTTCATCTGGCTTACAGACTATTGCTTATGCGGCAGAACGTATCATGCTCGGTAATGCTGACACGATTATTGCAGGTGGCACCGAATCGATGAGTTTAGTTCCAATGATGGGGCATGTTGTTAGACCAAATGTGAAATTGGCGGAAACGGCTCCACAATACTATATGAGTATGGGGCACACAGCTGAAGAGGTAGCAAAAAGGTATTCTATTTCAAGAGAAGATCAAGATATTTTTGCAGTAAGAAGTCATCAAAAGGCAGCGAAAGCAATTGCTGCCGGTAAATTTAAAGATGAAATTGTTCCAGTTACTGTTACAAAAAGAGTAGTAGATTCAAATCATAAATTAGTAGAAAGGAAGATAGAATTTTCCACAGATGAGGGAGTGCGCCCAGATACAAATACAAATGTTTTGGCAAAGTTGCGACCAGCATTTGCAATTAATGGAACAGTCACGGCAGGAAATGCTTCACAGACGAGTGATGGTGCTGCTGCTGTGTTAGTAATGGAGCATGAAAAAGCAAAATCATTAGGGCTGCAACCACTTGTAAAATTCCGATCATTCGCAGTTGCTGGAGTACCGCCAGAAATCATGGGGATTGGTCCAGTTGAAGCAATCCCTAAGGCTGTAAAAATGGCTGGGTTGGAACTTGATGATATCGGCTTATTCGAGTTAAATGAAGCATTTGCATCTCAATCGATACAGGTTATTAGGCAATTAGGACTTAATGAAGATATTGTAAATGTAAATGGAGGTGCCATTGCGCTCGGACATCCACTTGGTTGTACGGGTACAAAATTAACTCTTACTCTTGCACATGAGATGAAACGACGCAACGTACAATTTGGTGTTGTAACGATGTGTATCGGTGGAGGAATGGGTGCTGCCGGCGTGTTTGAGTTAATGTGACTTTATGTTGGATTTTTCAACGCATGTTAGGGCTAAGTTGTACTGGTTTAATGTATTTTGGATGGAGGAATGAAAATGGCAAATGAAACGAAGAAGTTTATTAAAGGCGGCTCGTTTTTAATTGATGATATTACCCCAGATCAAATTTTTACTCCTGAAGATTATACAGACGAACATATAATGATTGCGAAAACGACTGACGACTTTGTAGAAAATGAAGTCATTCCTGAGGTGGAGCATTTAGAAAATCATGAGTTTCATCGCACGGTGAATCTTCTAAAAAAAGCAGGTGAATTGGGATTACTCGGAGCGGACGTACCCGAAGAATATGATGGATTAGGACTTGATAAGATCAGTTCCTCATTGATTACTGAAAAAATGGCGCGGGCAGGTGGATTTTCACTTTCTCATGGTGCACATGTCGGGATTGGTTCCTTACCTATTGTTCTCTTTGGAAATGAAGCACAGAAAAAGAAGTACTTACCTGCTCTAGCCACTGGTGAAAAGCTATCTGCATATGCTCTAACAGAACCTGGCTCAGGATCGGATGCATTAGGAGCAAAGGCAAATGCAAAACTAAACGCAGCCGGTACGCATTTTATTTTAAATGGGGAAAAACAATGGATTACAAATTCAGCATTTGCAGATATTTTCATTGTTTATGCAAAAATTGATGGTGAACAGTTCTCTGCTTTTATAGTGGAAAGAGATTTTCCGGGTGTATCCACCGGTGCTGAAGAGAAAAAGATGGGAATTAAAAGCTCTTCTACTAGAACGTTAATTTTAGAAGATGCGGAAGTGCCAGTGGAGAATTTATTAGGAGAAGCTGGAAAAGGACATCGAATCGCGTTTAATATATTGAATATTGGCCGTTATAAATTAGGAGTTGGAGCTATAGGCGGGTCTAAGCGTGCATTAGAAATTACGTTGCAATATGCAAGTCAAAGAAAACAGTTTAAGACACCAATCGCACAATTCAATTTGACAAAAGAAAAGTTTGGAACATTAGGTGCGGAAGTATATGCTGCAGAAAGCTCTGTTTACCGTACTGTCGGTCTTTTTGAAGAGCGGATGAGCTTACTAACAGATGAACAAGTGAAAAATGGAACCGAAGTTGCTAGTTCAATAGCAGAATATGCAATTGAGTGCTCCTTAAATAAAGTATTCGCCTCCGAGGTACTCGACCATGTGGTGGATGAAGGTGTACAAATACATGGTGGATATGGATATATGCAAGAATACGAGATTGAAAGAGCGTATCGTGATTCCAGAATCAACCGCATATTTGAAGGTACAAATGAGATTAATCGCTTGCTAGTCCCAGGTACATTTTTACGAAAAGCATTTAAAGGCGAATTACCTCTATTAGAAAAAGCACAATCACTGCAAGAAGAACTAATGATGCTAATGCCGGAAGAACCTGGTGACGAACCATTGGCACAGGAAAAACAGTTAGTTAAAGGTGCGAAAAAAGTGGCGCTCATGATTGCCGGTCTCGGTGCACAAAAATATGGAACAGCACTCGAAAAAGAGCAAGAAATCCTAGCCAAATTAGCGGATATCGTCTCATTCGTATATGCAATGGAATCCGTCGTCCTCCGTACAGAAAAAGCAATCAATCGTGACGGTGTCAATAAGAGCACACAAAAACTGCTCTATACGCAGATCTTCTGTCAAGACTCCATTGTAAAAGTAGATCAATACGCCCGTGAATGCCTAGCCGCAATTGAAGAAGGAGACACATTCCGTATGATGAACTCCGCCCTACGAAAACTCACTCGCCACACACCAATCAATGTAATTGCCAAAAAGAGAGAAGCAGCCGATCGATTGATAGATGCTGGAAAGTTCGTAGTTTAATATAAAGGGAACCGCTCTCCGTGTGGATGGGGAGCGGTTGGTTTTTATTTCAGAAAGTCAAATTAAGAAAAAAACAACAGTGTATGGGAATGAAAGTGGTTGTATGATTCCCGTTAGCGAAGAAAGTAGTGGTTTAAGGGAATCAAAGCGGTCGTA
>VEFU01000064.1 GCA_007679095.1 Paenibacillus bovis
GCACCTCCTTCAATTGATATTTCTATCTTAGCAGGAGGTGCTGGATTCTTGTATGCGTTGTTTGATTACGGGCTTACGGTATAACACTATAGAAAGTAAGGTTGTTGGGATATAGGAAGAAAGATAGAATCAATTATGTAAGCGCTTAACTTCTAATAATAAAAAGGGGGAATAGGATTGCGTCAAAAGAAAGTGTTGCTAATGTTGTTTTCATTGATGATGGTTTTAGTTTTAGCAGCATGTAAAGACAACGCAAAGCCAACAGAGTCAAACAATCAAGGGAATTCAAATGATGATGATAAGAAAGCGGAAGTCGATTATTATCAAACACCGGAAATGGATTTTGATTTAGGTGGAAAGACAATTAAGATAGTATCCTGGTTTGATATGGAGATAAAGGATGATAATCCAGATAGTATTAAGAAACTGGAAAATCTAGAAGCATTAAAGAAAAAACACAATTTTGATATTGAGTACGTATTGCTTGATTATGGTGAGTATCAAGATAAGGTAGTCGCTTCATTACTCGCAGGTGAGCCATTAGGGGACATTGTTCGCTTAGAAAAATTTTATACAATTCCTTCATTAGTTAAGCAAGATTTATTATGGCCAATTGATGAGTATACGAAGAATACAAATGCATTTAACCAAAAAGTGACGAATGAAATTATGACATTTGAAGGTCGAGGATACGGTTTTACAGATGATCAAGCCAACTTTTACTCTGGGATCTTCTATAATCGCACCCTAATGAATGAGCTAGGTATTACGCCATTACAAGAATATGTAGATGCAGATAATTGGAATTGGGATACATTTATTGATGTGGTGAGAGATGCAAACAGGGATACAAATAATGATGGTAAATTAGATGTTTGGGGCCTTGCCCAAGGAGAAGGGCTGCTAGATTCCGCATTATATTCCAATGAAACGGATTTAACAAAGGGTGATAAGCAAAACTTGGAAGATCCAAAAACCATTGAAGCATTTGAATTCATGGTACGCATTGGTACAGAGGAACTTGCTCGTCCAACAGAGGGTGGAGACTGGACAGAACCAAGTATGTTCTTCCGTCAAGGGAACACATTGATGTATGCTGGAGCATTCTGGGAATTAGATGGTTTTAAAGAAGATATGCCTGATTATGATATTGGTTTCTTGCCATTCCCGAAAGGACCTAGTGCGTCTGCATATCATTCAGGTGAAACCAGATTCAATGCATCGACCATTCCGAAAGCAGTAGATAATCAGGAACAACTGATGTATATAATGGAAAAAATCCATGATATTGAATCCATGTATGATTATCCACTTCAGAATCGTCTAGAGACTCAATATGTAAACGAAGATGACATTAACAATGCACTATTGGCAGCTGATGGATTTGTCGTACTAGACAATCAAACATTCCCATCCATGGATTATTATGGTCTTCGCTATGAGCTTGCTCAAGGGACTTCTGTTTCGACTGTCATTGAAAAGTATAAAGATCAATATCAAGCAGCAGTTGATGAAGTGTATAATCAATAATAAATATTAAAAAGTAAGCTTCGGAAATACACTTCGCTAGTAACTTAACATTACTATTGTAGACAGACTCATCTTGTTAAAACAGTACATTTATATTGAAATGAAACCGAACTATCTTAAATTTATTTGAATGATAGTTCGGTTTTTTTATTTCATCACGATTCTTAATGCCCTTTGATTTTTTTGTAACTGAACTAATTTAGTGAATGTAAAGTCTGGGAAAAATCTGAATTTTTACATGTACCTATACTTTGACATGTATTAATCAATAATTTGAGGGGTTGTGATATACCCAACTATTATTTAAAATCTTTTGTAAGCGCTTTTAAAAAGTGTTTTAAAAATATTCGAAATAGGGGGGTTGGCAATGAGGCTTAACAAGTTTTTTCTTTTGTTGTGCGCACTAATGTTCGCGATGGTGCTAGCAGCGTGTAGTGGAGATTCAAAACCAACAGATTCAAAGTCAGATGATGGAAAAAAAGGTAGCAATGATGATGAATCAGCGCAAGTGGATTACTATCAAACACCTGAGATGGATTTTGACATGGGTGGTAGAACGATTAAGTGGGTATCTTGGTATAGTGAAGAAATTCCCGAAGATAATCCAGACAATATAAAGAAGAAGGAAAATCTGGAAGCTTTAATGGAAAAACACAATTTTTCTATTGAATGGGTTGTCGTTGATTATGGTGAATACCAAGAGAAGGTAACTACTTCATTGCTCGCAGGTCAACCTATCGGTGATATTATCCGGTTCCCAAGACCGTGGATGATTCCGACATTGACGAAGCAGGATCTATTCTGGCCAGTCGATGAATATACGAAGAATGACCATGTGTTTATACAACAGTATACACACGATTATTCCTTATATGAAGGTAGAGGATATGGGTTTAGAACAGGAATCAATGGAGCGTCTTCTGGTATTTTCTATAACCGTACATTAATGGAAGATTTAGGATTAACACCTCTACAAGAATATGTGGATAATGATAATTGGAGTTGGGATACATTCATTGAAGTTGCAAAAAGCGCTAATAAAGACACAAATAATGATGGAGAACTCGATGTTTGGGGTCTTGCGACAGATGCACTTATAGTTCCAGCATTGGCAGCGAATGAAGCAAATTTAGTATATGAAGATAAACATGGGTTGGAAGATCCTAAAACAGTTGAAACCTTAAATTTCTTATCCCGTCTAGCTACTGAAGATGTAGCCAGACCTACAGAAGGTGGCGACTGGACAGAACCTAAGCAATTCTTTATGCAAGGTAATACGTTAATGTATTCTGGTAGCGATTATGAAATGGATGATTTTAAAGCAGATATGCCAGATTATGATATCGGATTTGTGCCATTCCCGAAAGGACCTAGTTCGGAGGGATATCGTTCCTTTGTTACGATTCCGAACTACTTGACGATTCCGAAAGCAGTCGAAAATCCAGATCAATTAGTATATATCTATGAAAAGATTAATGATATTCAATCAATGTATGATTATCCGAAACAAGCTTCGTTAGAGTCCTTATTTACAAAAGAAGAAGATATTGAAAATGCTAGAATTGCTGGGGAAGTGATTAATGTTGTTGATAACATTAATGGGTACCCTACAATGCCATACTATGAATTTGAAGGCGAAATTCGCGAAGGCACTTCTATTTCAACGATCATTGAAAAATATAAAGATCCATTCCAAGCATCGATCGACGAAGTTTGGAAGGACTAGTAAGTAGTCTTATAGATAAGCAGCTTCATTTCGAGGTTGCTTTTCTTTTACCCAATCCTATATATTCACATGTATTTCTCCACCAATTCAACAGGTTGTACTGACAAATAGAAGAAGCTAACATTTAGGCAAGATCTATATTAAGGAGAAAAGGGTGGATGTTAAGAAAGTTTTGTTATTATAGTTTCTTATTGTTTTTGACCATGACTTTAGTGAGTTGTAATAAAGAGGCAAACAGAAAAGTTGATAGTCAGGAGTCGATTGGCGAAATGAAAAATGAAGTGAAAGAAAAAGTTGAGAAATTTCAGCCAGCATTGGCTGTAGGTAAGAATGTGGGAAATGGAAATCCTTTAGTATCCCATAAATTCGGTGCTGATCCATATGCGCTCGTATTTGAAAATCGAGTATATATTTACACGACAGCTGATACGATCGAGAAGGACAGCGAAGGAAATGTAAAAGATAATACTTACGCATCCATTAATAAGCTGTCTGTTATTTCATCTGATGACTTGGTCAATTGGACAGATCACGGATTTATACATGCAGCAGGTCCGAATGGTGCGGCAAAATGGGCAACACAATCATGGGCACCAGCGATTACGCATAAGAAAATTAGTGGTAAGGACCAATTTTTCCTCTATTTTGCTAATAACGCGAGTGGAATAGGAGTGTTAACAAGTGACAGTCCTTTGGGACCTTGGGTAGATCCAATTGGGAAACCATTAATCGGTAGACATTCTCCTGAGGCAAAAGGGGTTACGTGGTTGTTTGACCCGGCTGTTCTAGTTGATGACGACGGAACAGGATATTTGTACTATGGTGGTGGTCTACCAGAAGGGGAATGGGAAAATCCCAATACAGCACGTGTGATTCAGCTCGGGGATGATATGATTAGTCTAGTTGGTGAACCAGAAGTTATACCAGCTCCTTTCATGTTTGAAAATGCTGGGATTAATAAAATAAAAGATAAGTATTATTATACGTATTGTTCTAATTTCTATAATGGTGAGCGTCCAGAAGGTAGTCCTCCTGCAGGGGAAATTGCCTATATGGTAAGTGATTCTCCAATGGGACCTTGGACATATAAGGGGACAATATTAAAAAATCCAGGGCATTTCTTTGGAGTTGGTGGTAATAATCACCATGTGATTTTTGAATGGCATAATCAATTATATATTGCCTATCATGCACAAACATTAGCGAAAGCGATGGGAATCGTAAAAGGCTACCGTTCAACTCATTTAAACTATGTAAATATGAATGAGGATGGAACAATACAAGAGATTGTTGCAGATTACAAAGGTGTTGAACAACTGCAAACATTAAATCCTTACAAAAAGGTAGAAGCGGAAACGATTGGTTGGCAAGCTGGTGTTAATACAGAGCCTGTTGCAATTGAAATGTTGGAAGAAAATTCATTAGCGAATCGTGTGTTGTCAGATGTGCATGATGGTGATTGGGTTGGCTTATCCAAAGTAGACTTCGGTGATCGAGGAGCACAGCTTTTTATAGCATCTATTTTAGCTGGTGAAGTGGATAGTACCATAGAGTTACATTTAGACAGCCCAGGAGGCACGCTCATAGGTACATTATCGATTCCAGCACAAGAAGAATCACAATATGAAGAATATGAAACTACGATAAGTGCTGCACAAGGAGTGCATGACTTATACCTTGTATTTAGAGGAGAAAAAGATAGAGAATTATTGAAGTTGGATTACTGGAAATTTACAGAATAAAATTGAACATGTACAAGTTACAACTAGTGAAGAACCATTTAACATAGGTGCATTTTTTGACAATTCCTGCACTTGTTTACCACTTGTATGTTAGTGAAATGTAATAACACCGCATGAAATAAGGATACCTATAATTTAAGGGGTATAACTTCTAAACATAGGCAGGTTGTTGGGATCACAATGTAAGCGTTACACTTTCTTTGAAATGATAATTTTATTGGGGGGTAAAAAGGATGAGGTTAAACAAAGTATTTCTTCTCATGCTAGCTAGTATACTTATTTTCGTGTTAGCAGCATGTAATGGAGATGCAAAACCAACAGATTCTGGTTCAAAAGATGGAGAGGACAAAGACTCAGACAAGCAAGTTGCAGATTATTACCAAACGCCAGAAATGGACTTTGATATGGGAGGTAGAACGATTAAAGTTGTTTCTTGGTGGGATATGACGATTCCAGAAGACAATCCAGATAATATTAAACGAAGAGAAAACCTGGAAGCTTTAAAGAAGAAGCACAACTTCGAAATGGAATATATATTTATTGACTATGGAGAGTATCAAGAAAAAGTAGTTGCATCCTTACTTGCAGGCGAACCAATTGGCGATATTGTTCGCCTTGGAAAAACATATACTATTCCTTCATTAGTTCGTCAAGATCTTCTATGGCCAATTGACGAATATACTAAAAATCCAAATGCCTTTAACCAAAAGGTAACGAATGAGTTTATGCAATATGAAGGAAGAGGCTATGGTTTTACAGAGGATCAATCAAACTTTGTTTCAGGAATTATCTATAATCGTACGTTAATGAATGAACTTGGAATTACACCATTACAGGATTATGTGGATGCAGACAATTGGAATTGGGATACTTTCATCCAAGTTGCAAAAGAAGCAAACAGAGATACGAATAATGATGGGAAAACAGACGTATGGGGACTTGCTCAAGGTGGAGGTTTAATGGATCAGGCTCTTTATTCAAATGAAGCGCAGCTAACATTAGGAGATAAACAAAACCTAGAAGATCCAAAAACAATAGAAGTATTAAACTTCAATTCCCGCTTAGCTACGGAACAAGTAGGGCGTCCATCAGAAGGTGGAGATTGGACAGAACCTGGTCTGTTCTTCCGACAAGGAAATACATTAATGTATGCAGGAGCACAGTGGGAAGTTGGAGGATTTAAAGAAGATATGCCTGATTACGATATTGGTTTTGTACCTTTCCCTAAAGGACCAAGTGCAACAGCATATCATACAGGTGAGGCATTGTTCCAATCATTAACAATTCCGAAAGCAGTCGAAAATCCAGATCAATTAATGTATATATGGGAGAAAATTTTCGATATAGATTCAATGTATGATTATTCTCTACAAGCTACTCTTGAGAGCAGTTATACAAATGAAGATGATATTGAAAATGCTAGATTAGCAAGTGAAGGAATGTTAGTACTAGATCATAATACATTCCCTAATTTCCCGTATTATGAAATTATTGACGAGATAAATGCAGGTACTTCTGTCTCTACGGTAATTGAGCAATTTAAAGCACAAGCTCAAGCTGCAATTGATGAAGTATATGCGCAATAAGAAATAAGAATTGCTGGAACAGTCACCATACTTTGAAAGAAATATGGTGACTGTTCATTATTAAAACTCTTCTTCGTAAGGAGGGAAGACGATAGTGAAGATTTTCAAAAAGAAATCCGTAATTATTCTCCTAGTTTTCATTTTAGTAATTTCATCATTTGTTATCTTTAACCCTTCCAATTCAACCGAAACAAATATGGTATATGCAGTAAGTGAATTTGAGGCAATTACTAATAGCAAGAATGATGATGATTATGACCATTATTTAGAACAACACTCTTCAAAAGCTAGACCTAACCTGTCGATTCGAATTGAAGGGGAAGATTATAGCGAAATTGAAGGAGATGGCTTTGATGTAGTAAGTCAACTTGGAGGAGAAAGTAAGGAGTCAGTTGTCACACCTGAAACTGGATCCATCACATGGAAAGTGGATGTCCCTGAAGCAGGACTATATAATATCCGTGTTCATTATTACCCGTTAGAAGGGAAAAGTTCAGCAATTCAACGAGAATTCAAAATAAATCAGGAAATACCTTTTGACGGTGCGGACATATTACTTTTTGACCGTGCTTGGGATGATGCTGAAGGCGGAGTAAAGCGAGATGATCGCGGAAATGATATTACACCAAGACAAGTAGAAAAGCAGTATTGGCAAACTACTCCCCTGAAAAGTAATAATGGATATTATGAGGATCCGTTTTTATTTTATTTTGAGCAAGGGGAACAAGAAATTACGTTTACAGCTTTAAGAGAACCAATGGCGATTGATTACATTGAGTTATATCAAGAAGAACAACCACTTAGTTATGAAGATATAACTAAACAGTACGAAGAAAAAGGCTATAAAGAAACTAGTGGACAAAAGATCGTCATTCAAGCAGAGCAAGCAGCACAAAAATCTTCTCCTACACTTTATCCATTACAAGATAGATCAAGCCCTTCTGTGGAACCATATCACGTTTCTAAGCTTCGGATTAATGCGATTGGCGGAATCAATTGGAAGATGCCAGGTCAATGGATTGAATGGGAATTTGAGGTTGAAGAAGATGGACTCTATCAAATCGCATTAAAACGCAAGCAAAATCTACTACGTGGCGTGTATTCAACTCGAAGCTTGATGATTGACGGTAAGTATCCATTTGAAGAGATGAAACGTCTCCGCTTTAATTTTAATATGGACTGGCAATTGGATGTACTTGGTGGAGAGGAACCATTCCTCTTCTATTTAACAGAAGGAAAGCATACGATTCGTATGGAAGTGAAGATGGGCGATATTGCACCACTTTTACGTACGATAGAATCTAGTGTCCTCCAGTTAAATGAAATGTATCGAAAAATATTGATGATTACATCGAATTCGCCGGATCCATTCCGTGACTATCAATTAGAGCGAAGGATTCCAGATTTAGTAGAAACATTTGAGGAACAAGCAGAGATTATCAAAAAAGTTGCTACATATTTAGAAGAGTTAACAGGTGAACGCAGTGACAAAGTAGCACCATTACACTCTTTAGTAAGGCAACTAGAAGATATGGTAGAAGACCCTGAAACGATTGCATCTAGATTAGACACATTCAAAGTGAATGTAGGTAGTTTAGGTACATGGATATTAACGGTGCAGGAACAACCACTAACTCTAGACTACTTAATTGTTTCATCACCTGATGTTAAATTACCGAAAGCTGAAGCTAATATTTTAGCAGAGATAGGGCATGAAATTGGCGGGTTATTCGCATCATATACAGAAGATTATGACAGTATTGGTAATATTACCGAACATGAACAATCCATAGATGTTTGGATTACAACGGGTCGAGACCAAGCACAAGTAATGAAGAGATTAATAGATGACTCATTTACTACAGAATCAGGTATTTCTGTTCAACTACGTCTAGTACCTGGAAATATTTTATTACCAGCTACATTAGCAAACGAAGGGCCAGATGTTGCGATGCAAGTTGGGGAAGATATTCCAATCAACTACGCGATGAGGAATGCTGCTGCTGACTTAACACAGTTTGATGATTTTGAGGAAGTTACGAAGAGGTTCCGAGAAAGTGGGCTCGTTCCTTATCGCTATAACGATGGGGTGTATGCGCTACCAGAACAACAAACATTCCCAATGTTGTTTTACCGAAAAGATATATTAGAAGAGTTGGGATTAACTCCTCCAGAAACGTGGCAGGACGTATATAATATGATTTCTGTTTTACAGAAACATAACATGGAGTTTTATTTACCACTAGAAAGCGGAGCGACAAACATTACAATGGTGCCTAATGCAACCTTTGCAATGCTTCTTTACCAAAAGGGTGGAGAATTCTATCGCGATCAAGATAAGAAGAGTGGATTAGATTCAGAGATTTCAATGGAAGCCTTTAATATATGGACACAGTTCTATACGAACTATAAATTCCCTCTACAAGCTGATTTTCCAAACCGTTTTAGGGTAGGAGAAATGCCGATTGGGATTGCAGATTATACAACATACAATTTATTAACCGTTATGGCACCAGAAATTCGTGGACTTTGGGATTTTACGATGGTCCCAGGAACGGAAATGCCAAATGGATCTGTTAATAGACAAGTTGCTAGTGCCACTACAGCAGTTGTTATGTTGGAAAATGCAGAGAATAAAGAAGCTGCATGGGAATTTATGAAATGGTGGACAGATAAAGAGACACAGATTCAATATGGTCGTGAAATGGAAGGATTAATGGGTGAAGCTGCTCGTTATCCAACTGCTAATATTGAAGCTTTAGAGGAATTACCATGGCCAGTTAAAGATTATCAGAAACTAGAAAATCAATGGCAATGGGTAGAAGGAATTCCACAAGTTCCTGGTGGTTATTTTACAGGACGTCATTTGGATAACGCCTTCCGTAAAGTTGTTAATAACAATGAAAATCCACGTGAAGCGTTAAATGATTACATTATTTACATTAATGATGAGATACAGATTAAACGTGAAGAGTTTAATTTACCCTATTAGTTTGGAGGTGGAAGCTGATGCAAGGTGAAACAACTAGTCAAACCGTACAGGGCTCCATCCAGCCTATAAAGAAAACACGACGGGCTCATATAATGTCGAACTTAAAAAGAGACAGACATTACTATTTCTTAATGGCACCGTATATGATCATTTTCTTTACGTTTACGGTCATACCTGTCGTCTTTTCTTTAGCTTTAAGTTTCTTCTATTTTAATATGCTGGAATTCCCGAGATGGGTCGGCTGGCAAAACTATTCGAGGTTATTTTTAAATGATGATGTTTTCTTAATAGCCTTAAAGAATACATTCTTGTTCGCTGCTATAACAGGTCCAATTAGCTATATTGCTTGTTTCGTATTCGCTTGGATCATTAATGAATTGTCTCCGAAAGTAAGGGCGTTTATGACATTAATATTTTACGCCCCTTCGATTTCAGGAAACATATTCTTCATCTGGTTAATCGTGTTCTCGGGTGATAGCTATGGATATATGAATGGTATTTTAATGAAGCTTGGAATTATATTAGAGCCGATTCAATGGTTAGCGGATGAGAAATGGATATTGGCCATCCTAATTTTAGTTCAACTTTGGTTGAGTTTAGGTACGAGCTTCCTAGCATTTATTGCCGGACTTCAAAATATTGATAAGTCACTTATTGAGGCTGGAGCAATGGATGGAATTAAGAATAGATGGCAGGAATTATGGTTTATCACACTCCCATCTATGCGACCAATGTTAATGTTTGGTGCGGTTATGCAGATTACACAAGCTTTTGCTGTAGCAGATATCTCCATTGCGTTAGCAGGGTTTCCAAGTGTTAACTATGCTGGACATACAATCGTAACGCACTTGATGGACTTCGGTACTATTCGATTTGAAATGGGATATGCATCAGCAATTGCTACAGTGTTGTTTGGTCTAATGATTGGAACGAACTTAGTAACTCAGAAACTATTAAGAAAGGTTGGTGAGTGATGATGGCAGTAAAAGCTTTAAGAAGGTTCGGTGTAAAAAGAAGATTGAATCGTTCTTTCTCCGTTAGTTTTATGCTCTTCGCACTCCTAGCCGTATTTGGTGCTTTTATGGCATTACCTTTAGTGTATGCGGTAAACAATGCGTTCAAGCCGCTGGATGAGATCTTTATTTTCCCACCAAGGTTTTTTGTTCGAAATCCAACCTTGGATAACTTCTTCGATTTAGTAGCCTTGATGGGAGATTCCTGGGTACCATTTTCAAGGTATGTTGTAAACACTTTATTAATTACTTTAATAGGTACAGCTGGCCATATTATTTTGGCATCGGCGGCAGCTTATCCATTAGCGAAATATCGTTTCTATGGATCGAAAATTTTATTCCAAATCGTTGTACTAGCATTAATGTTCTCTCCTCACGTAACAGCGATTCCTAACTATATGGTCATGTCCTGGTTAGGCTGGATTAATACGCATGCTTCGATTATTGTTCCTTCGTTAGCATTTCCGTTAGGGCTGTTCTTAATGAAGCAGTTTATGGAGCAACTTCCTGACTCGATGCTAGAAGCTGCAAAAATAGATGGAGCAAGTGAGTATCGTATTTATTGGACGATTGTCATGCCAAATGTAAAGCCTGCTTGGTTAACTCTCTTAATTCTTCAATTCCCAGCATTATGGGGAACTGACGGAGGGAACTTTATTTACAGTGAGAATTTAAAAACTTTACACTATGCACTTGGACAAATCTCAGAAGGTGGGATTGCGAGGGCTGGTGTAGCTGCTGCAGTCGCCCTGATATTAATGATTGTGCCAATTACACTCTTTGTAATTTCCCAAAGTAGTGTCATGCAAACAATGGCGACTTCTGGGCTGAAGGATTAGAAAGGAGGAGCTTGCATGATGTGGAATTGGAAACGATCTGTACGAAGCTTTCTTTGCTTTTTGATAGGTGCAGTAGCGTTATTTAGTATAGATACTCAGCGGGCTGCAGCAGAGGGAGCAACAGATACTTATAACTACTCCTTCTGGGGGACTACCGTTAAATCTCCAGCCGCATATACTGCGGAAAAAATTATTAATGGCCAGCAATTCGATATTGGAGCATTTGCGGACCCAAATGATATTCATGTAACGGAAAATCAAGATATCTATGTAGTAGATACTGGAAATCAACGTATCGTTATACTTAATAAAAATCTTGAACTAGTTCATGTAATAGATTCTTTCATGAACAATGGGCAAGAAGATACATTTAATCAGCCAGAAGGGATTTTTGTTAATGAACTAAATGACATATATATTGCCGATACCGGTAATAAGCGCATTGTACATTTAAATGATAACTATGAACTTGAAAAGATAGTGGATTCACCACAATCTGAAGTTATAAAACAAGATTTTGATTTTAAACCAGTACGTGTCGTTGTGGATAAAGCACAAAGAATCTATGTAATGGCATCAGGAGTTTTCGATGGATTTATGGAGTTTAACGCAGATGGAGAGTTTACAACGTTCATCGGTGCAAACCGTGTACAAGTAAATCCAATCGAATATTTATGGAAGCAACTTGCTACGAAAGAACAGCGAAGTCAAATGGTGCAATTTATACCAACTGAATTTACTAATTTGGATATAAATGAGCAAGGCTTTATATATGCAACAAATGGTGATTCATTTGGAGATACGATTAAAAAACTGAATGCCCAAGGGAACGATATTTTACGAAGAGAAGGATATTTTAATCCTCGTGGAGATGAAAACTATTATGTCGATGATGGACCATCTAGATTAATAGATATCGATGTTTGGCACAGTGAAATCTATTCTGTTTTGGACTCTAAGCGAGGGCGTGTTTTTACCTATAATGGTGATGGGCACTTAATGTATATATTTGGTGGATTAGGAAACTTAAGAGGGGAATTTGTAAATCCAATTGCGATTGAAAGACTTGGAAATGACTTCCTCGTTCTAGACAGAGCACTAGGTGAAATTACTGTTTTCGAGCCAACTGTATACGGTACTACCTTAAACGAAGCCGTTAAAGCTTATTATAATGGCGAAGAAGAAGATGCTTATCATTTATACCAGGAAACAATTAATATGAATGCGAATTTAGACTTTGCTTATACAGGGATTGGAAAAGCATTGCTTCGACAAGGTAAATATAAAGAAGCGATGGAATATTTTAAGGTGAGTAAAGATCAAATGAATTATTCAAAAGCATTCTTACTACATCGGAAGCAAGTACTCAGAGGATATTTTCCATACATTATGACTGGAATCGTGGCATTTGTTCTGCTTTGGTTTGGTTGGAAAGTATTCCGAAACGTGAGAGGAGGTAGACGCATTAATGCTGTGGACTAAAGAAACGTTAAAATACCCTTTTTATGTAATGCTCCACCCCTTTAACGGTTACTGGGAACTAAAATATGAACGTAATAACAAAATAAATGTCGTTGTTTCACTCATTATTTTAATTCTACTTGCTTTGACTAATATTTTGCACAGTCAATATAGTGGATTTGTAATCAATATTTACAATCCAAAAGAAATGAACAGCATTATGGAAGTCGTATATGTAATAGTACCTGTTCTGTTTTGGTGTGTAGCTAATTGGTCCTTAACCACTTTAATGGATGGGAAAGGAAAGTTTATAGAAATTTTTAATGCGACTTGTTTCGCTCTAGCTCCAATTGTGCTGATACATTTTCCGTGGATATGGATCAGTAATTTCATATCAATTGAAGAATCAACATTTTATTATTTTTCAACAGGTTTTGCTTTATTTTGGTTCCTATATTTAATGTTTATAGGAAATATGACAGTCCATCAGTTTACACCATCGAAAACAATTGCAACGATGCTACTTACAATCGTAGCGATGGGCTTTATGGCATTTCTATGCTTACTATTTTTCAGCCTAATCCAACAGATTGTTTCCTTTGTATATGTACTTTACCAGGAAATTGTAATGAGAAACTAGGAAAGGAGGAGATCATTCATGCAGATAAAAAAATGGACACTTGTAATGGTTATGTTAATAATGATTGCCGGCTGCTCTTCAGCTTCCACTAGTACAAGTAGTATTGGTTATGAAGATTATGACTTAGCAGTTGGCGAACCTATTTCCTCACGTTTTCAAGATCAATCTTTACCTGGTATGAAGGGGATTGCTGAATCTAGTAGTATCCGCTTATTTATTGAAGAGGAAACAGGAGTAGTAGCGATAGTAGATAAAAACTCCGGAAAAACGTATTATACCAATCCACCTGAACGTGACTTGGATGCATTAGCAATGGGAGTGAATAAGGATATATTAAACTCTCAAATACGGTTAAACTTCTACAATCAATTTGGCCAGTTAAATAATATGAATTCCTATTCTGATAGTGTTGCTTATGAGCAAATTAGCTATGAACCTATTGATCAAGGAATTCGTATAAATTATAAATTTGGGACAAACCAAAGGTCTGCCGAAGATTTACCAATGTTATTAAGTTATGAGCGCTTTGAGGAACTATCCAATCAAATGGATAACGCAGGTAAACGGGCTCTAACAATTGGTTATAAGGAAAATAAGGAAAAAGAAGTATATGAACGGAATGACAGTGCATTATCTGGGATGCAATTACAGAGAGCATTAGAAGCGTTCGATGCGATTGGCTATTCAGAGGAAGATTTGGCAAAAGATGCTGCTGAGCATGGAATTACACAAGAGCAAGCTGGTTCACGTACATTTCTAGTATCGATTGAATACAAGGTTGATAATGATAGTTTAGTAGTGCGTATTCCGATTGATTCTATTAAGTTCCCTGCAGATTACCCGATTCACAGGATTTCAGCATTAAGCTTTTTAGGTGCTGCGGGTACAGAGGAAGAAGGTTCGATTTTTGTACCAGATGGATCAGGTGCACTTATTCATTTTAATAATGGTAAAGTGAAATATCCTGCATATGAGCAATCTGTGTTTGGTGCTGACCAAGCATTAGGTGTTACAGAAAGTGCTAGTCATGAGCTGGGAGCAAGATTACCTGTCTTTGGAATGGTGTATGAAGATTCAGCGATGCTAGGTGTAATTGAAGAAGGTGCTGAAGTTGCTTCGATTAATGCGGATATTAGTGGAAGATTAAATAGTTATAACTATGTGTATCCGTCATTTATAGTAATCAATAAAGACGATGTTACACTCGATGCGAATGGGAAGCAACGTTCACTACCAAAATTCCAACAAGAAATGATGACATCTGATTTTGTAGTTCGCTATAAATTTCTATCTACTGATCAAGCATCATATCAAGGATTAGCACAAGCGTATCAGAACTATTTAATCGAACATAATGGATTACCAGAAAGAGAAACAGTTGCCAAAGAGAATAGCCCATTTTATTTAGACTTAATTGGTGCTCTTACTCGTCAAAAACATTTTCTTGGTATCCCATATAAATCATTGGAATCTTTAACTACTTTTGAAGATGCGATGAAGATAATCGATAAGCTTCAAGCGGAAGATATTGATAATATTCAACTTAAATATTCTGGTTGGTTTAATGGTGGATTAGATCAGAAAGTACCAGAAAAAGTAAAAGTAGATAAAGTTATTGGTGGCAGTAAAGGGCTAGAGGAATTCATCGAATATCTTGAGGAGAAAGACATTCCGTTTTATCCTGAAGTTTCATTCGCAGAGGCCCGTTCTAAGAAAGGCTTTAATGAGAAGAAAGAAGCAGTACGCAATTTGAAACGAATTCCTGCGTCTGTATATCCAGTTGACCTAGCTATCAATCGAAGAGATAGAGAGAAAGATCCGTCTTATCTTGTGAAACCTACTTTGATTAAGGATTATGTTTCTTCTTATATTGATGAGGTGAAGGATTACTCATTAAACGGAATTGCATTGAGTGACTTAGCAAGCAAGCTTCATAGCGATTTTTATATTAAAGATAACATTGACCGAATGGAGTCTAAGCAAATTTCAGTAGAATCGATGAAACTCTTGAAAGAAGCTGGATTTGAATTAATGTCAGATAAAGCTAATAGCTATGCTTTTCCATATACTTCATTAATTACAAACACACCAATGTCCAGTAGTGGGTTTAAAATTCAAGATGAAAGTATTCCGTTTTACCAAATGGTAGTGCGCGGGTTTGTCGATTACACTGGAGAACCATATAATCTAACTGCATTTAAAGATGCACGAGAATATGTGTTGAAAAGTTTGGAATATGGAGCAGGTGTCCATTTTGAATGGATTTATAAACCAAACCATTTGTTAAAAGAGACAAATCATGATCATTTATTTGCGGTCAATTATGAATTATGGTTCGATCAGTCGGTAGAACTATATCATGAAATAAATGAATTTCTGAAGCAAGTTCAAGGTGAGAGATTAGTAAATCATGAGAAGCTAGCTGACAATGTATATAAATCAACGTATGAAAATGGCTTGCATGTGATTGTAAACTATAATTCTACCTCAGTAACGGTGGATGGGGTTGTAGTTAAACCAGAAGGATATGTAATAGGTGGTGAGCAAAGATGACGAAAAAGAAGCGCTTTACATTAAAACCAAAAACGTATCAAGAACAGAAAGCTTTTTGGGGATTTATCTTTGTATTGCCATGGCTTCTTGGATTTATCTTTTTCTTCCTGATGCCATTAATTAATTCATTCCGATATAGCTTAAGTAAAATAACTGCTAATTCAAGTGGGATGATGATTGAGTTTATTGGTTTTGATAATTATGTAACCGCATTAACGAAAAATACAAGCTTTAACCGTACGTTAGTAGAATCAATTGGTGACATGCTTATTAATGTACCGTTAGTAGTTATCTTTAGCTTGTTCCTAGCAGTTTTACTTAACCAAAAATTCTTTGGAAGATCACCAGCACGTGCTGTTTTCTTCCTCCCTGTTATTTTAGCTTCTGGTGTTATTCTTACATTAGAAAGTACAAGTTTAATTCAAGCTGTGAATGATCAAAATGCTGGAGAATCAGGTATCACGGGTGCATTTACAAGTTTTGAATTACAAAGGCTAATGCTGCAGGCTGGGGTTAGTGAAACAATTGTCCTTTATTTAACGGGAGCAGTTGACCGCATATATGAAATTATTAGTATGTCCGGAGTGCAAATTCTAATTTTCCTTGCAGGCATTCAAACAATCTCACCACATTTGTATGAGGCTTCAAAGGTAGAAGGTGCAACTGGATATGAATCATTTTGGAAAATTACTTTTCCAATGGTAAGCCCATTAATTCTTGTTAATGTAATTTATACAATAATAGATTCGTTCTCACACAATGACTTAACGACACTCATACGTGATACTGGTTTTACATCATTTAATTTCGGACTTAGCTCTGCAATGGCATGGATCTACTTCATATGTATCGCGATTATACTAGCCATTAGTACCTGGATTATTTCGAAACGAGTATTCTACCATGAATAGAAGGAGTGTGAGATGAACGTGTCTAAGTTTCTAATACTAGAAAGCTGGAAGAAGTGGTCATGGATTGTTGTTCGTGCGGTTCTTATTATTGGATTATCATTTGTTATCTTATTTCCAATAATACAGAAAATATCAACAGCAATTAAACATCAGAGTGATTTATACTCACCAATTGTTGTGTGGATACCACAAACGATAACACTAGATAATTTTAAAGAAGTAATTCGTATTATGGATTACTGGGAGACACTGTTGAATACCGTTTTATTATCATCAATGACGACCATTCTTACAGTAGTCTCCTGTGCATTAGCTGGTTACGGTTTTGCTAGATTAAAATTTAAAGGGAGTAATATTTTATTTGCTGGTGTACTCTTAACAATCCTTGTACCACCAACAACAATTCTTATTCCTATCTATATGAACTTGAAGGATTTTACATTGATGGGGATCATTCCGTTGATAACAGGAAAGCCAATTAATTTACTAGATTCTTATTGGCCATTTATACTCACTTCTGCAACTGCGAATTCTCTAAAAGCCGGTTTATATATCTTTATATTCCGTCAGTTTTTTAGAGGGATCCCGAAAGAAGTGGAAGAGGCTGCATATATCGATGGAGCAGGAATCGGAAAGACATTTACAACCATTATGTTGCCAAATGCCATTCCAGCAGCGATCACAGTTACATTATTCTCATTCGTATGGCAATGGAATGACAGCTTCTTTACGACAACATATTTAACGTCAAGTAAGGTAATGTCAACGCAATTATCATCCTTACCACACAATTTGCAAATTCAATTAGAAAGTACAACATCTGGGGTAGATCCGTTTTACTTAAGTTTGGCTCAAGATACAGGAATTTTATTAGCCATCTTACCGTTAATTATCATCTATCTATTTGTACAAAGATATTTCGTAGAGAGTGTGGAAAGAACAGGTATCGTTGGATAATTGTATAAAAAATGAGCTAGGTAAACGGTGTGTTTACACTAGCTCATTTTTTCGCTCGTAGGAAGGACACAATAAAATAGAAGTTGAAGTGGGAGTGGAGTTACTATGAAGATTTTGTGCTATACAAGGGAACCAAAAGATGATGCAGTATATTCAGAGAAATTAGCCTATAGCATGCACCTAGCATGGAGTGAAGATGGCGGGAACTTCCAAGCATTAAACCATAATTCTGGTATTTTGTTTGCTAAAGCGACAGAAAATGAAGATGGGACAATGAATCCCAAAAGCTTGAAATGTCCATATATGTTCCCAATGAACAATGGTTTATTTGGAGTAGTTGCTATTCGTACGCAGGCAAACGGAGAAAATGATGATGAAAGTATAGGTAAGGTGTTGTTTTTTCAAACAAGTGATTTTTTACAATATGAAGAAATAGGCTTAGTAGATATTTGTGAGAATGAATATATCATGGATGTTACTTGCCATTACGATGAATTGAATGATGTATTTATTATTAATTGGTGTAATGAAAAAGGAAATTGGTACAGAAGTGAGATAGTAAAAATAAAGAGCGGAGGAAAAGCTTCTAAACCAAGTCCCATTCATCAAGTAGAGTTAGAAGAAGTAAATACAAATATTGAGGGGATTGTACCGCGTAATATGATTCCAGTTTCAACAGAGATTGGGAATAGACTAAAATATCGGCTGTCTCCTCCAATAAATACAACAATTAATGTTCCTAATAGTATTAATGCATCTTCCCCTGACGAATTAAAAAATATAAAGGCTACAGCTATATACAATGATGGTACTACCTCAGACAAAAAAATAGATTGGCAGTTGGAAGAAGTAGATTGGGATAATCCAGGCATATATGAAATAAATGGAACAGTTTATCAGGACGAGTATACATTTCCTGTTGCAATAAACCGTGCAGATCCAAATGTCGGTAAATGGGATGGTAAGTATTATTTCATTGCTACCAATGATGAAAATGGTAATAAAACATTATCTATTAAGGAAGCAAATTCTATTCCGGAGCTAGTAAATGCGAAAGAAGAGTTGATTTTAGACACTGTGACATATGAACATATTGGAAATCTTCTTTGGGCTCCAGAATTACATGTCATAAATGATGATTTATATATTTTCTTTGCTGCTACTCCAGAGCAATTCCTACATGAAGAAGCACATGTGATGAAGCTGAAAAAAGGTGGTAACCCTATTTGTAAAGATGATTGGACGGAACCTAAACGAGTCGTAAAAAGGGATGGATCTTTTTTATGTGAAGCAGGCAAGACAATTTCACTGGATATGACGGTTTTCAAATACAACGGAGACTATTATGCCTCGTGGTCAGAACGACAATTTGTTCCTGTTGATATAGGTGCTTGGATATATTTAGCTAAAATTGATCCTTTAGAACCTTGGAAGCTAATCACAGATCCAATTCTATTGACGAAGCCTGATTACGGGTGGGCGAATAATCATACTTTTGTAGATGAAGGGTCGTTCGTTATTCAAACAGATAAGAAAATATTTATGACATTTTCAAGCGCTCTTGTGGACGCTACTTATTGTGTTGGACTTCTTACAGCCAATAATGGTGCAGATTTATTAGACCCTAAAAGCTGGACGAAATCCAATTATCCATTATTAACAAGTAGAAGTGTTAGTGGAGAATATGGTCCTGGACATAATTCATATGTGATGGACGATGATGGAGTATTATGGAATGTATACCATGCGCGTAATGGTATCGACGGACCACGCTGCACAGGCATAAGACGAGTGCATTTTGATATAGATGGGTATCCTGTTCTTGACTTAACGGAAGAAAGGGATATTAACCCAGAACTAAAACACGTATCAACAAAGCTGATTGTACAAAAATGAATAACAAACAGGATGGCCTAGGAAAAAAATATATAACTAGAAGAAAATCCGAAAATTGTTAGTGCAACTATCCCGCTACGGAAATACACTACGCTTTCCGCGGGCGGTTCGGAAGCCTCCTCGGCGCATATCGCGCCTGTGGGGTCTCCCGGCTACCGTTCATCCCGCAGGAGCATTCCTGTCAAATTAGTCCTTGCCTACTTGAAAAGAAAAGGATCCTCCGATATGATGCAATTGTC
>VEFU01000065.1 GCA_007679095.1 Paenibacillus bovis
GTATAAAAGAATTGGATGTATGCGTGTATTTTTTTGCACACAAATTGTAGGACAACCCCAACAAATATTATAGAGCCTTTTTTTGAATAGAAAAAAAAGGATGTCTATAAGACACCCTTTCCCATTATTTTACTAACGCTATTACTTCAATTTCTAACTTCACATCTTTTGGTAAACGTGCCACTTCAACACAAGAACGTGCAGGCTTATGGTTAGAGAAATACTCACCATACACTTCATTAATTGTTCCAAAATCATTCATATCGCTAATAAACACGGTTGCTTTTACTACGGAATCAAAAGATGCCCCTGCTTCCTCTAATACAGCTTGGAGATTACGAAAGACTTGATGTGTTTGTTCTACAACATCATCTGATACAATAACACCTTCAGGAGTTAATGGGATTTGGCCAGAGCTATAAAAGATATTGTTTACAATAATACCTTGAGAGTATGGTCCAATTGCTGCTGGTGCTTTATCTGTTGAAATAATTTGCATTGTTAATCTCTCCTTCTTTTATATAAAATCTGCTTGCTCTGAGAAATAATTCCCAGGAGATACTTGAATCCTTTTTTCTTTTACATCTACATCCGTTAATTTTATTAGAGAGATATAATCATCTACAAGACGTTCTTCTTGGTATTCAGATTCTACTAATACCGCTATCCCTGCTACTGTCGCATTAAATTCTGAAAGAAGATTTACCATTCCATTAATGGTTCCTCCTGCTTTCATGAAGTCATCTACAATTAATACTTTTGCTCCCTCTTTTAAACTACGTTTGGACAATGACATCATTTGGAGGCGTTTTGATGAACCAGACACATAATTAATACTTACAGTCGAACCTTCCGTTACTTTATTATCACGTCGAACGATAATAAATGGGACATTTAAATGATGTGCAACTGTCTGAGCTATAGGGATTCCTTTTGTTGCTACTGTCATAATAACATCAATATCCCGGTCAGAGACAGCAGAAGCTATATGCTTTCCAACTTCATTTAAAATTTGTGCGTCGCCTAACAAATCAGTCATAAACAAATATCCACCAGGTAGTAATCTTTCTGGATCAGCAATTAAAGTACATAATTGATTAATAAATTCTTGAGCAGATTCCTTCTTCACTTTAGGTATGTATTTCACTCCACCAGCTGCTCCAGGGACAGTTTGCAAAGTGCCTATTCCTTGGTTTTCAAAGGTATCTCTAATAATTACCAAATCTTCGCTTATAGAAGATTTAGCTGAACTATATCTTTGTGAGAAAAAAGTTAAAGAAACCAGTTCACGAGGGTGATTGATTAAATAATAAGTCATATCTACAAGACGCTCACTGCGACGAAATTTCATGTTAAAACCTCCTGCAAATCCCAAAATACGAATATTAATATTGTAAATATACATTATCGTACGTGTATTAGCAAGAGAATGCAGTTTTTCTTTATATATAAAATTACAATCTATTCCCCCAGCATTCTAACTGCATAAACTTGGTTACAAAATCCTCTTAATCCATTGTACACTCTTTGCATACGTGAATCATGCTGCACAAGGCCGAATACGGTTGGTCCGCTCCCACTCATTAGAACGGCATCCGCACCAAACTTCTCCATTTGATCCTTAATATGTTGCACTTCAGGATATAAATTAAGTGTAACTTTTTCTAAAGCATTCCCTAAATTCCTGCAAACATTTATATAATCTTTATTTTGAAGTGCATCAATCATTGCGCTTGTGTTTGGATGTTCAATCGTATCCATATTTACATTGTGATAAATATCAGCAGTAGAAACTCCTATTGATGGCTTTGCTAATACAACCCAGCAACTTGGAGGTGCCGGAAGTTTTGTTATTTTCTCCCCACGTCCCTGTGCTAGACCAGTACCACCATGTACACAAAAAGCTACGTCAGAGCCAATTTCAGAACCAAGTTCTGCAAGTTCTTCTGTTGATAATTTTAAATCCCATAGAGTATTCAATCCTCTTAGTGTTGCGGCAGCATCACTACTTCCGCCAGCAAGACCTGCCGCTACTGGAATTATTTTATCAATAGAAATGGAAACTCCTCGATTAATTGAAAATCTATCCTTCATTAACTTTGCAGCCTGATATGCAAGATTTCGTTGATCATCCGGCACAAAGCGGCTATGGGAATAAATTTCTATTTCGCTATTATTTGTTTCTATAAGTTCAATACGGTCAGCTAAGTCAATGGTTGTCATTATCATTTCAACTTCATGATACCCATCCGCTCTTTTACCAAGAACATCAAGAGACAAGTTTATCTTTGCTGGAGCCTTTACTAATAGTCTCAATGTCATCACCCACTTGTCGGTCACATTATTTTTCCCATTTTAACACGAAAAGCTCATATCTTAAACTTCTGGCCAAAATAGAAACAAAAAAACCGAAGCATAAGCTTCGGCTACGGGTAGTTAATTGTCTTTAGGTAGGTTCAATATCACTGATTTTGATTCTTGTTAGCTAGCTGTTGTTCTGCAATTTCAATGGCACGTTTCACCATGTTACCTGCATCTCTCGCTCTGATGCCTCCCCAACCTTCTTGTTGGACAACATCATAGAAACCTAGCTCTTTCGCCAACTCGACTTTCAAATTATCAGACATTACACCTTTTCTACGACCCAAAACAAATTCCCCCTTTATCCCGCACTATATAGTATGGACAAACGAGGAATTATTATGGAGTTAAAATTTCCCTATAATCAAAGAAAGACTTATCTGCAGTAATAAAAAAGCAGTAAACTACTTTGAGTTTACTGCTGCCCCAGTGCTAAGTTACCTGCCGTATCATCAAAAAATGTAAGTTCAACCGTCTCAGTAAGTACATCTGCATAACTGTATGAAACACGCTCAAAGGCATTTTCATCTTGATCTAATTCGATGACAAATACCGATGGATAAGTTTCTGCCAAAACCCCAGAACGTTCAACGGTTTTTCTGCGGCCTCCATTGGCTTTCAACATTAATTTCTTTCCCAAGTTTGAATCAAGAGACTTTTTAATGCTTGCTAATGTTTTTGGCATTTCGCTCCACCTCACTGATACTAATCATATCATAATCCGGATAAAATGTCAAATAAATATTTCATTTTATCAATGTTACATGTTTGTTGTCAACATTTTTTTATCTACAATATGTTCCAATTTGCAACAACTATAGTATGCACTCCTTTTATTGGATTATGTATAGATTTTGAAATATATAATAATTCCACATAATTACAGTATCTTTGTCGAAAATCATTTCTCAAACGATAAAAAGCAAAGGCAAAAAACCATTGCTTTTTAACATTTTCTTTCACAATTACTCATCTTCCGTTATTGGTCTATATGGCATACCTGTTCGCAGTATCCCTCTCGTTTCAATTCCACCTAAACCCTTTTCACCTGTTAACGTGTTTCGAAGTACATCCCACACATTTACTCTTTCCATAAAAGGGGTAAAACAAATTTTTGAGACAATGTACACTGGGTCTAGAGCGTGGATATTAACACGTTGGGGGGAACTTGCAAAATTTGCTCCAGCGTATATGAGGGATTCAAAGTGTGATTGACAAGCACCTGCAAAAATAACTAACTGATCAAGATTAGGAACTTTTTTTCTTGCTTCTTTCACTGTTTCTACAAAGTATTTTGAGTGTCGATATGCATTTAAATCTATTTTCTTTCCTTTTGTTTTCGAATAGGCATCATGCCCTGTAATTACGAGTATGTCAGGTCGGTATTGGTCTATTAATTCTCCAATTCGAAGATGCATTTCCTTCTCATTACAGTGAACACCAATAACAGATACTCCCAACCTCTCATATAAATCTAAGCATTTGCGCAAATATGACGGATCACCATCTAGGTGAAGTACACGTCCAGGAACTTGAAAATAACCTTGTTCTTTCTCATATCCCATTGTTGCTTCATATTCCCGCTCTAATCGCAGTAAATCTATATCCTGTTTAAACAGTTCAAATGACTGCTCTTCTAAAGTTCTTACTGCAGAATTACGTTTAGACCTTTCCGATTCACTAATGGGAATTAAATCAGTCAATGGTGCATCTGCAACTAATCGATAATCTTCACCTGATAGAATAGCAACCTTTCGACCGTCAATCTCCATGATGATATCGATGACTCGAAACAATATGTCACATTGATGGGACAAACGGCCGACAATCATATTGATTTTTATCACGGTCGTCAACTCCAATGTAATGCATTAGATATACAAAATAAAAAATCCTATGCGATAGGCTATGCAAAGGATTTTTGCTTTGTGCATGTTTTCTTGTCTCTCGTTATCGATTACTGTGAAAATAGCGGATGAAGGGCATCAGTTAGCTTAGCAAATTCTTGTAATGATAATGTTTCTCCACGTCTACTCGGCTCGACACTTGCCTGTTCTAGAGCTCGAATTATTTCTTCTTTTCTCTCCTTGCCTGCCTTTAAACCATTGGTTAGATTGTTTAATATTGTTTTTCGACGCTGCGCAAATGATAATCTAGTTATTTCAAAAAAGAATTTTTCATCTACCACATCTACGGCAGGCTTTTCTCTTTTCAATAATCGTATTACTGCTGAATCAACATTTGGTTGTGGCATAAATACTGTCTTAGGAACAATCATAACTGTTTCTGCAGTCGTATAATATTGAATGGCGATAGAGAGCGAGCCATATTCCTTTGTCCCCGGTTTTGCGGCAATACGTTCCGCAACTTCCTTCTGTAACATGACTACTATTCCTCGTAACGGAATTTTACTTTCTAGCAACTTTAAAATAATTGGAGTAGTAACATAATACGGAAGATTTGCTACCACCATCACATCTTCTGTGTTAGAAAACTTTTCGTTTATAATTACTGGTAAATTCGCTTCAAGAACATCTTGATGCAGAACCTCAATATTATTATAAGGTGAAAGTGTATCTTCTAAAATAGGTAAAAGACGGCCATCAATTTCAAAAGCAACTACCTTCTTGCTCGCTCTAGCAAGATGCTCTGTAAGTGCACCTATACCAGGACCAATTTCTATCACACCTGATTCTCTTGTCAATCCTGCAAAATCGGTAATATTTCGTAATATATTTGGATCTATAAGAAAGTTTTGCCCTAAGCTCTTTTTAAATGAAAACCCATATTTTTTTAAAATCTCTTTCGTTCGGATCGGTGTAGCAATATCCTTTTGCATTAGTTTTTTTCCTCCTGTATTACACGCTGTAAAGCATTCATAAAATTTGCTCTTGAAATTTGGAATACCATTAACCTTTTATGTAGTTGTTTCCCGTTAGTATATCCAATTTTTAAAATCTCTCCGATTTTCTCTCTTCTCTCTCTTGCTTTAGGCCCACCGATTAATCCTGCATGAAGAAGATCTTCTTTCGTTATCAATTCATCAATTGGTTCTATCATCACCTGTGCGTTTTTAAGAGCTTGCTGTATAACTTCAGGGGCCGCATGCTCTACACCAATTCCTCTGCCGCTCTTAGGCAACGCTAGCTTCTTTTCAATAAAAGCATGCCTACACTCTGGAACATGTTCCGCAATAAATTTCCTGATTTTTTCTCCAGGATAATCAGGGTCTGTTAGAACAATCACACCCCGTACTTGTTGAGCAAGTTTTATTTTTTCTATTGTTTCAAACGATACAGCTGAGCCATTCGTTTCAATCGTATCTGCGTGGACGGCTTTTTGTACTGCTATCGTATCATCTTTACCTTCTACAACAATTATTTCTTTTATTTTCATATTTCCTCCAAAATAAGTGAAACATTTTTGTGATTTTCTCGTCTATATGAGTAGATACATTTTTTAACTTGCAAAAAAACGTATTCCCATTATAACCTGTATTGTTACAAATTGAAAAAGGTACATAAAAAAACAGCGGAAATTTAACTTTCCACTGCTTTGTATATTTGTATATCAATTAATTAAGTATCCTGATTTTTACCTTTTTTCGTCCAAAACGGAATGCCTGCTCTTTTGTAGGCATAAATACATCAATTTTATCTCCTTTAATAGCACCACCAACATCACCTGCTACTGCATAACCGTAGCCTTCCACCCACACCTTTGTTCCAAGTGGGATGATTCTAGGGTCAACAGCAATAACTTTAACATCAGGGTTACTACGTAGATTTATCCCTGTAGCAGTTTTACCAGAACAACCGTTGCAATATGCTGTATACGCGGTTGCTTCCACATACATTTCTTTGCCATTCGCTGCTACTGTATTATTTCCACGAGATACTTGAGCAACCATTACTTTAGTTCCAACAGCAACAATTTTATTTTGACTTTCTTGCACCGTTTTCTCTGCAACTAGCTTTCTATCAATCTCTTTACCATTTTCTTTCGTCACTTCATATTCTTTTTTTAAGTAAGCCTTCTTTTCCTTGCTGTACAACTTTTTCTGACCCTTTTGCTAATGTAGAGTCTTTCTTTGTGATTACTTTGAAATCAATCGGTTCTTCCACTACATCGGTGACCTTTTCAACGCGGAAGACGTTTACTTCTCCATTTGGTTCCACGTTTTTATCTAGACTTGGCTCTACACGATCTAGTTTACCAAGTGTTATTCCTTGTTGTCTTAAAAAGTCAGCGACCGTAATCGAAGTGGACCATACTTTCTTTTCCTCCGCCTTTCCGTCCTTTAACACAATCGGAAAAGCTCTGTCGATGGATAATTTCATATTTTCATATATTTTCTCATCAACTGAAAAATCAACTTCATCGTGATCATTAATATTGATTTCTTGATTATCCAAGAATTCATCAACTGTCTTAGCAGTAGTCCAGATAGTTTCTTCTGTATCTCCCACTTTAACAATTACCTTCTTAGCTGGTTCCCACACTACTTCTAATTTATTTTTAACTTGAGTGTTTTCAGAATGGGATAAATAGTCATCTTTATTTACAGTCACATTTAGTTCATCTAAGATGTCACCAATTGTATCAGCATGGGTTTTCAGTATAACCTTTTCCCCATCCATGGTTAAAGCGACTGTTTTCTTTGTCCCCTCATACGCGAGTATACTCAATGTTGCCACAAAAACGATAAAACTAGCTACTAAAATACCTAATTTCTTTCGCGTAATGCTTGGAAGCATCGAGTATTTTTCGGGCCTTGTGTTCATACAAACACGCCTCCTTCTTCTCCGAGAGATTATACAAACAACTATTGTTGGTTGTCAACTCACATCCTTTTCTTAAGGTAAGTCCCATTATGCAACAAGGTTAGCCAAAAAGAAAAGAAAGAGTTATCGACAATATTAGCCTGCGAAGAAGTAAAGTTTTGTAGATTTTAATAGAAACAATCTGTTTTTACTGATAATACCAATAATTTTAAGATTATTTTTTGTCAATCAATGCCGAATAATTTTTTTGCATTTCTCGTAGTTGTCTCTGCTATTTCATCAAATGATAGACCTTTTATTTCAGCAATTTGTTCTGCAACTAACTTCACATACCCAGGCTCATTTCTCTTACCTCTAAAAGGGTGTGGAGCTAAATAAGGACAATCTGTTTCGATGAGTAAGCGATCAAGTGGTACCTCTTGAGCAACTTCTTTTGGCTTTTTCGCATTTTTAAATGTAACTGGGCCACCTAATGAAATATAAAAATTTAGCTCAAGGCACTGTTTGGCGACTTCAGGACTTCCGCTAAAACAATGCATGATACCTCCAACTTCTTGTGCGTTTTCTTCTTGTAAAATTTGTACAACATCTTGAGTGGCATCACGATTATGTATGATAATAGGTAATTGTAGTTTTTTCGCAAGGCTTATCTGCTGACGAAATACCTTTTTTTGAATATCCTTTGGGGATTTATCCCAATGATAATCAAGGCCCATTTCACCTAATGCTACAACTTTTGGATGTGCAGCAACTTCTTCAAGCCATACGAAATCTTCCTCTGTCATATCAATTGCATCGACTGGATGCCAGCCAACACTTGCATAAATGAATTCATACTCATCCGCAAGTTGCAACGCTTTCATGATTGTTTTTCGGTCAAAACCAACTACAACCACATATTCCACACCGTTGGCCTTTGCTCTTGCGATCACTTCTTCGAGATCATCTTTAAATTGTTCATCGTTTAAATGTACATGAGTATCAAAAAGCATGTTAGATCTCCTTCGTCAAGTATACTCTATTATTTAGTAACATATATCACAGCAAATTAACATTTATATTACATTTAAAAATGAGATAGGGGGTTGCGAAATAATATAAAATTATCTGCCAGAACCCCCTATATTATTGAACTTTTTGTGACAATTTAAACTTACTGAATTGACAGAAAGATTAAATTTAGTTTACAATCGCGCCATTTTCAAGTGACTGATCAACACTCGCAAGGGAAAGAATTCCATTTTTTTCACCAGCAAGTATCATTCCTTGCGATAATTCACCACGCAACTTAACAGGTTTTAAGTTTGCAACGACAATAACTTTTCTACCAATTAATTCTTCTGGTTTGTAGAACTCCGCTATCCCTGAAACTACTTGACGTTGCTCATAACCTAAGTCTAATTGAAGTTTAAGTAGTTTATTTGCTTTTTTTACTGGTTCACACTTCATAATTTGTCCAACTCTGAGTTCTATCTTTCTAAAATCATCTATTGTAATTTCTGAGAGTTTTCCATCTACTTCTTCTGTTTCATTTACTTCATTTACTTGCTCCTCCTCTACAACAGGAGCAGAACCTTGCATTTTTGTTTTAATAAAATTCACTTCTTCTTCCATATCAAGTCGAGGGAAAATAGGTTCTCCCTTCTCTACAACCTTAGTATTTGCAGGGATTGCACCAAACTTAGTAACACTTTCCCATGAAGTATATTGCTCATCATTGATGTTCAATTGTTGAAGTATTTGATCAGGCGTTTTTGTAAGGAATGGTTTTAGTAAAATTGCTACTCTTCTTAATGAATCTGCTAAATGTACCATGACACTTGCAAGTTCATTCTGCTTTTCACTATCTTTTGCTAATATCCATGGTTGTGTTTCATCAATATACTTATTCGTTCTGCTAATAAGTTGCCATACAGCACTTAAAGCAACAGAATACTCCATATTCTCCATGGCCTCTTCGTATTCTTTTACTATAACTTCATTCATTTCTAACAATTGGTGGTCAAATGCTGTCACATTACCAGCATAAGCAGGAATAACACCGTCAAAGTATTTATTGATCATAGCAACAGTTCTATTCAGTAAGTTTCCGAGATCATTTGCTAAGTCAAAATTTATTCTTTCCACAAATCCTTCTGGTGTAAAGACACCATCAGAACCAAATGGCACTTCACGTAATAAATAATAACGAAGAGCATCAAGTCCATAACGATCAATTAATGTAACAGGGTCAACTACATTCCCTTTGGATTTCGACATTTTTCCATCCTTCATTAATAACCAACCATGAGCAAATACCTTCTTAGGTAATGGTAAGTCTAAAGCCATTAACATGATTGGCCAATAAATTGTATGGAAGCGAACGATTTCTTTCCCAACAAGATGAACATCTGCTGGCCAGAATTTTGCATATTTCGCATCATCGTCCGTGCCATAGCCGAGCGCAGTAATATAATTTGTTAATGCATCTATCCAAACATATATAACATGCTTCGGATTCCCAGGGACTTTTATCCCCCAGTCAAAAGTTGTTCGTGAAACAGCCAAATCTTCCAATCCTGGTTTTATAAAGTTATTAATCATTTCGTTTTTTCTAGACTCAGGTTGGATAAATTC
Organism: Paenibacillus bovis; assembly: GCA_007679095.1. Classification (GTDB taxonomy): domain Bacteria; phylum Bacillota; class Bacilli; order Bacillales; family Bacillaceae_C; genus Lederbergia; species Lederbergia graminis. The sequence continues at coordinate 9,762 of VEFU01000065.1, forward strand.
TGGATTTTCTTCATAATATTGAACAAGTCTGTCAGCATACTTGTTCATTCTAAAGAAGTAAGACTCTTCCTTTACTTTTTCAACTGGCCGTCCACAATCAGGACAATTTCCATTCTCTAACTGTCTTTCAGTAAAGAATGATTCACATGGTGTACAGTACCAGCCTTCATATTCATCCAGGTAAATATCACCTTGATCAAGAAGTTGCTTAAAGATTTTTTCAACAATTTGCTTATGTCGAGTTTCAGTGGTACGAATAAAATCGTCGTATGAAATATCAAGTCGCTTCCATAGATCTTGTATACCCGCAACTATCTCATCCACATACTCTTGTGGCGATACCCCATTTTCTTCTGCTTTCTTTTGAATTTTTTGTCCATGTTCATCTGTTCCCGTTAAGAACATTACCTCATATCCGCGCATTCTTTTATAACGTGCCATTGCATCACCTGCAACAGTCGTGTATGCATGTCCTATATGTAAATTTCCACTAGGATAATAAATCGGGGTTGTTAGATAAAATGTTTTTAATTTCTCCTTCATTACTCAAGCCTCCAAACAAATATATTCATGTATACTATTATATAATAAATTCATGGCTTATCCTTCGCATCTTTTCCTCATCCATCCTCAAAATATACGTGAAATTTAGAAATTCCGCAACTTAAGGGGTTTTTTCTCTATATAATATCTTGAATTGACGATATTTGGTAAAATTGTTATAATAGTATAAATGGATTATGTCGAAATATGACGATTGTTAGTTTACTAGAATCAAATAATAGATAGACTTATATTTATATAGGAGGCAGAGGAAATGAAATCTACAGGTATTGTAAGAAAAGTTGATGAACTAGGCAGAGTCGTAATTCCAATTGAGTTAAGACGTACATTAGGAATCGAAGAGAAAGATGCTCTTGAAATTTACGTTGATGACGACAAAATTATTTTGAAAAAATATAAAGCTAGCATGACTTGCCACATTACTGGTAATGTATCAGACGATAACAAGATCTTCGCTGATGGAAAACTAGTTTTAAGCCGCGAAGGTGCTCAACAACTTGTAAATGATATTCAAAAAAGATTTGCAAATGAAAACTAATTAATATAAATAAAGAGATTGATTCAAGAAGGGCATTCCCTCTTTTTGAATCAATCTCTTTTCTTTTATCTATTAAAATACTTCTGACCACTCGTTGCGGTGTGCAAGCATCTTTTCAGCGATTTCCTTTGCTCCTTCAAGACTGTGGCTAGCTGCCCAACCACATTGAACCTCGTTACATGCAGGAACTTCTGTCGCTGTTAACACATCTTTTAATGTTTTTTCTACGATGGATAATATCTCATCGTAATTATCATGGTTTATGACAGATAAATAATATCCTGTTTGACAGCCCATAGGACTAATATCCACAATTTGATCAGAGTGATTACGACTAAATTCTGCCATCATATGTTCAAGTGAATGTAAGGCTGGCATTTCCATATGTTCTTTATTTGGTTGACAGAAGCGAATATCGTATTTACGAATTTCATCACCGTTGTTTCCTACTTTAACTCCAGCAAGACGGATATAAGGTGCTTTTACTTTTGTATGATCTAGATTAAAACTTTCGACATTCATTTGTTTTGTTTTTGACATGGTTGAAGCACTCTCCTTTTAAATTAATTGTTATTAACCATTAATGTGGTACGCTTGGTAAACATCACGTTTCGCCATTTTCCGATCCATCGCAACTTGCTTGATAGCTTCCTTAGATGAATGACCCTTATTGTCTATATAATATTGAACATGGGCTTGCACATCTATTGAATGCCACCATTCCTGTGTCTCTTCTTCTTCCATGGCAGCATTTCCTTCTACTATCATACAAAATTCGCCACGTATTTCATTTTCATCTGCCCATTGATATGCTTCTTCTATTGTACCACGAATGAACTCTTCAAATTTCTTTGTTAGTTCACGACATAATACAATTCTTCGGTTGCCTAATATATCTAGCATCCATTTTAATGTATCCTTTAGTCGATGCGGTGCTTCATAAAATATGAGCGCGCCTGTCTGCCTTTTCAAAATCTCTAACTCTTCTCGTTTTTCCTTTTTTCCTCTGGAAAGAAATCCATAGAAGTAAAATGGCTGTGGGACTATTCCTGAAGCAATTAGAGCTGTCAATGCGGCATTTGCACCAGGAAGTGGAACAACTGTAATTCCCTCTTCCATTGCAGCTGCTGCAAGCTCATAGCCTGGGTCTGAAATACACGGCATTCCAGCATCACTTACTAATGAAATTGTTTCACCATTATTCAATCGTTCTAATAATTCCTTACCAGCAGTATCTTTATTATGTTCATGGTAACTAACTAACGGAGTTTTTATTTCGTAATAATTACAAAGTTTCTTTGTATTTCTTGTATCCTCTGCTGCAATTACATCGGCTTCTTTTAACACACGAATTGCACGAAAGGTCATATCTTCTAAATTTCCTATTGGAGTTGATACTAGGTAAAGGATTCCGCTACTTTTTTTGTCTACGAAGCTCTTCTGTATTTGCATCATGTCCACCTGCTTCTGCTAAAAATTGTTCCTTCTTAAGTCGTGTTAATTGTTTAAACGCATATTCTGCACGCATTGCTTCTCTTTTATCACGGAAGTTTTTCGCATATATGATTTTTACAGGTCGCTTCATGCGTGTATATTTGGCTCCACGCCCACTGTTATGCTCTTGTAGCCTTCTTTCTAAGTCCACAGTATACCCACCATAATACGATCCATCATTACATTCTAAAACATAGAAGTAATGATTATTGCTCATTTCCATATAAAATTTCTCTCACTTCTGGGGAATATTCATTTTCACTATTATATACAAATAAAGGCGACAGAACCTTCAATCCTGGATTACCATCCTTTATTCCTTCTACTAAAATTGTATTTGCTTCTTTACTTTGTTTTGGGTATACAAAGCGGAGCCTTTTAGGTTCCAATCGATACTGACGCATATATGTTAATATGTCCATTAAACGTTCAGGACGATGTACAAATGCTGCTTTTCCTCCTTGTTTTAGAAGTTGGCTGCTCGTTCTGATCACGTCTTCCAATGTGCAGTATATTTCATGGCGTGCAATGGCTAAATGTTCATTTTCATTCATTATTTCTGGAGATGGGGAGACAAAATATGGCGGGTTACAAGTAACTACATCATATTTGCTATGCCCTAATATTCTAGGCATGTCTTTTAAATCTCCATGTACCATCTGTATTTTATTCTCTAACCCGTTATAACTAATACTACGAAGAGCCATATCGTACAATCTCTCTTGTATCTCTACCCCAATTATATTCGCCTTTGTTTTATTACTAATTAATAGTGGTATTACTCCATTACCACTACATAAATCAATGATATTTCCCTTTTGGATAGGTAAATAAGCAAAACGGGCAAGTAGTACCGCATCAAGAGAAAATGCAAATACAGAAGGGCTTTGGATAATACGCAAATTTTCTGCTAGCAAGTAATCCAAGCGCTCATCCTCATGTAATTCAATCATATATTATATCCTCCGTTAGCTACATAAAAAGCCCTCCCCACCAAAAGGAGGAAGGCTCTTAATTAAAATTATGGTCTAGTTTACTTTTTATTTAAAAAAGATAGGCAAAACAGGCAATCCTCATCACGACGAGGGCTACCGAAATGGACATTACAAATATGAAAGCCTTCTTGATACAATCTTGCTAAATTATCGTAGCCCTCACCAATTTCGGAAATCTTTTCATACGCAGTCTTTCTCGAGCCATCCCCGTCTTCTTCTGAGGAAAATGTATTTGGAGCTTGTTGCTCTATATGCTTGCGTAAATGGTCATTTTCGATTTGTAAGGCGTTGTTTTCCTCTATTAATTCAGCAAGGTACTGTTTTAGCTCTCCAAGTTGCTGATAAAGATGACCTATTTGCATCTCCATGCTGCTAACGGAATCGAAGAACTCCTTTTTATCCATTCATTACCACCTCATTATTCCGGGGCCGAGACAGATGTTGCACTTCCATTCTTAATTTCTTCTAAGGTGAATTCTAACATTCTTTCCTGTCCTACTAAATCTACTTGAATTATACGCTCTAAAATATTTAATCCCACAACCTTACCAGGTCCATTAGGCGTCTTTATACGATCGCCAACATCAGGAAGTTCTGCCTTTGCTGCTTCGTATTCATCATTTTCATACTTCAAGCAACACATTAGGCGTCCACATAATCCAGATATTTTCGTTGGATTTAGGGAAAGATTTTGATCTTTTGCCATCTTAATCGATACTGGCTCAAAATCACCTAAGAAAGTGGAACAGCAAAGCATACGACCACATGGCCCAATTCCACCTAACATTTTTGCTTCATCTCTGACGCCTATTTGGCGTAACTCAATACGAGTCCGGAAAACAGCTGCCAAATCTTTTACTAAATCACGGAAGTCAATCCTTCCTTCCGCTGTAAAATAAAAGATTATTTTATTGCGATCAAATGTATATTCGACATCAACCAATTTCATATCTAATTGATGCTCAATAATCTTTTCGCAGCAAATTTCATAAGCTTCTGTTGCGGCTTGCTTGTTTTCTTCGACATTTAATTGGTCTTTCTGATCAGCAATTCGCACTACTTTTTTTAGTGGTAAGACAACATCATTTTCATTGACTTGTTTATTGTCCGTTACCGCTTTACCATATTCAATCCCACGGGCAGTTTCAACAATCACATAATCGTTCTTTCTGATTGGGTGCTCACCAGGATCAAAATAATATATTTTACCGGCTTTTTTAAACCGGATACCTACAACATTATACAAAAGAAGGTCCCCCCTGCAAATTTAAAACAAGCTGCTCCATTAACAGTTGACTATTAATATTTGCATTTAATTTCTGTTTGGCTTCCAATATCGACGTCATTTGCTCGGACAGTCTTCTTGAAGATGTTTGAAGTGCATCAGATTGCAATCTATCTCGTTGATCTGGATAGACAAGTTGCTCATCTTTTCCTAATTGGATATACAACACATCTTTATATAGGAGTAGCAACAAATTAAGTCCCATATCTAGTTGAGCCTTCTCTTTAAAATGACCCATCCATTCATCCTGAAGAGATGTCATCGCATATAATGGATTTTCTTTCAGGACTTCATACAATTTTAACACTATTCTTCTAGCTTGTAAAAACCATTCATCTTCACTTAATGATAATGCTTCCTGGAATTGATTCGTGACTGCTGCTAGAAGTGGAGCTTTCACTGGATGGATTCCCGCATCTTGGAGCTTTTTAGTGAAAATTTCAGGTGGAAGGGAATTAAATGTTACTGTTTGACACCTTGATAAAATAGTAGGTAATATTCTTTGAGGCTGTTCTGTAACAAGAATTGCAGTTGTTTCTACATTCGGTTCCTCAAGGAATTTTAATAAACTATTTGCAGCAGAAATAGTCATTTTTTCTGCATCGATAATAACATACATTTTCTGCTTCGATTCTACTCCAGATTTATTAAACTCCTTCCTTAAGTCACGAATTTGCTCAATTTTTATCGACAATCCATCCGGTTCTACAACATGTAAATCAGGATGATTGCCGTTATTTATCCTTCTACAATTAGCACACTCACCACAAGGTTGAACCTTGTCCAATTTATTACTACAGAATAAACTTTCAGCGAACAGCATACTTGCTGCCCGCTTTCCGGTACCATGTTCACCTTCAAATAAATAAGCATGTGCTACTCGTTGCTTTTCGATGCCACTTTTTAATAGCTTCGCTGCAAAAGGCTGCTCTTGTTCAAATTCTTGCCAATTTAAGGACATACGAATCACTCACTAACAAATACACTTATTTTTAAAACTGATGGAATTGATCAATTGGCAGTACAAATACCGTTGCTCCTCCTACTGATACCTCAACAGGATAGGGGATGTATGAATCGGCATTGCCGCCCATCGGCGATACAGGAGCCATAAGCTGTTCACGGGTTTTACAATTATCTCGAATGATTTGCAAGGCTTTATTTACCCTAACATCTTCCGTACCTATCATAAAGGTAGTATTCCCAGATTTCAAAAAACCACCTGTAGTTGCAAGCTTTGTAGCTCTAAAATTATTCTCGACCAGTGCACTCATTAGTCGATTACTATCTTGATCTTGTACAACTGCCATTATTAATTTCATTACATTCACCCCTCCATAATAGTAAAGTCCCTATATTATTATTCATATTATATCAGCTATCACTATATGTTGAAATGAATAGGAGATTTATAATAGATAGCTCTTATCACTCTTTTTCGCTATGTAATGCCAATAATCCTGCTATTATTTCCTTTGTTTGCGAATAAACTTTTTCAATTGATTGACTTGCATCTATCTCAATAATTCTTTCTGGAAATTGATCAATTAACTTCTTATAACCCTCACGTACTTTATAGTGAAAGTCCAGTTTCTCCAAATCAAGTCTATTTACTTCTCTACCTTTATTAACAGCAATTCTCTTTAAACCCGCTTCAGGTTCTATATCAAAATACAATGTTTTATCTGGCATTAACTCTTGGATAGCAAATTGATTCACAGCAAAAATTTCTTCTATACCAAGCCCTCTTGCATTCCCTTGATATGCAAGTGAACTATCAAGGAACCGATCACAAATTACAATAGCTCCACGCTCTAGTGCAGGAATAACCTTCTCTACTAAATGTTGTCTTCTTGCAGCCGCATATAATAATGCTTCTGTGCGTGCATCCATTGAAGTATTATTCGGATCTAAAATAACTTGTCTTATTTGTTCTGCAATATGAATACCACCTGGTTCGCGAGTAATAATTACATCCACGCCAGTTTCAGTTAATTCTTTTTCTATCATTTTAATAATAGTTGTTTTTCCTGCCCCCTCGGGACCTTCGATTGTTATAAATAAACCTTGCATGATAACCTCCATCATCGAGCCCTATAGTAGTATAAGTATATCAAATCAGTTAACGGTTCTCCAAATTGGTAAAAATTGCAATATTCCCTGATTTTATCTGTTCTACTTCGCCTTGGAATCTTGCACCTGATTCTAATAAGAGATGGAGTTGGCGAACGTGATTTATTGTAATCCTTTCACCAGGTAATAGTAAAGGTATTCCAGGTGGATATGGGATAATCATCTTCGCAGCAATTTCCCCTATTGCTTCATTACTTTTTATCCATTCAACTGGTAATGTGTTCATATCCTTGTAGGAAATGGATAACTCCGTAATTGGATGATTCATATTGACGAACCCTACGTTCTTATTAGAATCTGCTTTAGTAAACTCAGGGAATTGAATATTGGGGTAAGCCATTCCTTCTTTTAACAATGGTAAAATACATAGTACTTGAAATGGGTCAGCTAATTCGGAATATACTCCTGTACTTTCCAGTTTCTCTTGTAATTGAAACCCTGAATAATGTGGATGCCTAACGATAATTTTTAGAGGGTCATGTGAACATTTAACGATCATACCTGATTTTTGAAATTGCTCTATCCAAACTTCTCGTTGCTCCAACGTATACCGAATATCTTGCTTTGTAAAATTAGCAATATAATATCGGGCATAATCAAGGGATGCCATAATTGGATACGAGGGACTACTTGATTGTAATACACTCAAGTAGAATTCAACTCGCTCTCTTGCAATACGATTGCTATTAATATGCAAATAAGACCCCATCGTCATGGCCGGTAATGTTTTATGGGCAGATTGTACAGTAATATCCGCTCCTAAAATAAGCGCAGATTTAGGAAATGGATCACCTAACGGAAAATGAGCACCATGAGCTTCATCCACTAACACAATAATATTATAGCTATGAAGAACTTTAATCATTTCCTCTATCTCATACACTTGTCCATAATAATCGGGATATGTAAAAATACAAGCTATAATATTGTCATATTTATTGATTGCTTCATAAATATCCTCCATTTTTATTCGGCCTGGAATCATTAATTCTTCATTCATTTCCGGAGAAATAAATACAGGACGAACATTCGCCATTCTTAATCCATTTAATATCGACTTATGACAATTTCTTTGTACTAAAACGATATCTCCTTCCTCACATGTAGCCAATATCATCGCTAAATTTCCAACCGTACTTCCATTTACAAGGAAGTAACTTTTTTCCGTATGATAAAATGATGTTAACAACTCCTGTGCTTCCGCAATCGCCTCATGTGGGTCATGCAAATCATCCAAACCTGTAAGTTCTGTCACATCATATGCAGCATTTGCCTGTAAAATAGAAAAACCTTCATATAATAACCCATTTTTATGCCCTGGCACATGAAAGGAAATAGGCTTATTCTTCCTATGTGCTTCTAATCGCTCACAAAGAGGCATCCTCTTCTGATCCATAAGCACACCTCCAAATACACTTTTCCTTATTTTACTATGATTGTCCCTTATTTTGCTAAATCGAAAAAATAAAAAACCAGGAGCATGTTATTCGCCTCCTGGTTATGACAATATTTTAGTCTCTTTAATTACTTTTAATTGATTAATATAATATTTATACGCAGGATCACTCGTACTCGTAGCAATCATCGCTCTCTCACAGTCTGTGCAAATAAAAGATGTATAAAGATGTATCCCCTGTTTCTGAGTCTTCTCACAAATAATGCACCTCTCCACAACTCCACCTCCATACACATTAGTTTGCCCAATCCCCGAATTTGTATACAAAATTAGTAACATTAAACAAATTGAAGAAACTTATTAATTAATCCTATGCAACAGGGACGCCTACCGTGTTTGTACCTAGCGAAAAAGGTATGTTCCAATTTTTACAGATTATCAGATTTGAAAAGGAAATCATGTACCTAACCTTCAATGGGTTCTGTTATTAGTTTTGGAATGGAGGATTTCTGCATTGGAAAAGATTTGTAGAATCTTTGAGTGAGGGGGTTTGAATAAAGGCGTAATGATATAAAGTTGTGGAAAATGAAATGATTATTTTATTTACTTTAAAGGAAGCAGGTATCGACATTGACTACCTTTCAAAGAGATTTCACTCTTTTGGGGAATCAGAGGACTGGTTTGATTCCCATTCTAAAGAAGTTTTTCATATTTAGGGAATCATAGCACCCTTTTGATTCCTTTCTTAAGTTATTTTTTTCTTTTTGGGAATCATACAGCGTTTTTGATTCCCTTCCTGAAGGTTTTTTCTTCTTTTGGGAATCAAACATAATTCACCTCTTACTGAATAGTGACTGTAATTAATCCTTTTCTTAAATATGGTATCAATTCTACTTGAATAGATACCTAATTTTCATATTCCTATTCATTTGGGATTTATTCAGCCTCAATAGTGACCTCTTTTGCTTTTTTTCTTACTATTGGGCACTATTCAGGCATAATAGTGACCTTTTCTGCTTTTTTTCTTATTTTTGGGCACTATTCAGGCATAATAGTGACCTCTTTTGCTTTTTTTTAATTCTTGGGCACTATTCAGCCTCAATAGTGACTTCTTCCACTCTTTTTCTTTTTCATGGGCACTATTCCCTCTGGATAGCTACCTTAATTCAATTTTTTCATTTCTTCGGGCTTTATTATATAACTGGTTTTCTTCATTCCTTTTTCCAAAACACAAAAAAGCCACCTTCCTCAGAAGATGACTTTTGCTTGCCTGGCAACGTCCTACTCTCACAAGGGCGAACCCTCACTACCATCGGCGCGCGAGCTTAACTTCCGTGTTCGG
>VEFU01000066.1 GCA_007679095.1 Paenibacillus bovis
GTTCTTTCTCGACGGGAATCCCACCCGCTATATGTTACGACCTATGCTCGGTCGCTCCAGGAGTCTCGTGTACATCCACTACAATCAACTAAGTTGTTAACAACAATGAACTTTAACAGAGCCAATAAATAAAAAAATCCTGCACTGTTATGGACAGGATTTTTTCAATAGATGCTTTTTATTACTAGTTTTGATTTAATTTTAGATAATTTGGTAACTCAAGCTCTAATCCCTTGATTCCTTCACTTACAATCCTCGCTATTTCATTAGCACCTTTTTCAGTGAAATGAGTGCAATCGGTACCATTTACAGAAATCATAAAAAGCTGAAATGCTTGGTCATAGCCTATTGCGGAAAAGTATTCAATACTCTTTTTATTTAAATCTACTAATAATACATTTTGCTCTTCCGCTACTTCCTTCATAGCGTTGCAGTAATCACCAAAATCAGCAAGAAACTCACCATTTACATAGTGGAGCCTACCGACAGGAGTAAATAGAATAGGGATTGCACCTTTTTCTCTCGCACCTTCAACATATTGTTTTAAGTATTTTTTATAATCATCATAGGCCTCTGTATAGCGCTCTGGTCGAGATTTTGTTGAATCGTTATGTCCCATTTGAATGAAAAGATAATCACCTTGCTTTATCTCCGCTAGTATTGCAGCTAATCTACCTTCTGTGATAAATGTTTTGGAACTTCTTCCGCCCATTGCATGGTTATGAAAGGTAATATCTCTTGAAAAATATTTTGCAATAAATTGACCCCACCCAGCTTGTGGAGCAAAACTGCTATCATATGTCTGCATAGTGGAATCCCCTGCTAAAAAAACATCTATCATTCCTTCCCCTCCCGTCCTGTTAATATTCTCCACCAGGATATAGTGTTGAACTGTATAAGCGTTTTGGTTGAGCCTTAACTTTTCCACTGCTTTGTAGGTTTCTAGTCTCATTAGAAAAGATTGTAGCTCGTTGATCGTTATAAATTATTACTTGTTCTTTTCCTTCACCGAACAGGTCCGCATGAACTACATAGCCGTCAACAGGAAATGTAACAATGGGATTTAAATATCCATCATATAAGGTTGGGTTCACACCCCCACCTCGACGATATGCCAAAATATAATCTAATGAATGATCATCCCAGTTGCTGATTGTTTCAATAATGGTCAACCAACCATTCGTTTTGCGCTCTTCTTTTGCGATTTCTTTTCCATTTGCATCTAGTAGAAACATTCCGTCTTTACCGCTGTTTGTCTGTACATCCCCGCGAATTATACGATCTAGACCTGCAATTTGTAAGCCAGGTAAGTCCTCCCGAAATTTCCCCAAAGCAATGTGCTGAGATTCAATCGAACCATCATAACGCCAGAGCTCATTTCCTTTTGTATCGTACATGACGGTTACACTACCACCAACAACGATATTGACAGGATCATCAGCAGATAATGTAGGATCTACATGACCTAACCAAATACAATCAGCATGATCATCTAAATTTTGACATGACCATAAAATTTTTCCATTATGATCGAGGTAATCGTAACCAGCCATCACTTCATCGTGGCCATCTTGATCGAAATCGTACACCCAAGGAAAGTGTCCAATATTCCCTTTATGCTCCCATAGCAGATTAAAGTCTTTATCTAATGCCCACATTTGCTTGTAACGGTCTTTTAAGATAATATCTTGAGGAAATGGATTTCCAGATAAGTTTGCAATTATTATACAATCATGTGCTTCCGGGTTTGGTAAATCAAAGGAACGCTTCAATTCTCCAGTTTGTCCATTTAAAATAAGAAACTTCTTGTCCATTACACAAAGAACTTCATTGTACCCATCGCCATCAATATCATATATTTGTGCCGGATAATCGGAACCAGGACCACCCGCATTTTCATCCGGCTCCCCTACTTGCCATAGTACATTTCCTTCGACATCATAAGCAGTTAAACATATTACTTGGTGCGGAACATAGCGATCATCAATATCACCGTCTGCTTGTACCATTACAATTTCCATTCTTCCATCACTGTCGAGATCCCCTACAAGCATCTTGCAGCGTGTACCTGCAGCACTTATATCAATTTCTCCTAACAGATATGGATCCATATTCACCGTCATACTTTCATTCGCCCCCTCAAAAAATAACCATCCAAAATACTAATTCTAGACACAAACCAATAAACCTCTTTTTTTCGGGTGCCTGGCACCCAAACAACTCTGAAACAATTCAGTGTATTATGAATTGTTCAGGTGCCTGGCACCGATTTGTTTTAGTCCTACATGGATAAAGGAGAATATGAATACCCAGCCAATGACGATGATGATGATGAACAGCAAGTTAAATTTATGAAGAAAATATAGGGGCATATCCCAGATTGCGTGTAAGATGACAGGGACTGCGAATAACTTTAGAAAATTTGCGTTAAATAGGTGATCAGATTTAAGTGGATTGTTCCCTTTTACATAGACAAGTGCAGCTCCTGATATAGCTGACCAGATAGTATGAGTACCAATTGCTGTCCATGCACGCAAAAAAATAACATCGAGCATCGTGGAATTCCCATACATTAGCCCAAAGCGCAGTGCATATCCTGCAGATTCAAAGGCAGCAAACCCAGCTCCTATAGCCGCTCCAATAAGTAGCCCATTTAGAATATATTTTGGATTTAAGTTTTTAATAAAATAAAGAATAATAATTAATTTTCCAACTTCCTCCACTACACCAACGATAATTGCTCCAGCAAAATCTAGTTCATGGACAGGTAAAAAGGAAAATAGAAATAAGGTTACAACGAGTGAACTAGCACCACCTATAAATAACATTTTAGAGATTTCATAAAAGCTTATATTTCGCGGAGCGTTTGTTTCCCAAAAGAAAATTAATAAGGAGACAGGGACTGCAAAAGAACCGATAATAATAAACCCAGGAAGTGCATTTATATTTTGAAAGGAGTAAGTAGAAATATACAGGAGGATATACGTGATGGCGAAGAAGAGAAATACTCTAGAAAATAGCCATGGTTTTGGCCATGATGTCGATATTTGGTCTTCTGGAGGTGTCGTATGTTTCGTGCCAGTAATAAAAAGTGCTTCACCGTCATCTTTTGAGTGCTTTTTTAATACATCAGAAAATACATCTTTTAAGTTTAATTCGATATGACCAGTTTCACCTAGCATCGCATTAATTTTTCCCGTTGCATTTAAGAAAGTATCTTTTACTTGAGCTTGGAAGGTTTTTGATGTTTCTGCTGTGGTAGGAGTAGTATCCGACGATACCCGTGCTATCTCATTCGTGGTTTCTGCTGGATAGTTCACCTTTGCTCCACAAGTTGAACAAAATTTGCTCTCATCCTCTAATTTATTCCCGCAATTCGAGCAAAACACATAGTCTCCCTCCTACATATGAAAATGATATTCTCTCCATACTAACTAAGTACAATATATTTACCATCGAATATGTTTATGTCAAAAAAGTAAGTGCCTGGCACCCGAACAATTCGTAACTTTCCCAATTGTTTGGGTGCCAGGCACCGGTTTTTTATATTTTTTTTACGAATTCTGATTTTAGTTTCATTGGTCCGAAGCCGTCGATTTTGCAGTCGATGTCGTGGTCACCTTCTACTAGACGGATGTTTTTCACTTTGGTTCCCATTTTCAGTACGGATGAACTTCCTTTTACTTTTAAATCTTTAATTACTGTAACAGTGTCGCCATCGTTTAATACATTTCCATTGGCATCTTTAATTACTTTTGTATCCGTACTCTCACTTTCAGATTCTGCAGTCCATTCGTGAGCACATTCTGGACATATAAAAAGTATTCCATCCTCATATGTATATTCTGAACCACATTTGGGACAATTTGGTAAATTTGACAACTAATATACCTCCATTTTATTTTCATCTGTCCTTATATACTGGCATAGGTTGCTCGGATTGACAACCGAATCAGCTTCCATTCATTGTTACTTCTACCCTAAGTCATTATCCCTATGGATTTCTCCCCATATTAAAGCTATGATTCTATGGAAAACTTCTGTTTAGGGGTGACAAATTGAAAAGATTATTTACTTTTTTACTATTCACCTTATCTTTTTTCACTTTCTTTACTACACAGGCTGATGCACGTTCCTTTTCGATTGATGATGTCCATATTCGTGCTTATATTTCTCCTGATGGAAACCTACTTATCAATGAAATGTTTACATATACATTTGAAGGCAGTTATGAAGAAATAAGGCGATCGATACATAACGAGCACCATCAAGGTGTGAAAGATTTTGAGGCATATGAATTAATGAATGAAGAAGCTGTTCTTGGTTTTATGGAGAAAAATGACCTCCGACAGCTTGAAGTAAGTAAAAGTGCTAATGATTATTTAGCAAAAATGCCTGTGACAGATACAACAAAAAAGATTGTTTTTGTGTACATTTTAGAAAATGCTGTGAAGTCTTATAACACATACAGCGATATAACAGTACCCTTTTTCGGAACTGGACAAAACCATGATTCGGATTTGAATAATGTAACAATTGATTTTGTATTTCCAGAGCCACTAGAGCCGAATCAATACCATGCATTTTTCCATGATGAAAAAGGATGGGTTGTTCAAAAATCTAGCGAAGTCGTACGCTTCTTTACACCTGTTTCTAAAGCGAGGAAATTGACGGAGACTCGTATTTTGTTTCCCTCGACAATCATGGGACAACAGCAAAAAAACTCTGCTCCCAAAACTTTAGAACAGGTATTAAATGAAGAAGAAAAAAAGACAGAACAACTTAGTACAAATACAAAAAAAACTAACAGCTATAGCACCATTTTAACTGTACTATCCTGTATATTTGGGGTTGCAATAATAATATTACTTCTTCTACCTCAACGGATTTTACAGAGAAATATACAACCTCAAGATTTATTACATGATGATCCTCTTTATCTATATATGATGAATCGTAGTGGTGTAAAAGACAATTATGCCTTTTTGGCTGGTATTTATTCTCTCGTGGAAAAAGGGAATGTAAAAGTAGAAACAACTAATACACTAACTCGCTTTCAAACAGAAACAGATGCACCGAAAAAGACTCTTACTTTCAGCTATCAACCTACTTCTAGAGCACTAAATGATAATGAAAAACAGTTAATAGAGTGGCTTTTTACAAGAAAAAGGAAGTTAAACATACGAACTTTTTCATTTAATAGTATATATGGGGCAACCAAAGCGGAGAAAGAAGCTAAAAAGGTGCACAGTTATCATCGCAGGCTAAAGAAACGGAGATTACATGAAGATCTTTGGTTTCGTGGTGTAATCGACCAATTAATAGAGAACAAAACATTGAATGGGAAGCTATATCCAATCGCAACCCGTGCGTCCATGATACTTGTTTTATTATGTACGATTATTACTTATATCATAGGGGCTGCATCAGGATATGGAATAATAGTCTATTTTGGGATTTCCACATTACTATGGCGAAATGCGTGGTCATCATTATCCCGAAAAAAAGTAATTTCCTTTTTTCTTATTACATCCCTGTTAGGTTGGATAGCACTTGATGAAAAGGCTCTTATTCCATCTTACTTAGCCTTTCATCTCGTAATCATCGTCTTTTACTTAGCTTTACCACGCTTTTTCCTTTCTAGAGAAGCAGCTGAAGTGAAAGCGAAGATTCGTAGTTTCCGTAGGATGATTAGCCAAGAAGGAATTCCCACCGATGTAGATGTCGATGAGTTAGATAAATGGCTAATCCGCGCGTTGTTATTAAATGTTAGAAAGTTTAGCTTACGTACTAAAGAGCTTAATCAGTCTTTTGACGAGCTAGTAAAAATAGCACCTTTATCAGCACTTGTTATTTATGATGAAGATCCAATGCAATATTTATTTAAAACATGGAAGTGGAGCGAAGTTTCGGAGGCAAGATTCTGGAATAGCTCCAGTTCCGGGAGTAACAGTAATAGTGGCGATGGTGGTAGCTCATATAGCAGCAGCGATAGCGGTGGTGGAGACGGTGGCGGCGGCGCAGGAGCCGACTAAAAAAATGGTGCCTGGCACTCGGACAATTGCGAAAGTTACGAATTGTTCCGGTGCCAGGCACTCTATTATCCCCAGATTTCTTTTGCTGTTTCGGCTACGAATTTTAGTTTCGCCCATTGTTCTTCTTCGGTTAGGATGTTTCCATGGTGTGTGGATGCAAAGCCACATTGTGGGCTGATGCATAGTTGTTCTAGTGGAACATATTGTGATGCTTCTTCTACTCGTGCTTTGATCGTTTCTTTGTTTTCTAATTTACCAGTTTTAGAAGTGACTAATCCTAAAACTACTCTTGGACCACCTTTTGGAATATATTTGAGAGGTTCAAATGATCCTGAACGCTCATCATCATACTCTAGGAAGAAACCATCTACTTTCTCATTCGCAAAGATAATTGGAGCAATATCATCATAGCCTCCTGCAAATGAGTAGTCTGAACGGTAATTTCCGCGACATACATGAGTTGTAACTGTTAAGTCTTCAGGTTTTCCTTCTAAAATACTGTTTACAACATGAACAGCTAGCTCTGCTCGATATTTCTTCTCTTCAGGAGAGAATGGTGCCGTTGCAATCACAGCTAGATACACGTCATCTAGTTGAAGATACCGAACTCCAATGCGGTAAAACTCTTGGATTGTCTCACGATATGCTGCAATAATATCCGGTGCAAACTCGTCAAAATCCTTGTATTGTCCATTTAGAATATCTGGATGGAAGAATTGGTTTGGACTTGGAATGGTAAACTTCGCAACCGCTCTGTCTCCAACAATTTCTAATAAATCTTTCGCCTGTTGGAAGAATGGATGTTTAGGATTATAAGCAACCTTCCCTACTAATCTGACATCATAAGGATCTGTTTCTTGACTAGCAAAATTATAACCTTGTTCAGGAATATACCCTTCCGCTCCTAATAAATGCTCCATGAAAGTAGAGTGCCACCAGTCACGGCCAAACTCCCCTTCTGTTACAACTTGTAGTCCTGCTTCAATTTGCTTATCTACAATCTTTTTAATCTCTTGAAGTTCTACTTCACGAAGTTGTTCTGCGTTAATTTTTCCTTCTTTAAAATCTTTCTTCGCTTGCTTTAACGTTTCTGTACGTAATAAACTTCCGACTTGATCTGCTCTAAATGGTGCTTTCACTTTTGTAACTGTCATCGTTTATTCCTTCTTTCTATTCGATTAATAACTTAAAAAAAGTGTAACACACACAAAACTATATAAGGTAACACATAAAAAATATGCACTGATATAGCTTTTAGCTATACCAACCACTCATAAAGCCGAAACCCCAATGAGATTTCGGCTAATGATGATTGTAGAAATCCAACTTTACGATTCGCCCCGTCATGTTCGCAACCTCTCTCCACTTTTCTCTCCTCATAGAAATCGGAGTTGAGATAGTTTCCTCTCTCACAGTTATTTCACTCTACTCTTTCGAAATTTAGAAGGTGACATGCCTACATATTTCTTAAATTTATGATGGAAATAGTCAACATTCGAATATCCGACACGCTCAGCAACACGATATACCTTCAAACCTTGAGTTAAATACGTTTTAGCATTTTCCATTCTCACTTGATCAAGATATGTGTTAAAGTATTGGCCCGTATAATTTTTAAATAACTTTCCTAAATAAGCGCTATTATAATTAAATAATTCTGCTAATGCTTCTAACTTAAGATTTTCATGATAATTCCGGTGTATGAAATCAATTAGTTTCTTTATTTGTATTGTTTGATCTCCAATATCAAGGTTCTCAATTACTTTTCTTAGAGATGTATAGAGATAGTTAATTAATTGCTTGATATTATGTTGATAGTGAATTTCGCCTATATTTCCCGTAATTGTTGTTATTTCTGATTGCAACTCTGGTTTCGTAGCGGAACATTTACTTAGTATTGCTGTCATTAACTGCACAAAGCTTTTTTTGATTTTTTCTTCACTAAATTGTAAGTCAACCATTACTTGAGCAGCTTCTTGAAGGGTATCTTTAATGGCCATTTGATTTGCGATATCTATGGCATAGTACAGCTTCTCTGCGAATGAATGCAAAGGGAATTCTTTATTAACATATTCAATGTTTTTACGTGCTCGAAAGGTAGGTTGAGAATCGCTCTGAATAAATCCATTTTCATGATAAAAAAACTTCCTATCTAGTAAACTTTTAACTTCATGATAGGCTTTATTAATGGCTTTTATGTTAGTAAATTCTCTACTTATACTGCAACATACTGAATGATCACCTATCATTACTTCTGTAACTTTCTGATATAAATCCACTAATTTCTCTTCTGTAATTGCATGATCTTTTAATAAAATACTAATCTTTTGTTCATACATAAAAACATAGCCTTTTTCTGGCTCAAAAATCTCTTTTAACCGTTGTTTCATATCGAATAATAGCTTGTTTTCAACTTCCCGCTTGGATATTAGCTCCATCACTATCAAACGGTATTTTACCCAATCTATAAACAATGTCAGGCTTTCCTCTGTTATTGCTTCCTGCTCGTCTTTATTTAAATGTATTAAGGTTTGAAGTAAATGATCTTTTTGAAAAGTGAGGGTATCCTTTTCTAATAATTCGACTCCCTTTTCCTGCTGTAATTTCATCCTTACTATTTCTAAATATTGAATTAGCTCATCCTCATCTACTGGTTTCAAGAGGTAACCTGTAACATTAGCATTAATTGCCCTTTTCGCATATTCGAACTCCGAATACCCACTCAAAATAATAAAATGTATTCTAGTATCGGTATTCCGTATTTCACTCATTAATTGCAACCCATCCATCCCGGGCATACGTATATCCATCAGCATTAAGTCGATTTGATGTGCTTTATATTTTTTTAATGCATCCACAGCATCAGCTGCTGTATCAACAACCTGGAATCCATAGCTCGTCCATGGAATAATGGTTTTCAAACCGTCTCTAATCATTGGCTCATCATCAACAATTAACACATTATACATTTTCATTCCCCCTAATTGGTATGCTGAATGAAATACACGTACCCTTACCCAGCTCACTCTTTAGATTCAGTCCACTATTTTCACCAAATGTTATTTTTAATCTTTGATGAACATTCATTAAGCCGATCCTATTTTCTTGGCTATCCTCTATATCATTAAATGTTTTTAGAATGGCTTGCTGCTTCTCTTCACCTATACCGACTCCGTTATCCATAACGGATACGTAGAGCTGATGATTGGTAACACACGTTTTTACTGTTACTTTTCCACCTTTTTCTTTCAACTCCAGTCCATGAATTACCGCATTCTCTACTAATGGTTGGATAATTAGCGGATGAATATAAATACCTTCTGATAACGGATCGATATCCAATTCATAAGTCAGTCGGTCTTCATAACGAAACTGTTGAATTTTTAAATACAACTCCACCGTTTCTATTTCATTTTTAAGTAAAATTAGTTCTCCGGTAACTTCTATGCTTTTTCGCATTAGCTTACCTAACTGCTTTACAACACTTGAAATATCTTTTTCCCCTCTAAGATGTGCTTTCATTCGTATTGATTCCAGTGCATTGAATAAAAAGTGAGGGTTTATTTGGCTTGCTAACATTTTCAATTTAATTTCCTGTTGTCGCTTCTGTAAAATATTTTTCTCGACATGCATCGATTCCAATCTAGCTATAAGATCTTGTAAATTTTGCACCATATAATTTAATTGCTTGGATAACTTTCCAATTTCATCTGTTCCTTCTACTTTTATTTGCGCATCTAAATTTCCTTCCGCAACAGTATTAATTTGGTCACTAATCAAAATAATTCTTTTCGAGATAAGACGCGAAAACATATAAATTAGAATGAGAGCGATTACAAAACTGGCGCAAATAACAATGAATCCTAGTTGCACAAATCGATTTGCATCCGCCATGATGACTTGATTAGGGATAACAGATACGAATTTCAACTCATTTTGGCTAGTATTAGGCAACAGTAAATCAACTAATATTTCGGACTGCTCGCCATTTACCTTTCCTGTAACAGTTCCATTCACCTCTACTAATTTTTGATCTGTCTCGATAATATCGTTTAATTTCTTACCGACGAAATCTTTGCGATTAGAGACAACTACATAATTATTATCATCAATTATCATGATGGGTGATTGTTCTTGATTTAAGATTGTATTTAGATTTTCAGTGTTTATATTGATGACTAATACAGAACTTGATTTATAATCAGGATAATTAATGCTACGAACTAAACTTAAATACTTCCGATTATTTTTAGTTTCGTCTGGTATGAAAAACCAACCATTTAACCCATTCGTCTCTAATGCAGACTTATACCAAAACGTATTCCTTATGGCATCTGTTGTCGGCCTAAATTCCCAGTTATCCAACATCGTGGGATTATCGACATATAAGCGAATATTTGATATTTCATCGAATGTTTGGAGTGAACTTCTAAATTCGCTATACTCCCTGTATGCACGAAGGATCTCAACCCCAGAAGAATACTCGGTATTTACAATATTTTTCAAATGTTGATCTAACGTTAAGTTATTTGCAATATAAATGGCAGATTCTAATGTTTCAGCTGTCCTGTTTTTCACCCTTTCGATATTTGCTGAAGATTGTTCAATCGCATCATTTAATGCCTTTGTTCGCAACTCTTGTGTAAGAAAAAAACCAACTATAAAAAGAGGAATAATTACTGCAATAAAAAAGGAGAATACAAGTTTGGACTGGATTTTCATGTCGTTAAACTTTTTCATAAGGAATTTCAACTTTGGGTCACCGCCATGAGGATTTTAACAATGGATTTGTACCCATTCATAAAAAGTATACATTAGATTTAACTTTGCTTTAATATGCTATGGTACCTAATTAATAGATTAAGGTGCACTTCGCGATGGAGTATCATAGTCTCAACTTTTAAAAATCATTAGAAAGCGGTTACAATTATCTCTATTAGTATATTATTTTTCGCTGTTTCACTTTTATATTAGCTCTGTTAAACTCTGTTGTTGATTTTCGCTCCTGTACACTCGCTTTCCGCGGGCACGGCCTCAGCTAACTTGGCAAAGAAAACCGCTTTGCCAAGTGGATCTTCGGCTCGTGCTGTTCCCGCAGGAGACTCGTGTACATCCGCTACAATCAACTAAGTTGTCAACAACAATGAATTTTAACAGAGCCTTTATACTAAATGTATCATTGACTTTCACTAAAAAAGTACCCAAATTATTAGTACAGTTTTCCATATATAATTAGAGATAATGTTTAAAAAAGAGCTATTTTCCTAGATACCAGAAATTAAATATAAAAATAGTCATCTACCAACAAATGGCTTTATGCTATAATTTTTACTGAAAACGCTTTTATAGAGGGGTGTAAGTTGTGGATAATCTGTTTGTAAGAATAAATACCATCTTTGAGTGGATAATGAAATTTGCCGGAACCAATCTATTATGGGTTTTATTCAATTTTCCAATTGTATATTTAACAATGTCTCTCTTATTTGTCGAGAATACTTCACAGGCAATGATGATCATCATTACAATTGCTGTGCTAGCGCCATTTATTTTCTTTCCTGCTACAATCGCTATGTTTGGTGTAGTGCGGAAATGGGTAATGAAAGACGATGTAAGTCTAATGCGCTTTTATTGGAAGTATTATAAGGAAAACTATAAAGCAAGTATGATTGGCGGACTTATTATTTCTTTACTCTGGGTAATTATAGGTTTTGACTATTACTATTTTCAAACTAGCATTCCGCTTGTAAGCTATATATTTATTTTACTTTTAATATGTCTGTTTGTTTTTACTGTTTATTTTTGCGCGAATACAGTACATACCGAAGCAAAGCTTAAGCAAAGTATGAGAAATGCATTTGTATTAGCAATTGTAAATCCAATTTTTTCGTTCGGAATTGCCATTATTAATATCGCAATCCTCTATATAAGCATACAATATCTTACATTTTTATTACCGTTTTTCTCCGGTTCCCTTATCGCCTTTATCTCATTTTTAGGCTACTATAAAGTATTCAATCAAGTAGTCGCATTACAAGAACCAGAAACAATAAATTAGACAACATAAAGGCCCTTGGAGACAAGGGCCTTTTCCTTTCAATTATTAATCTAATACAATCCTAATTTCTTCTGTACTATAATCAGGGGTTACTTTCATACCAACATCTGTAGATTCTACCGTCCCCCCTGTTACCTCTTTACATTCATGAATCCCTCGCAAAACAAAACTCCAATTCTTACTAGTATCCATAGCTGTTGTGACTGTAATCAAGTTCCCCATGCAAGAAGCAGATACTTCCAAATCAACTTCTGATTTTTGATTCCGTACCGTTGCTTTTGCGGTTTTCCCAGACTCTAATTCAAACAAATGAAGCTCCACACCGTCAGCATAATCATAATCTGGCTGTGTATCTACTCCTCCTAAAGCTATAATGGAATTAGGTCGAACATATATTGGAAGACTATAATAATCATACTCTTCTAGCATCCATGTACCACCATCTACTTGTTTATTGGATAATAAATGAGTCCATTTCCCTTTTGGTAAGTAAAAAGAACCCTTTCCTTCATCGTTTAAAATAGGAGCGACAAGTAGAGAATCACCAAACATGTATTGACGGTCAAGTGTTTCAACTGCCGGGTCGTCTGGAAATTCCAATAACATTGCCCTCATCATTGGGAGTCCTACTTCAGCAGATTCATTGGCTGCATTAAAAATATACGGCATAAGCTGACATTTTAAATTAGTAAAAAACTTTGTAACGTCTGAGGCTTCCTCATCATATGCCCATGGGACACGATATGACTTACTACCATGAAGTCGACTATGACTAGAAAGTAGACCAAAAGCAACCCATCGTTTAAAAATATCTGCCGGTGATGTACTCTCAAAACCACCTATATCGTGACTCCAGAAGCCAAATCCACTAATACCTAATGATAGTCCACCACGAATACTTTCTGCCATCGATTCATATGTTGCATCACAGTCACCACCCCAATGAACCGGGAATTGTTGTCCTCCTGCAGTTGCTGAACGAGCAAAAAGCGTTGCTTCCCCTTCCCCTAGTCTATCTTTTAATACGTCAAATACGAGCTTGTTATAAAGGAATGTATAGTAGTTATGCATTTTATCAGGATCGGAGCCGTCAAAGTAAACAACATCTGTCGGAATCCGCTCCCCAAAATCTGTCTTGAAGGAGTCCACTCCCATGTCTACTAATCGATGTAAGTGGCCAGCAAACCATTCACATGCTGCAGGATTTGTGAAATCAACAATCCCCATTCCCGGTTGCCATTTATCCCATTGCCATACATCGCCATTTTCCCTCTTCAATAGATAACCATTTTCAACTGCTTCATCAAAAAGGCGGGACTCTTGCGCAATATACGGATTAATCCAAACACATATTTTCAAACCTTTATCCTTCATTCGCGCCAGCATACCTTCCGGATCTGGGAACATTTCCTTATCCCACTCAAAGTCCGTCCAATGCAGTGCCTCCATCCAGAAACAATCATAATGAAAAACCGACAGTGGGATTTCTCTTTCTCGCATTCCATCTACAAAGCTGTTTACTGTCTGTTCATCATAATTCGTCGTAAAGGAAGTCGATAACCATAAACCAAATGACCACGCGGGTGGAAGTGCAGGTTTCCCTGTTAAGTTCGTATAATCTCGAATTACCTCTTTCGGTGTATCCCCACCAATTAAAATGTATTCAAGTGATTCACCTTTCACACTGAATTGAACTTTCGATACTTTCTCTGAACCAATTTCATAAGATACATTCTCTGGGTGGTTTACAAAAACACCATATCCCTTATTAGAAAGGTAGAATGGAATATTCTTATAGGCTTGTTCAGAGCTTGTACCACCATCTTCGTTCCAAATATCAACTGTCTGTCCATTTTTTACGAAAGATGTAAACCTTTCTCCTAATCCGTAAATATATTCTCCTACACCAAGATTAAGCTCCTCGCGCATATACGTATTTTTATCAGCATCTGTAATATGAGCGATTGCTCTATTTTTACTACTTGTGATTTTTTTTCCGTCGTAAAAATACTCTATTCCCCACGCTTGTTTGCCTATCTTGGCACTTGTTTTTCCACTTATAAAAGTAATGTGGTGTTCATCTTCTTCCATACTGACTTGAGTTTGCTGTTCATTTATTTGAAATTCTGGTCCTCGCTTTTTAATTCCTTTATGATGATATACCTTCACACGAATACTATTTTCTTGTGGAGCAGAAAACTCCACTGTTAATAAAGGTGTATCCAATTGCATTCCTCGATGAGAAATATCCCTCGGTGCAACTAACACTTTTAACACATTATCCAGTTTAGAAGCTTTAAAAAACTGTGTCCCCGTTATTAGTTCTAAGCCTTCACGTATCATCCAATTTCCATCAGTAAACTTCATTTTCCAATCCACCTCTACTTTAAAAAGAGATGTCTCAAATAGTAGGGAAGAACCCTTTTAAGACATCCCTTTCATGCTGTTAGTTCCAGAGTTCAACTCTTTCTTTAATTAGTTTCGTACGTTCTTTTTCAGCTTCTTCCACTCCTGCTTCATCCAGTTCCTTCAATAGAGTATCGTAGATTTTGTCAAAATCGGCAGGATCGGCCAAAATGGCTTCTGGTATACGTTTCTTTACTACATCTAACGCTTTTTGTTCAATTAAAGCTAAATCGGAGTTAGCTGGAATTTGAAGATTATAGGAAACTCCCCAAGGCTTCACTGGGAATTCTTCTTCTGAAGGATATAATTCTTTCCACATCTCGACTCCATAATTTGACAACACTTCTTTTTCAACATCTGTATAAGAATCTTTAATCTGTTCCGGAGAAGCAATTGTATATGTTTGGCCAGTTGAATCTAAAACGCCATCACCATAAACAGGTGTAAAGCCTTTTAGTACCCCTATACCTGTTTCCTTTGAATAGTTTGCATTTGTATTACGTTCTTGCATTTCATCCTCTGAGATAATACGTTTTCCATCTACTATTTCATAATGTTCGCCTTCAATTCCCCAGTTTTGCAGGATTTGCCCCTCTTCTGAAGCTAAGAAATCAATAAATTTAATTGCTGCTACTGGGTCTTTACAATCTTTCGAAATACTAATTCCCCATCCTGCTAAATAACCTGTTTGTTGGAAGCCGGCATGTTTCGTTTCAGTTGTTAGTTGTGCAGGGTATAAACCATACATCCTTTCCTCTAAACCTTGATCTCTTAGGGCACGTTGGGCATCAGCAAATTCCCAATCATCATCAATAATCCCGAGAACACGTCCGGAAGATAATTTCGCTAAATACTGGTCATACTTCTGCACAAAACTTTCAGGATCCAATAAACCAATATCATTCATATGGTTCAGCCAACGGAAATACTCTCTTTCTTCTGGACGTTTATAGTGCATTGTTGCCTCATATGTTTCTGGGTCAATATAGTACTCCCCATCATCCGGAGCACCTGTTGACCAGAATGCAGGATTTGTCGTCGAAATCATTATGCGCCAATCATCTGCTAGTAAAGATAATCCAATCGTCGGTTGTCCATCAATAGTTGGATTCTTTTCTTTATATTCTTTAATGGCATTTTCAAAATCCTTCAATGTTTCTATTTTTGGATATCCTAGCTCCTTCACAACTGCATGTTGTAATCCAACGCCATGCCCTGGAGAAAAGTACTCTGTGTCAATCGGACTTGTTGGTAGAACATAAATGGCTTCATCATCATTACTCCACTTTAAGCGACTTAAATAGTCACCATATATTTTCTTTAAGTTCGGAGCATGCTCTTCTATCAAGTCAGTAAGATCAATGAGTGCACCAGCATCCACAAGTGTTCCGGCACTTCCTTTAGGAACAATTAAATCCGGATACTTACCGCCCGCTACCATTAAGGCGATTTTTTGTGTACCACCATCTACATCGAATTCAGGTTTCAATGTAACACCCGTTTTTTCTTCCACCACTTTACTTACGGGACTATCCATGTTATCCCATTGAGAATGTGGATCCGCACTAAACAATGTAAACTCGATTAGTCCGTCTTCATTTCTCGTAACTTCCTTTGAATCTTTTTTACATCCTGTCAAAATAATTACAAAACTAAGAGCCAATAATAACAACCACTTATTTGCCTTTTTACTCATGATACTCCCCCTCTTTTTAAATAACTTTTTTCAGTTAGCTCTTCACTGCACCAATTGTCATTCCTTGTACAAAGTGCTTTTGCACGAAAGGATATACAAGTAAAATAGGTACGATTGTTACAATCGAGATTGCCATTTTAATAGATTCTGGAGATATCATCCTCGCTGTTTGTCCCTGTGCATCCCGCCATGCATTTGGGTCGGAGCTTCCCATAGTAGTATTTTGCAATACTTTCATTAATTCGTATTGCAAGGTCGTTAAGGCAGGGTTTTGACTATTATATAAATACGTATCAAACCAGGAGTTCCAATGACCAACTGCTACAAACAAAGCAATGGTTGCTAGCACCGGCCTACAGAGCGGCATGATAATTCTCCAAAAGATAGTGAAGTCATTAGCACCATCCATTTTTGCCGATTCTTGTAATGAATATGGTAGTCCATCCATATAGGAACGGACGATAATAATATTGAAAGCATTTACAATTCCAGGGATGAGGTACACCCAAAATGTGTTGATCATACCTAAATCTCTTATCAACATGAACCCCGGTATTAGGCCACCTGAAAAATACATCGTTAATACTAATATGGTAGATACCATTCGTCTCCCTTGAAAATCAGCCCGACTTAACGTAAAGGCAACCATTGCCGATGATAAAACACCGAGGATGGTACCAATAACAGTACGAATTGTCGAGTTCATGAAGCCGGTAACTAAGTTGTCGTATTTAAAAATTTCGCGGTAATTATCAAATGTAAATTCCCTTGGCCAAATATGAATGCCACCTCTAACCGTATCTAATGATTGGTTTAATGAAATGGCTAGTACATTCAAAAAGGGGTAAAGGGTGATAATCATTAGAATGGTTAATAGCACATAGTTTGCTATGTCAAATATACGATCACGATGTTTCTGCTCACTAAATGTTTTAGACAATGATGTTCCCCCTTACATTACACTTTGATTGCTAAAGCGTTTGAAAATACCGTTCGCAATAAACAACAAAATAATACTTACAATCGAGTTAAATATTCCAATTGCTGTTCCATATGAAAAGCGATTAAGTCCGATCCCGTAGTTTAATGCATAAAGATCCAATACTTCAGAATAATCAACGACCAAATTATTCCCTAACAAAAACTGTTTTTCAAATCCGATCGAGGTTAAATGTCCAATTGATAAGATTAATAGGACTAATATGGTCGGTCTTATACCAGGTAACGTAACATGCCAAATTCTTCTTAGCCTGCCAGCACCGTCCACTTTTGCTGCCTCATACAGCTGCGGATCAATTCCAGCAATTGCGGCTAAAAATATAATTGCATTCCATCCCATTTCCTTCCATAAGTCTGAAAGGACTACAATAATCCAGAAATACTCTCCTTTTGCCATAAATTGAATCGGCTTATCGGCAATCCCTAAGCCAACTAAAATGTCATTAACTATACCGCCATCAATAGAAAGCATTTTTATTACAATGCCGGCAACAACAACCCATGAAACGAAATGTGGTAAATACGTAATGGTTTGTACAATCCGTTTGAAAAAGGATAGTCTCACTTCATTTAATAACACGGCAAAAATGATCGGGACAACAAATCCGATAGATAGCCCCATAATACTCATCGCGAGCGTATTCCGTAGCACTCGATAAAAGCGGTCATCTGAAAACAGCTCAACGAAATGTTTCAATCCAACCCATTCCTGCTCCATGATTGGGAAACCTGGCTTATAATTTTGGAATGCCATTGTCCAGCCCCATAATGGGAAATAATTAAAAATGATGACTAAAATGACAAACGGAATTGACATCAAATATAAATATCTCTGCTGAAAAAATACCTTCCAAAAGCTAACCTTCTTCTTTGGCTGTCCCTGCCTCATATTAGGCTTCTTTTCGTAGTTTGGTATTGTATCCGTTTTCATCTTAACCTCCTCTCTGCTCTGTAACTTGATATTATCGAAATTAGCTAACTTATAACACCTAAATAATTAATGGAGAAATCATATAATAATTTGATAATGAGAATAACTTATTCAGCGAAAAAAGCCCTACTAATCGATAGCGATTGGTAGGGCTGGGTTCTAATAATTTAGATGGTGAAAAGATGATTAACGTCGTCATCAGACTTGAGTTTCTCTTGTATTAGTTTCTTTACTTCTTGTTCACTATCTAACTGATCTAATTTATTGTTATACCATTCTTGTAATTTTTCTTTCGTTACTGTGAATTCTTCATCTGGAAATTGGAATGTTATCCAGTCTACATTTTCGATTAAAGTAAAAATAAATGTAGAGTTGGATATGACGATTTCCTTCAAATTCTTATCTTCTCTTTCCATATTTAAATCCTTGTATTTTAGTATCATTCCATATGGCTCTGTCGTAGTCTCAAGTGCAATCTGAATCAACTCTTCATTATGCGCCAAGTTGTTGACAATATTACCAACAGCACTGTTATCACCAACATATGAACCCTTATATTGGAACAAATCCATTTCGGAATCAGAACTTTGACTACATCCATTCATTAATACTAATGATAGTAATATGATAAAATAAATAGTAACCCTCTTCACTTTTTCCTCTCCTTTCTTTTAACTTGCAAAATTGCGGAGAACCTTTAGTTTCACAGAGAATGCACTTAATCAACTGGTATCTCTATTTTCTTGTTGTATTCCTTCATGGTAAGCCCGAACTAAGAAAATATTATAGTAAAGGCAATGGCAATTAAAAATAGGAACGACAAATAACCGTGAATCTG
>VEFU01000067.1 GCA_007679095.1 Paenibacillus bovis
AAACTTGGTCACTCCCCAAAAAAGCATTATTAAACAATTGTAACATGTCTAGTGTCCATTATAAGGGGGTCGACCACTGGCACCCAAACAACTAATCTATATGAATTTTGTAGACGACGGGTTTGTTGCTTTGGACTTTGGTTGTGGTGATTTCTAGGCCGTGTTGTGTGCGTGTCCAGTTTGGTTGTTCTTCAAATCCTAATATTTCTACATCTTTAATAATTCCATGGAAGTGAGGAAGTCTAGATGCATCCTGTTCGGCAAGTGAGCGGATTACTACTTTCCCGTCTTCTGGGAATTTCAATACGGTTGCATATAAGTAGGAGCCGTTTACGGTAAAGCGAATGTCCTCCGATGTGAATACTTTAGAAGCACCATCTGTAAATTGCCCTTCTTGAACTTCTGTCGGACCTTCGCCAAACTTGCGCCACACTTTACTTCCGTAAATAGCCTCCCCATTCACTTTTAACCATTCTCCGATCTCTAACAGAATAGCTCTATCCTCTTCTGGAATGGTTCCATCTGCTTTCGGCCCTACATTCAATAGTAAACTACCATTTTTACTCACAATATCAACAAGATCACAAATGA
The DNA here is from genome assembly GCA_007679095.1 of Paenibacillus bovis. Taxonomy (GTDB): domain Bacteria; phylum Bacillota; class Bacilli; order Bacillales; family Bacillaceae_C; genus Lederbergia; species Lederbergia graminis. Next base: position 592 of record VEFU01000067.1, read on the forward strand.
TCTCATTCGCTGTTTTATAATCATTATTCTCTGTATAACACCAAGAATTTTTTGCAACGGAAGTATCTGTTTGCCAAAAATAAGGCTTCTGTTCCGCAAATTGACCTCTTTCAATATCCACTACAGCAGTCCCAAACATAAAAGCATCATGCTTATAATTAATGGCTACTTCGATTCCCCACTCATCTGCTCGGTTATAGTAATATGCTGCGAATTTCTTTAAATATGGCTTTACTGCATGGTGTTGAATCCACCAATCAAAATACATGATTTTCGGACGATAGCGATCGACAATTTCACACGTACGAATCAACCAGTCCTCTAAAAACTCGCTAGAAGGAGCGGGACTGAACAAGTCATGGTGATCTGGTTCTGACATGGCAGGCCAGTAAAAATCACCTCTCTTAAGCGGTTCTTTTATATCACTATCAAACTCTTTTCCATGCCCCATAAAAAACCAGTGTTCTATGCGGTGTGTAGAGGTACATAACGCCAAGTCTCTACTCTCCAAGGCTGCTCCTAATTCCCCGACAATATCGCGCTTAGGCCCCATTTCGTAAGCATTAAAATGTGAAAAATCGCTTTTATACATTTGAAACCCATCATGATGTTCGGCGACAGGCATGACATACTTTGCTCCTGCTGCTTTGAAAAGTTCTGCCCATTCATCAGCATCAAAATTTTCCGCTGTAAACATTGGAATAAAGTCCTTATAGCCAAATTCCTTATGATTACCATAAGTTTTCACGTGATGCTCAAATTCCCTTGAGCCCTGAATATACATATTTCTCGAGTACCACTCATTTCCAAATGCAGGAACAGAATACACTCCCCAGTGAATAAATATTCCAAACTTCGCCTTCCTATACCACTTTGCAAGTTCATAATTCGCAAGTGAATCCCAACTATCCTTAAATCTCCCCTTCTCTATTACACGCTCAATCTCTTTTAAGTATTCAGATACTTTTAGTTCAATCATGCATTTCCCTCCATTACCGTAATGTCAAGACTCCCTTTGTAAAGGGTTACATATTTAGAAATATTGATTCTATACATCTCCCTCTCTGCTAAAGTCGATTACAGTATACATTCTTCTTTGGAGGTAAAAACTCCCCCTTTTTCTTTCATTTGTTTGTAAAATTTATCGGATTTCGTCACATATCGTATACGAACAAATTTATCCATTATGATCCATTGGGAATGCAATTTCGGAATACAACATGTATTCATATCAGATCAAATAACGACATAGGATTTGAGGCATAGGACATATTTCCTCTTATTTAGCAAAATTTTTCGTAAATTATGTTAAAATAATATCGTACAAATCAAACATAGGGGGAATCATCATGCCAAGTCCAAGAGAAACGAAAGGACCAATTGTAAAAACAGGACCAACTGCAGGGCAAAACCGCGCTAAAAACAAAGATGGTAGATGGCGCGCTAAACGAAGTGATGCTGGGAAACCACGCACTCAAAATACTACTTCGAAATAACATTCGCAATGGGAGATGGAGATAATAAAGAACGTAGATTTTGTCATTTACACGATTATCAAACGAGCATCTGCTTTTATTAATTTAGACTGGGTAGATCAGCCATTCATGATTTATCCAGACGTATACAAAAAAGATAAGAGATTGCTAGCAGAAGCGATGAAGGAAATTATCGAAAATGAAATGATGGTAGATTTTGATATCGTTGAATTTAATGACAGCGGAATGGAACTCGACCTAAAACATGCATCTCTTAGTCAATACGCGAAAGATTTAGCGAAAAAGAGTGCAACTTCTATTAGGCTGAAAGGTTTATTTGGAAAAATAACCGATACATATTACGAACTACAAGACCAATTGGATGATAATTATAACAAGTTTAATAATTATCCTGATCAAAAGCTTATCCAAATGGTAAAACTCAACAACTTCCGCTCTCCTTCTGAACACGCCATCGTCGCTCGAATTTTGCAGGAAAGAGGATACGGAAAACAATAATTGGGACATGGGGTCAGCTTCCTTGTCCCAATTGAAGTCGTGGGACATGAGGTCAGCTTCCTTGTCCCACCCCCACTGTCGTCGTTCCCAAAACAAAACAAAGCACAAGAACCCAGGATTCTTGTGCTTTGTTTATTGCTTTTTCATTCGATTTATCTCTAACTCGTGCTGAGCTGTTTTATGAAAGGTAAACGTAATATCAGATTCGAGATGATTTAATACTTGCTTTACTTCGCTAAAACGCTGTGTCATTTCTTCGCGAGTGCCACGCTGTCCAGATTGGATAATTTGCAGAGTGGTTTTAGTTTCCTCCCTAAAAGCATGGAGTTCTTTTTCTAGGTTGTCCACTTTCTTATCTATTTGATCCACATTTGCATCGATTGCATTTACTTTTCCTGACATTTCTTGCTGAGAAGAATCAACCTTCTCCACTTTTTTAGTCAGTTCACTTTGTGATATTTCCATCTTTCCTAATCTACCAGAAATTTCACTTTGTGATGTTTCCATATTCCCTAATCTACCAGAAATTTCACTTTGTGATGCTTCCATATTCCCTAATCTACCAGAAATTTCACTTTGTGATGTTTCCATATTCCCTAATCTTCTAGCAAATTCACTTTGTGATGCTTCCATATTCCCTAATCTACCAGAAATTTCACTTTGTGATGTTTCAAGATTACCGACTCTTCTAGTTAGTTCATGTTGAGAAGTTTCAATGTTGTTTAGTTTTTCCAAAATCAAATCTAATTTTTGTTTCACATGAAATCCCCCCAATCATCGATAATATTCTATCTATTATCTCAAATAATGACACGGTGAATCAACCCTTTTAAGGAGCAATTTGAACGAAAAAAGCACAAGAACGAAAAGCGGTTCTTGTGCTTTGTAGAGTTATTTTCACATGTTTCCTATTTGCTAAAATTCATCCCGATCCGTTACTCAGTGACAACACCTTTTTTCAGAATAATATTAGCGTATAGAGCTTTCTCGCTGGTGGCGACAACCGCGTATGCATTTTTAGCTCTTTCATAAAAGTCATAGCGGTCGATATATCCAAATTCAGCTGAATTGTCGATTTCCTGTTCCAGTATGGAGCGATATTCCTCCCAGATTGGTGGGAGTTCACGAGCACTATCAGTATCCACCGCCATCAATGTCGCTGTAAAGTCTTCCTCTTCTTCCACTGGAAAAAATTTCAACATGGCCTCCAGTAGTTCTGGAACATGATGACCATCACAGCGAACTAATCGTTGAGCACAGCTAGCAGCTGGAAAGTTTCCATCACTTATAACGATTTCATCGCCATGGCCCATCTCTAACATAATTTTAAATAAATCTGGTGATAAAATTGCTGGAATACCTTTTAACATGAATTCATCCCTTTTCTTTTAATAAAATACTTTTCTTTTCCCTTGATTTAGATAAGTATAGGAATGAGTGTGCAAGATACTTCCACCTGCCCCTATTTCCTTCACTTCATGCAAATCGATTTCGTCCGTCTCTCCTATCAATACTTTTCGAACAGAAAGTGTACCAGAAAGTACTTTTAGTTCTATTTTTATCCCTTGTTCTCGCTTCTCGATTTTACATGTTCCCCAAGCATTGCCATTAGACCAGAACATTTTTTCTAGATTACCATTAAACATCATCGTTTTGTCGATTGCGGAGTATTGGAATCCGGTTAGCGCAAGAACAGCCCCCCAGCTGGCCATCGACCTTACATAATGATGACCACATTCTTGCTCATTAAATGGATTTCGTTTTCTGCCATCATATCGTGATCGCACATCAGTAATAATCTTCAAGCCTTCTTGTACTCTACCCTCATAAAACAAATGATTCGCCACTACATATTCTAAGCCATTCCATACTTCACTAAAATAAGGGAATGAATAAGTTGGTTGCTCTCCAAGTGGGTATGTACAGACGATAAGGCCAGGTTCTTCATTCATCACAAACGAGCGCATATGATTAAAATGCCCGTACATATTAGATTTCGCATTATACTTGATGATGCTATCCAATGTTTTTTTGATATGTTGTTCATCTAACAAATAGCCTAATCCTGTAACATGTGCCATTAATTGACCCACCAATTGATCTGCTAAACAACCTTTTCCAAGTTGGACTTCCGGATTTTCGCCATTCACTGTACCTTCACCAGTCGTTAAGCCAGGCGTTATTTTTGCGGGATCAAACGAGTGAACTTTCTGTTCATAGTAATGACCATTAAATAGATGCTCATCTACCCACTTACTACCTCGCAAAAACAAGGATTCGCATTTTTCAGAAAGGTCTTGCTCACCCATGTGTTTAGCCATCTCTTCCATTGCCCGAAGTGCCCCGAGATACCAGCCAGAAACTAATGGATTGGGACCGTAAAATTCTATGTCATATGTTACGTGTTGCTGCCCTTCCATTACACCATCTTGGTCCGCATCCCAACCACCTTCTATCCAACAAAACTCTAAGGCTTTTTTGGCATTCGGCCATAATTTTTCCAGCATCTCATGATCCCCTGATAATTTCCAATCACGGTAAAGTCTGATGATTGTTCCTAGTTGACCATCTGCTGCCGTGACTCCGAATGTTTTCGCCCGCTCTAGTGGCAAGTTGATGCGATGATTCAATAGCCCACGTTCATCAACTGCATATTGAAATTCCACTTCTCGCATTTTTCTTGCCAAATCGCTAAACAGAAAGCTCGTAACGAGTTCATAGTTCCAAACATGAGTGCAAGATCCTTGGCAACTACCATGGTGGTCACCACAACCTTCCCATCCGTAAAAATAGCTGTCTTCAGTACGGAAACATGTCTGAGAACGGAGTGTTGTTAAATTATTTAAGGCAGCTTCCTTTACTACATCAGGGAGCTGGCTGTCGATAAAGCTTTTCACAAACAATAATGTTTTTTTCTCTAAATCTACCATTCTATCAGCGGTTTGCACTGCGACATCCCACGCATTTTCATACTGTGTTGCATAGTAATTTCCAACTCGGTATTCTGATTCACAGTGGCAAACTCCACCGCCACAACATGCCGTATCCGGGCGTTCGATTTTCGGCTTAATTAAAATATCCCACGATTGCCGGTTCGGGAAATGCCATGTTAATAGGAAGGTTACTGTCTTTGTTGCATTCGCTGGGATTTCTACCCCTGCAGTAAGGGCAGCTACTGGATGTTCTGCAGTTAAGTCTTTATGAGTTTCTAACCTTCCATCTGTACTAAAATCATCCCAAAAATTAATTAATTTTTCTCCCCAGCTATGTTTAATATCCCAACCTTTCCAAGTATTCGTATATGTAACATCTCGTGCTGTAGTTGCTAAACTAATTGTTCCATATTGCTCCGCCAACGTGTCCATTTCTTCCGTGAATAAATAGACGCCTTGTAGATCAGCTTGTCGCTTAAACACATTGCGATTTTTACCAGGAACACTTTTCAAGCCATCAGTACCGATGAAATTTTCGATGCAACCTGCAATGGAAGCTGTCACATGATCATCCGTTTTGTTTGTAAGTTCAAACTTAATAATGGCTGCAGGAACCCCGCTTGCATCTGCATCACCAGGGATTAGAGGATTAAATGCACCGATACGAACATCAACAGGCATATCCGTATCGGAAAGCTTCACTTGTCCAAAAGGATATGCTGCTTCGAAGGAATACTCTTGGAATCGTGGTAGCCCATGATTCGGAACGGTACAGCCATATCCACCTTCATAATCGAGCGGGTCAATTACTCCCTCTAGCACCCTCGTTACCGCAGCCTTATTTCCTTGTTTCGCATACAATGCAAAAAACGTATTATTCGGTGTAAATCCCTTCGCTGGGCGATTTACCACCTCAAAGTCCTGTAAATTTCCGCGACCCCCAAGGGAAACAGTACCCGTGCCAATCCCACCAATCGGCATCGCTATCTTACGTACATGCTCCTGATCATATCGTTTTAGAACAGGCCAACTTAAGAGTGAATTTCCTTTCGTTTCCATCTTCATCATCACCACACCATCATTTATTTCGGATGTAAGGATCCATCCCCATTAGGACATCCATTCGGGGTCCCACTCTTAAGACCCCCCGTCCCACATTACTTTCATAGTACCTTGTTACCATAAGTTTGCAAGCCCTTACAAGTACTTTTTTAAACTTTTTTTCGAAATATTCTTTCACTAAAAAGAAAATTTCAATGCTCCATAATTTTAAAAGGACAAGGAAGTAATTTTATAGAATAATTTTCCCACTTCCTCTTCCTCATTTCGTTACATAGTGCTTATGTGCTACACTCGTCTACCAATAAGTCGTTATAACTACGAAACTAGGAATTTACTAACAGAAAGCCCCTTTTCGCTCTACCCTTTTTCCTGTATTAAGTTGAATTGCTTTTATTTCTCCTTCGGAATAGTTATAATTGTCATGATATTTAGAGGGGATATAAATTTGAAAGGAATTGGGGACAGCATGAAAAAACTTTTAGCTTTATTATTGATGTCAGCTCTTTTGGTATTAACTGGATGTGGAAACTCAGACGACGCTAACAGTTCCACAGACAAGGATACGAATAAATCTGACAAAACGGTTGAACAGAACGACAAAGATGGTGCAGATGAAGATAATTCTGAAGATGGAGCGAAGGAAGACGATAATTCAGATGATACAGCAGAAAAACCTGATAATTCAGGAGAAAACGAGCTAACGGCTGCATTCAATGATTACGTGAATAGTGTTAGAACTTTGGCACCTGAAGAAGAAAGATTAATAGGTATTTACGATAGTGTAACAGGAGATAATTATTCAGATGATGAAACTCTATACGCCGCGTTAACGAATCAGATCATTCCGGGATACCTTGCCTTCATCGATGAAGTAGAAGCGGTTATGCCAAGAAACAGTGCAATTAGAGAAGTCCACGAAATATACATTGAAGCAATTAATGTTCAAAATGGTGCATTTACGCTGATGCTGTCCGCTTTAGAACAACAAGATTATGAGATTATTACGGAAGCAAATGAAAAATTAACAACTGCTCGTGGATTAATGAGAGACTATATGTATGCTGTTGAAGACTTAGCTGCTGAAGCTGGCGTAAGTTTACAATAGTTATTCAAAATCCGACTTGTATAGGGAATCCCCCTTACTAGTCGGACTTTTTTATTTTAAATGAACTGTATCTTGGAGTACCTTCACTTCTTGTACACTCTTCTGTTTCTCTCAAACTATTTCCGATTCAAATCAACTGAATATTTAAAGCACAGTATTACAATAAACGGGAAATAGAGGCTATGATATCTTTCAAAATATGATATAGCCTAATGATTTCTACAAAACTTGCAAGCAAATATTTCCCGAGAAATACCGAAGCATGTCATATGAGCACAATGGTGTTTTTATAAAGTGTTTAATTTGTAGAAAATTGCTTAGGTATTGTTATGAAAAAGGTTGGAAAATAATAACAAAGTTACTTATTGGATATCGCATTCATTGTACATCTCTACTCCAACTTATATACAATAGTAAATATAACAAACAAGCAAGGAGTATCGTATGCTATTTAATATTTTTAAGAAGAAGAAGGAAGTACCAGCTGTTGAGCCAAAGATGAACAGAGAAAAAGAGAGAATTGCTGCTAGAAAAGGTGAATTAGGTGAATATAAGATTGATATACAATTAGGTCAGTTACCAAAGGATTGTCGTTATTTAAGTGATTTGCTGGTAAAAAATCCAAAGGCTACGTCTGGTTACTCCCAAATAGACCATGTTGTGTTGACACCATTTGGTATCTTCTGTATCGAAACGAAGAATTATCAAGGTACAATTTACGGTGGAAAGGACCGGAAAACTTGGTTAGTGAACGGAAAATTTAAGATGATGAATCCCTTTGTGCAAAATTATGGGCACATACAGGCATTATCTACATTCTTGGACAAAAAATATCATTCAATGTTTATTTCAATTGTTTCGTTTACAAAACGGTGTACCTTTAAAGTTGGCATGGATTATCGAAAAATAGCTTCTAATGAACTCATTGTATATGACATTGAATTGTCCGAGTTCATACATCGCAAGTTGTCTGTTTTACAAATACAACATAAACAACCGCTACTTGATGAAAGTGATATTGCATCGATATATACTACTTTTTCAAATGCCAATATTACAGATACCGAGATACGAAGAGAGCATGAAAATGCATTAAAACAAGCAAGGCCGGCAACTAGCAAACAAGCTACATGTGTAATCTGTCAAAAGCCTGTTTCTGATAAAGTGAAATCATACTGCTTATCCAATGAAAAGTTTAATAGGAAAATCTATTGTTTTGAACACCAAAAAACAATTTAGACAGTATCGAAAACGCTTGAAGTTCAAAAATAAACTCCAAGCGTTACCTTTTATCCCCTAAAGATCATTGCAAGGTACGGAATATCATAATGAACTACTTGCACAGTCGAATGATTTCATCCACGACGTGCTCAATTGGTGCAGTGGCATCAATGATAATCCCGTTCTTCGGAATGTCTTCATTCGTTTGATGCAAGCGTAAAATGAGATCCCGTTCTGATTTCTTCGCTCCCCAATCATCTTCTGAACGCATGTCAATCCGCCGTTTCAATGTTTCTCTGTCCACATCGAGGATAAACACACCGTCGAATAGATCAATAAACTTCGAAAAATTTCTAGAACCACCGCAGAAAAATGTGAACGGCTCATCCTCGTTGGAAACCAATACTTTAACTTTTTCTACATCCCAAATGTGATTCTCGTGCGTACGGCCATCTGTCGGTTGACCTGTTTCCGGGTCACCTTGATAAGCCAATTCACGGTCACCATGAATGGCATGGTATCCGCGTCTTTGTAATTCATTACAAACCGATGTTTTCCCAGTACAGGAAACACCTTCAATTAAATAATTGTTCATTCCCATTGCAATTTCTCCAATCCAATAAAGCACCGTGAGTTTAGCATGTCATAGTTGCAATATTTATCCTGCTTTTTCACCTACATCTAATCGCTTTACGTTAGAGAGGAACTTTCTCTAGAATCTCCTCTTTAAATCTTGCCAACGCGGAGTCCGTGTTGATCGTATAGCCACATTCGAGGCCAACATAACCATCATACCCTGTATCTTTTATCGCTTTTAATATATTAATATAGTTTAACTCACCTGTACCTGGTTGCTTTCGTCCAGGGTTATCTGCAATATGATAGTGACTGATTCTGCCGCGATAATTGATCGCATTGCGAATCACATTCCCCTCTGTCACTTGCTGGTGATACACATCAAATACGAGTTTTACAGCAGTACTGTCGACTCGATCGATTATTTCGACTGCTTCATCGGAGCGCTGTAAAAAATGTCCTGGATGATCGACTAAACCATTAAGGGGCTCCACTTCCAACGTTACACCTGCCTGCTCACACAAGATCGCACACTGTTTTAATGTTTCTACCATCGCATTGCGCTGTTCCTCTCGACTGATTCCTTCTATTACATTACCAGTCTGGGTAATAATTTTTTTGGTTCCAAGAATGTGACATGCATCGATTGTAGCTTGTAGGTGGTGAATATACTCATTTCTATAATTTGAATCTACTAGATTGAAAAAACGAGTACAAGTTGCTATGATCCCAACACCAATTCTATCTTGCTCCTGTGCTACCTTTATCAAATCTAGGTCCCACCAATTATAGTATTCTAAACCATGAAAGCCATGCTCTTTAATCTTCTCCAAATGATAGATAACATCTTTACCCGGATAAGCCCCAATACAGAGGGAAAATTTCATATCGCAACTCCTTTGCTTTTTAAAATGGGTCGGGGTTTCTGACCCCATGTCCCTTTATGAAATTGGGACGAGGTTTCTGACCCCATGTCCCTAAAACTTATCTACTTTATACCAATAGGCTGGTAGTGGGAACCAACCATGGGGTGCGTCGTTTTCCAAGTAGCGGCCTTGTGGTGTGAGAAGAAGGGTTTGTGCTTCTTGCTTATTCAGCTCTATTGCTCCTTGTTTCGCTGACCTTTCCACTGTTACTCCATTCTCATCGACTCTTGCCGTAACTGGTTGACCGTCTAATATGGCGGAAAATTCCCCATGTGTAAGCCCTGTCGTTTTATATTTTAGTGTCAAATATGCCTCCATTACATTTGCAAAGTTTAATATATTGTACATATCGCATGTTTCAATCACGTAATTCTCTGCAAATCTTCCGAGACTGGCGTTCAAATCTATATCATATTCTGGTGTAGTAATATGAACCCACTCCACACCGGCATACTGCATATAAGCCTTCACTACTTGGAGGATGTCTTCTTTATTCACACATGCAAATTCTGATATTTCATTTCCTTCTTTATTCGTAAGTACGTAACCAATTAGTTTGTCTTCTTTCATAACTCCAAACGCTACTTCATGAAAAGTTGCTAATATACGCTGCAAATTATCATGATCTCGCACCACATATGCAGCACGTTCCCTGTTTACTTTTTCTACAAAGGAAGAAGCTCCCTCCACCTCAAATAATGGCTGAAATGTAATCCCATCAATTGGAATTTCCTTTAATGCATGACGTACATTGGAATTATTCACGCTGTACTTCACTTTTACCCCGCCAACCGTGAAACCAAAGTACTCGTAACGTTGGCGCTGACCACTTAACACAATCAAGTCATGTGTCCCTTGCAGTTCTTCCAGCCACATTTGCATGAGCGTCTTCATATGTCCTTCTCCCCGTGAACGAGGATGGACAGAAACAGTACCTAAATAACCGGCTTGAAGCGTAAAATCCAACACATTTAACTCCTGTGATAAAACAGCAACCTGTGCACGAATTCTATTTTTCTCATCTACCGCTACCTTCGTAATTGCTGTAGAATCAAACTCCTCCCCATACACCTTGGACATCACCGGCTCAAAATCAAACCCAAACGCAATATTCGCCAAATCCAAAAGATCCTCGCGCTCATCACGACGCGCTCCCCTATATTCCACCATACACATTACTCCTTAAAGGGGTATGCCCCCTACTCGATTCTTATTTTTAAAAAATATACTGTTACAACCTGTTTATGCCTCGCTCGATCCGTTGTAAAACCGCATCCGCTGAAGCTAGTTTTCCGTCTAGTTCATCGCTACCAACCATTCCACTGTTCCCTGATAAAATGGATCCGAGTACAGGTGCACCCAATGCGTGTGCAGGTCTTAGACAGAAAGCAAGCTCATAGCCAGCTTTTATCTCTTCATATTCAATCATTAACCCAAAGTCTTCTCGTAACCCACTCCAGAGTGCCTGTAGCAATACTTCGTCATCCAAATTGGCATCCCACATTTGCAATAATAAAGCCACCGTTTGACTGAGATCTGCTCCAGGTGTACCTTGTCCAACATATGACCAATCAATCAAGACGGTTTTCCCGTTGAACATTCCTAAGTTAGGTGGCCAAATATCATGGTGTAATAATGTTTGTGGTAAAGCTTCTAATTTTGGATAAATCATATCTGCAGCTTTACTTAACCGCATCAACAGTTTTTTTCTCTCTGGTGTAAAAATTTTTCCGATTAAGCTTGTTTGTGGATGGGTTTCAATGGCGTGACAGTTTTGTGCAATTCTGTCCACCCATAAACCATCATACATTGCTTGTGCTCTATGCTTGAGAAATGACATATTGCGAATCTCATCAACTCTCTCCCACCAGACGGCGTGAAATTCTGAAATGTCTCGAATCATTCTACCCATTTCTTCCAATGACCATGTGACATTGAAAGTATGATTACCTAGGTCTTCCATCCAAATCCAATACTTACCTACTTCCGGCTGTATGGAAACGCGAAAACTCTTCGGTATATAGAGTCTCTTGTTGATGTCCTGAAACAAATCATGTGTATAACACTCTGCTTCCCTGCGAGCATAGCCTTGATCTAAAGCTTGACTATCAATCTCTCGTGATTCTTTTAGAATAAGAGAATGTGGAACAGTTTCAAATGGAGGTTCAGAGAAAGTCAGCTTAAATCTATGTACCGAGCCCCCACCATATGACTTTCCATCCACAGGTTCACACGTAAAATCAATTACCCGTACTCCTTCATATCCATGTTGCTGTAATAAGTTAGTCAGGTAATCACTATTAATCTCCTCGATTGTGGAGATATTTTCTAACACAGAGTCATACATGAATACTCCTCCTATACTTTTCTTATAGCTTCATAGTTGGAAAATCATGGTGACAGCGCTTACACGTATTGTAGCAATAATTATCTATTTTTGTTAGTACCAATTTTAGTTTGTTTAGTGGGTCATCGTTCCTGACCCCTTGTCCCTCACCCTACATCCCTCCTGTGTCTATTTTCCTATACTTCGACGGGTATTATATATATTGTTTATCAGGTATATTGGGGATGGCGCCCTATTTTGGATGCTGTTTTTATGGTGGAAGGCATAAAGTTGGATTTCACCACAGACTTTCACGATTGTCTTAAGGAAAGGAGGACCGTTACTTAGTTTACGTTGTCAACTTTTTGGATAGGGGGAATTGTGAGTGGGAAAAAAGTTTAGTCTCTTTATTGTTGCTCTACTAGCACTAAATTTATTAATTTCACCTGTAAGTGCGGAAGACCTACTTAAAACGGATGCAATTTTCGGTACTCCTGAGATTGACGCAGAAAAAGATGATATTTGGGATGGTGCCAATGTCATCAAAACAGAAAGATATGTGGAAGGCTCTGATGCAGCATGGGCAGAAGTACGAACAATGTGGGATGAAGAGAATCTATATGTCTATGCAGAAGTACATGACGGTTCTTTAAGTGTAAAAAGCGAAAATGACTGGGAGCAAGATTCCGTCGAAGTATTTTTAGATCAAAACAATGCAAAATCCGCTACGTTTGAGGATGATGACGGGCAATACCGTGTCAATTATGAAAATAAACAAAGCTATGGCGGAGTTGCTTCAGCAGATAATTTTACAACAGCTACGAAGACAACCGATTTTGGTTATGTCGTAGAAGCTGCTATAAAACTAGCGTCTGCAGCAAGTGAAGGAACAGTCTTCGGCTTTGATTTCCAAATTAATGATGATAAAGATGACGACGGCGTACGAGATGCTGTTATCATTTGGAATGACTCCTCTGGCCAATCTTTCCAAAATACATCTGGCTTTGGTGAGTTAACATTAGTGAAGGAAGCTGCTAGTGATGAAACACCTGCTGCTGGAGAAGAAGGCGAAAAACTTCCAAACACTTCAACAGCAATGTACAACATCCTTGCACTTGGACTAGTATCCATCACATTAGGTGGATTTGTCCTATTTAAAATGAAGAAAAGAACTGCATAAACATATGGTGGACATGGAATCAAATAAATTCCATGTCTTTTTTTATGTGCTCGGGTCTTGGGGTCAGGTCCCTCGTCCCAGGTGGGACATGGGGTCAGCTTCCTTGTCCCAAATTTCTTAAATGGGACAAGGTTCCTGACCCTATGTCCCTTCCTTGTCCCAAATTTCTTAATTGGGACATGGTTCCTGACCCCACGTCCCTTCCATGTCCCAAGTTTCTTAATTGGGACATGGTTCTTGACCCCATGTCCCTTCCTTGTCCCAAATTTCTTAAATGGGACAAGGTTCCTGACCCTATGTCCCTTGCTTCATTCGGGAGTTTGGTGGAGAATAGGAGCAGTTATTTCTTTTATTAGGGGTGGGAGTATGAACGATGTTTGGATTTTAGTTGCAGATGATGAGAAGGAGATTGCTGATTTAATTGCGATTCATTTAGAAAAGGAAGGCTATTCTGTCGTTCAAGCTGTTAATGGTGAGGAAGCTATCCAAATTATTAATAACCAACGCATTGATTTGGTTATTTTAGATATTATGATGCCTAAGATGGATGGCTATGAAGTAACTCAGCATATTCGCCAGCATCACAATATGCCGATTATCTTTTTAAGTGCCAAAACATCTGATTTTGATAAGGTTCATGGATTAGCAATTGGTGCGGATGATTACATGACAAAGCCATTTGCGCCCATTGAATTAGTAGCACGGGTAAATGCCCAATTACGCCGTTCGCTAAAATGGTCACAACCAAAAGCAGATAACAAAGCAGCGTTAGAATTTGGCGGTCTTACGATTTTACCAGAGCAAAGAAGTGTCACACTTTATGGTGAAAACATTGACCTTACTCCGAAAGAATTTGATATTTTATTGTTGTTAGCTCGTCATCCGAAAAAAGTTTTTAGTGTGGAAAATATACACGAGCATGTTTGGGGAGAAACTTTTTTTGAAAGTGCAAATACCGTGATGGTCCATATTCGTACACTGAGAAAGAAACTGAAAGAAGATAAACGTAAAAACAAATGGATTAAAACCGTTTGGGGAGTCGGCTATGCATTCCAAGACTAATCTATTTCAAAGTTTCCGTTTCAAAGTGCTATTGCTTTTTGCATTAAGCTTGGCTATTGCTGGAACAATCACATTTATCATATTTTCTGCTTTACGCTATTATTATCGTTCCACTGTTCAATTAGGTGATCCTTTAGCATATGTCCGATATTACATAGGGATATTTGGGGATGTAAACGCATTTCTGATTATATTTATTCCATTGGCCATTTTTATTTTCTTTATGTTAACAAAGCCCTATTCTATTTATTTTCGGAAGATATCAGAGGGTATTCAACAACTAGCTAGTGGAAACTTTTCACATGAAGTGCAAATATCAGCAAAAGATGAGTTTGCTCATATTGCCCACGATATTAACTTAGCCAGTCAAAAATTAGAAGAAGCAGTTCAAAGAGGAGATTTTTCCGAAAGCAGTAAAGACCAATTAGTCGTAAACTTAGCCCATGATTTACGAACACCCCTTACCTCCATTTTAGGCTATTTAGATTTGATACTGAAAGATGGAGATCTAACAAAAGAACAAGTTCGGCATTATTTATCCATTTCTTATACGAAGTCGCAACGCTTGGAAAAACTGATTGATGAACTTTTTGAAATCACTCGCATGAATTATGGCATGCTACCATTAAGAAAAAGGAACATTCAACTAACGGATTTACTTCATCAACTAATAGAAGAACTTTACCCTATTTTTGAGAAAAACAATTTACAAGTTCGCACTAATTTATCAAGTTCACTTCCGATAAATGCAGATGGTGAATTGCTAGCTCGTGTTTTTGAGAATCTTTTATCAAATGCGAGTCGCTATGGATCTGATGGTGAATTCATTGATATTAATGGATTTATGGATGAAGGAGATATTGTAATCCAAATCATAAATTATGGAAGCCACATTCCCGCTGAAGAACTTCCACATCTGTTTGATATGTTTTTTACAGGGGATAAATCACGAACACAGCAAGGTAATAGCACCGGACTCGGTTTATTTATTGCCAAAAATATTATAGAACAGCATAATGGGACAATTTCTGTTGAAAGTGATGTTATCCATACGATGTTTACAGTAAGTTTACCGCAAGAATAAAAGATTTAAGAAAAATTTAAACTTTACCCCACTCTTAATTTAAGTTTTCTTGGCTATCCTTGAATCATGATCTCAAGGAGGAGTAAACAAATGAAGAAGTGGGGCTTTTTATTTGTCATTGTAGCTTGTGTGGTAATCGCCTTGTCCAATTTCACACCAAAATTTAAAGAAGACTTAAATATAAAAATAATTGAAGATAAAGTTGCTTTTGAACAAACAAAAGTAATTGAAGTTCATAAAGAACAGATTTATCAAGGTAACTTAGTACTCGTTAATTCAGAACACCCTGTTCATGAAGATAGTATGAAAACCGATATTGTAAATGTATATGAACAACCTCATTTATATAGCGGATTTGGGTTACTGGATTCGAGTATTATGATGTCAGAGGAGCTTATTCAATCATTTTCACAAATGATAATGTCGGCAAAAGAAGATGGAGTTTCCAATTTTATCATAAACAGTGGATTTCGTGGATTTGCAGAACAAGACCAACTGTACCAGCAAATGGGTGCTGATTTTGCGCTTCCAGCTGGCTACAGCGAGCATAACTTAGGTCTTTCCTTAGATGTTGGCTCTACAACCACAAAAATGGAATGGGCTGAAGAAGGAAAGTGGATCGAAAAAAACGCTTGGAAATACGGCTTCATCTTACGTTATCCAAAAAATAAAACACATATAACTGGTATCGAATACGAACCTTGGCATATTCGCTATGTTGGTCTACCTCACAGCGCCATTATGCAGAACGAAGATATGGTATTAGAAGAATATCTCGAATATCTGAAAGATAAAAAACAACTAACTGTTACCGTGAACGGAACGAAATACAATATACGGTACTATCCAATAACGAAAAGTACGACCATCCAAGTTCCTATAAACGATGAATATCAAATCTCTGGAAACAACATCGACGGAATCATCATTACTAGCAATTAAACGGGACATGGGGTCACGGGACATGGGGTCAGGTTCCTTGTCCCAGAGGATCATGGGGTCTTAAAAGTGGGACATGTTTCCTGACCCCTTGTCCCAAAATTCTAACAATATGGGACATGTTTCCTGACCCCTCGTCCCCTTTCTGATATAATATACCTATTCATCTATTATTATATTATTTTCAGGAGTATAGAATATGAAGAAAGTTACATACGGGATTGTTATTTTAGTTGTTTTAGCTGTTGCTGGCTATTTCGTTTATTCTCACTTATCCTTTAAGAAAAATGTTGCAGATTATATTCGCTATACAGTGGCAGATACATTAGTGGAGTATCCAGAAGACATTGAGGTGAAAATTACTTCCCTTCAATATAAAAGTAAAAATAAAGCGTCCGGAATTAAGAACTATTCAGTGGATGCTACTATCTCTTGGGATGGTGACACTACAGGCGAACTTGACACAACTTGGGAAGCAAAAAAAGGCGACATCTTTAACCTTATCGTTAGTTGTGATGGGTGTGTCCCTGAAACGCCACTCGATACAGAGGAAAGAATGGCGAAGTGGACATATATTTACTCGCTTACCGAACCTGAGCGAATGTATCTGTATGGCACTATTTCAAGAGACGAAGCAGATAAAAGGATAGCTCAAGCTAAAAAAGATAAACAGCAGTTTTGGGATCTTGCCAGTGATGCTTTTAAGAAAGATGACGAGGATAAACCCTCAAAAGAGCACGAGCCGAACAACGATGAGGAAGAGCAAAACAATAAGCCAGAGAAAAACAATACCGATCAACCAACTACAGAATTACCTTTTAAAAATTTTACCGAGAGAGAATTTTTCAACCCAATCATTTCTTTTTATATGGAAGGAACGTCCGATCGTTATCGTGTGCAGCTTTTTTCCGATAATGAGAATGTGACTGTAACAGAATTCCCATGGGCTGGTGCAAACGAAGGCGATATTGTGCGCGAAGGAAACTTCAAACTAGTCGTTGAAAACGTGGCTGGGAAGAAGCGTGAATATACATTAAACTCTGAGCCGATGACTATTAATGAAAATAAGAACCATGTATTTATAACAGCTGGTACTCCGTCCATTTTAGTAGTGTCGGAAACAATGTCCTCTAACTCTGTTGGTGCTAACCTATATTATATTCACGATGGAAAGTTGATGCAGGTAAAAGACGCTGATGGCAATGCAGGATTTGGCTTTTTAGAAGGGGCATTTAAACAAGTCGGAAGTAGTACGTATCAAATGGTGAACTACTACAACTTTGAAGGCATCTGGCACTTCCGAGACATACAAATCGACTTCGAAACCGGAATTGCGAGAGAAACAAAAAGCGAAGAACTAGATTTCGAAACGGGCCAAGCTAAATATAATGAATGGAAAAACGATATGTGAAAAATGGGACATGGGGTCAGGAAGAGATCACTGAAAAATAGCGCCTTTTTTTCTTCTTAATTTCTCGAATTAGGTGCAATTTTGGGGATTCAGGTATTTTTTGAC
>VEFU01000068.1 GCA_007679095.1 Paenibacillus bovis
AAGTGAGGCTTTTTTTGATACCTCGCTATAAGCTCTCTGGAACCCCTGGCATAGCCAGGGGTTTTCAAAAGATACAAGAAAAGCCGCTTTTTCTTTTGAAAGCGGCTTTTCTTATTAACATTCACCTGTTTCTTTACACTATCCAACAGTATTTCCAGATTCTAATCCAAGCAAAAATTGCTTCATCTCTACACCGCCGCGATATCCTGTGATGTTACCATTTTTACCAATCACACGGTGACAAGGTATAGAAATTAATACAGGATTTGCACCGATTGCAGATCCGACAGCTCGAACTGCACGAGGCTTTTGAATGAGCTCAGCTATCTCAGAATAGGAATATGTTTTTCCATAAGGGACCTGGTTTAAAGCATTCCATACCTCTTCCTGGAATGGTGTTCCTTTCACATCAATAGGTAATGTGAAAGTTTCGCGCTTGCCACTTAAGTATTCATGCAATTCATCTATATATGGTTGAAGCGCTTCTCCATTCTCCACAAGGCTCGCCTGAGGAAAAAGTTTTGAAACACCCTCTTCAAACGCATCATATGTTTGGCCAGGAGAACTAACGTAACATAGTCCCTTATCCGTCTTTGCGATATAAAAATTCCACTTATCATATTCAAATAAAATCCAATTAATTATCTGCTTATTCATCGTAGTTTTCCCCTCCATTTATTTAACTCAAGTGAAACAACATATATTAAATCAAAGCGTTCATTATTTATAATAACGCATCATTTTCATATAGATATGCATAGGAAAGGTCAATAAAGAGATAATTACCGTCCATTAGTGGAAATGAAAAGGTACGAATACTTTCCCCTGTTTCAATATCACTATATATGCCAGATAACATACCTTTTTGATCCTTTTTCATTTGTACAATATTAGCTAAAAAGTAAGGACGCCAACTCCAATTCCTGCCGATATATTCCTCTTGATTAGTCCAATTTCCTTCCACCTTCATTAGATTGGGCGATAATTGGAAACCATCCTCGTTACAAATATATAATCGAAAACACATTGTCTCCATTTTTTCTGCAAGATCACTCAGCAGTGAAACATAAGGTTCTGTATTTTTCTTTTTATCTATAAGTTGCTTCAAGCTTTCATTAAGTTCGCTTGTTTTTACATATCTCGCCTCAAGTTTTTTCTTTTCATACTTAATATAGTTAATTGCTTGCTCTCTAAAAGTATCGTTTAAAGAATCTTTATCTATAAAATCTGGAGTCGGCCTTGCCAGCAAAAACCCTTGATAATAACGACCTCCATTTTTCCATGCATATTGAAGCTGATATTCTTGTTCAATATGTTCATACAACAAATTTGCACCAATTTTCCTAGCTAATATATTGAGAGAGTAAAGAATGATTGGCGATGCATCTCCACTAGAATTTCTTAATTGATTTAAATTAACCTTTAATATATGAGGTGATAATTGAGCGATGCGATCTAGATGACTTTCTTCTCCTAGATGGCTAAGGGCAATTTTAATACCATACGTTTTGTAATAACTAATAAGGTGTTGTAAAGAGTCAATTGAACCTGTATATTCTGTATTTGTTAACTCTAATACAATCCTTTGTAACTGATCTGGAGCAAGGTATTTCTGAATAGTTGTTAAAAAGCTCTCACCCTGATCATACATTAACAGCTTAGGATTACGATTGATAAACAGTAAAAAATCTTCTCCTGCAGACATCATCTTTTGTAATGCTTGTTCAAGTAGATAATTATCTACTTCTATTCGATATTCTTCAGGAATTGTTTCGTCTGCAAAGAAGTGTCCAATACTGATAAATTCATCGTCTTTTTTAAAACGCCCTAACAGTTCATACCCCGCTACACGATGCTCATCAGCACTGAAAATCGGTTGATAAAAGGGTAGAACTTGATCAATGTTTTGCAAAATTTCATCTGCATCCATGTAACCTCACCTCTCCATTATGACTATCTACATGTCCCTAACAACTTCCCCCTAATAAGTTTTTACATTAAAAGTGAGAACTATAAATAATTCCCATTATAACAAAATTATCAAATCCTCCTATACTACTTAACATATTTCTTTTAAATAAGAAATAAAGCATTGAAGTGTCACTCTACTATTTTACGTCGCTACATTCCATCATCAAATTAAGCAAAAAAAATAGCTACCGCAATAATGCAGTAGCTATTTTATATTGAGTTTTATCGAACTGTTTTTAGAGCTCCACTCCAAGATAGAAGTTGATCTAACATTTGGTTTGCATTTGCATCGTGGTAATCAGCTGGTTTGAACACGCTCATGTTTTCAAAATCTGTCATAAGTGAGAATGTTACAGCAGTACGAACGTCTGCAACTTGAAGTTCACCTAAGATTAGACGTAAGTTTTCAATTGCACGTGCACCACCAAGGCTTCCGTAAGCAACAAAGCCAGCAGCTTTATTGTTTACTTCTGGGTTTAAGTAGTCTAATGCATTTTTAAGTGCACCATTTACAGCATGATTATATTCTGCTGGGATGAAAATATAGCCGTCAAAAGAAGCCATTTTTTCAGACCAAGCTTTAATTGCTACTTCTGCTTCTTGTTGTTGTGCTTCTGGTACAGCAGCACCTAATAATGGTAAGTTATAGTTTGCAAGGTCAACAATTTCATATTCTGCATCATTACGTTTTGTTGCAAAATCATAAATCCATTGTCCTACTGCTTCTCCATTACGGCCTTGACGATTACTTCCTACTACAATACCAATCTTTAACATTATATATCCTCCTAATTATATGCATATTATTGAATAAATTAAATATCTTTAATTCAAGATATATAATATCATACAATTTAATAACTTGGAAGTATTTTATTTCGAAATTGAGACTTTTTACTTACAAATTTATTATAACAACTTTATTTAGCTACAAGGAGTAGGTACAATAGGGTATAGACGGCAGATTTAAAGGTAATGGAGAACATTCAGAAGGAATGATTAGTGAGACCAAGTACTCGACAATATAAAGACACTGAATGTACAATTAACAACGGAAGAGATTGATACAATTGAAAAGTATCCTCCACTAATAGAAAGAAATGAGGTTATATAGATGAATAGGAAAAATGTGGTAATTTTTACACTTATTATTTTTGCTATTATAATTGCCATTGTTTTATTAACGAATAAACTAAATTCCGAGCAAACAGAGCTAGAAAGTCACCCTTCCATAGAAAATCAACCAACAATTGGTGATGCAAATGCAGTAGTATCTATTGTGGAATTTGGGGATTAT
The DNA here is from genome assembly GCA_007679095.1 of Paenibacillus bovis. Lineage (GTDB taxonomy): Bacteria > Bacillota > Bacilli > Bacillales > Bacillaceae_C > Lederbergia > Lederbergia graminis. The sequence continues at coordinate 3,269 of VEFU01000068.1, forward strand.
AAGTGCCCTTCCTGTAAGGCTTGGGGCGAAGATATCTATCCAAAACTTAAAGAAAAATACATTGATACAGGTAAAGCAAAGTTCTCCTTTATTAATGTACTATTTCATGGAAATGAATCCAAACTTGCTTCTCTAGCATCTGAATCTGTATATAAACAAGATCCGGCATCATTCTGGGATTTCCATGAAGCTATCTTCGCTGCTCAGCCTGAGGCACAACAACATGATCAGCAGTGGGTCACTACGGACAAATTGCTTGAAATCGCAAAAAGTAGTGCACCAAATGTGGATTTAAATCAATTGGAAGAGGATATTAATCATGATGGAACGCTTGAGCAAGTATTGATAGATGATTCACTTGTGAAGGAATTCGATATTCCTTTTACACCTACGATCGTTATCAATGGAGTCATGTTAAAAGATCCTTTTGACTATAAAGCAATAGAATCGATAATTGAAGAGGAATTAAAATAATGAAGAAGCCTACTCTTCTTGAAAATTTCGGGCTATATTTTGCTTGGATAGTTGCGGTTATTGCAACATTAGGAAGTTTATATTTTAGTGAGATAAAAGAATTTGTTCCATGTCAATTTTGTTGGATTCAGCGTATTTTCATGTATCCAATGGCAATCATTCTCGGGATTGCTTCATTTTATAATGAAAAACAAATAATTAAATACGTATTGCCTTTAAGTGTTATAGGTGGAACAATATCTCTTTATCATTACTTAGTCCAGAAGGTCCCTGGCTTTGCAGAGATAAAGCCTTGTGTTCAAGGGGTTCCTTGTAATGTCCAATATATCAATTGGTTTGGCTTTATAACAATACCATTTCTCGCCCTTATTGCCTTTACGCTCATAAGCATTTTAATGATTGTAATTCATAAAAAATCAAAATAAAGTAAATTCCGGTTTCAGTGATGGAAACCGGAATTTTTTATTACAATAAATGGGCTTTGTGTGTAAAAAAGTAAACATACTAATACAAATCCTATACCTATAAAAAGTGGGTTTCGAAAAATTCTTACGATGAAATTACGATGATGTACATAAGACAACATTTCATATATATTTAAACAACAAATTGCTAGTGCAATCGTAAACATAACCATAATGCCTTTGTCCCAATCACTTATCTTTATCATTACACCGAGCATTGCACCCATCATACCAGCCATCACACCAGATAATATCCCTTCCATCATCGCTAGCAATGAATAAAAAGAACCAATTACACCACCTACTAACACACCTGTAGCCATACCAATAACAGTAGCCAATAATAATTCATCACGATATAAAAGTCCTATTATCGTTCCAGTAAACAAACCTACTCCCATTGCCATTGACATGGAAAAGATCATACCATGCATCGTCGTTACTTTCCTTCTAGTATAAAAGGAGAAATTAATTACTCCTACAGAACAAGTTAACAAAAAGGCTATTAATATGATTAGGCCTGTTGTCATTTCCATCAACCCCAAATAGTTTGTACAAGTATATGAGGTGATTGCTGAAGACATTCAATGAATATTGGAATCATACAATATTACTAACCTAAATTAATTATTATACTGCTCCCACAACTAAAAAAAATAATTATTCATATTCTTATAATATATTTTAATATTCTTCCAAGTATGGTAATATATTATTACTACTAGGTAAATACTACTATTTCATATCAACTTCTCAATGCAATTCCTTCCGACAACGATAGAGTCACTCAAAATGTCTATCCTTTATTTATTAGAATAATGATTTATTTACCCTTCCTTCATGTTAAACACAATCTCTTAATGAATTTTCACTAAAATGTAAACGTATACACACATGGGTTTCCTTTTACTTAGCACAATTGAAAGGAGTGATGCCTTTACAATGAATCTGTTAAAAATGAAGTATAGAAAGGAGGATTCTAGGTAAAATCTCTTTAACTACGTTTACTTATATTTATTCATAAAATCAATTATTAGGGGGAAGCGAATTTGAAAAATAAATTACGAGTGTTATTTGTGTTTGCTGTATTTTTATTATTGATTTCTATGACAACACCGATTTTTGCCGCTGAACCAGAAAACCTTGTGAAAGATCCATCATTCGAAGAGCAAACAGATGGTGTAGCTGAACCTTGGAGAATTCAAGATGATGTTGAACTAAGTGGTATTGATGCTGGAGATAGAGCGCTTACTGGTGAAAAAAATGTTTGGTTTAGAACAACAAATGGTTGGAACTCTGTTAGACAGTTTGTAGATGTGGAGAAAAATACGGATTATATACTTACTGCATACGTGAAAGCTGGAACGGATATTAAGGATATTTATTTTGGTGTTTGGCCAGATGGAGCAGCACAAGGAAAAGAGCAAGTTTTTAAAACAGAGGAGTTTGAAAACGCAGCTGAATACACGAAATTAACCTTTGAATTTAATTCAGAGGAAGCAGAAAGAGTCGATGTATTCCTTGGATCTGTACAAAGCGAAGGCGATAATTGGGTAAATGTGGATGACTTTTCACTTGTAGCTGCTGCTTCTGATGAAGAACCTGCAGCTGGTGATGATGAAGGAGAAAAACTACCTAACACAGCAACACCACTTTACAACAGCCTTCTTATTGGTTTCTCTCTCATTCTTTTAGGTGGGATTGCATTATTTTACTTTAAAAGAAAAACTGCCAGCCAAGAGTAAAAACCTCACTAGCTAGCTAATTATTGATACTGAATTAAGAAATATAGATGGAAGTTATTGTCGAACTATCATTTTATTCATTCCTAGGATAGTTCGATTTTTTTATATTCTGTCTGCGAAGTGACATTTTTACAGGATGGACTTCCGCATTCGAATTTATAGTTTTATCAGCGGAGGAAATACACGAAGACTCCTGCGGGATGTGCGGTAGCCGGGTGACCCCACAGGCGCTTCAGCGCCGAGGAGGCTTCCGAACCTTGTCTAGCTGTAGGCGCTATCGGCTCGAGGCCAAATAACCTGAGACATGAAAGGCAAAGACCGCCTTTCTTTGTCTCAGAACATTTGCTTGTCGCGGGCCCGCACGAGGCGGGTCAGGAAGGCGTTGCGAAGTACATGGACGTACTAGTGCAGGCGAAGCGACAGGACGTTGCTGTTTGAGCCTGCCAACAGGATGTTGCGAAATTAGCCTTCCTTCAAGTAGCAAGCGCCTTTCACTTTTCTTAGCCCGCGGACAGCGTAGTGTATTTCCGAAGCGTTATAATTTCAATAACATTTTTCGAAATTAGATACGGTTTAAATGGTTTTGCCTCGTCCTCTTTTCTACATAAGGAACAATATTAATTTTCCAAATATCGATACAAGGTAGACTTACTAATCCCTGTTTCTTCCTTAATTTCTTGCAAACTATACTTTTTACTTTCATACATAAGAATCGCCTTTTGGACATTCTCATCAGGTTTCCTTGGTCGTCCTGCCGCAACACCTTTCTTCTTAGCTCTTGTTAATCCTTTTCTTGTTCTCTCACTAATTACATCACTTTGAAATTCTACTAAGTGTTGTACAATTGCACTAAATGAGTATCCAGCAGAATTACTTGTATCAATTCCCTCTTGAATACTACGGAGATAAGCACCTTTTCTCTCAATCCCCTCTAATATCTCCACTAAATGCCGAGTTGAATCTGCAATTGTGTACAGCTTTGTAACAATAACAATATCACCTGTATTTAATTCTTCTATCATAGATTTAAGACTAATTCTCTTTTTTGCAGACGAATGTTTTTCTATAACATATTTATGGCAACTTTTATCTTCTAAAATACTTTTTTGTATTTCACAAGTAGTATCATCGAAATAAGGTCTCATATACCCTATAATCATTTTTGACTCACCTAGCTCTCTAGACCCTTTTCTATATAATATCATATTTTCTCATAAAAAATATTCCCAAAATGGTTCCATTTTGGAACAGATGATGATAAACTATGTCTATTGCAATCGACCTGACCTTTATGAGAGTTAAAGGTCACATTAATTAATAGAAAAGGAGACAACAAGTGTGTTAGAAACAATGAAAAAAGAATGGTTTTCCAATATTAGAGGCGATATTCTTTCTGGAATTGTAGTGGCATTAGCTTTAATACCAGAAGCAATTGCCTTCTCCATTATTGCAGGAGTCGATCCAATGGTCGGCTTATATGCTTCGTTTTGTATCGCGGTTATCATTGCATTTGTAGGTGGACGTCCAGGTATGATTTCCGCAGCAACAGGAGCAATGGCGCTATTAATGCTGCCGTTAGTAAGAGACCATGGCCTCGATTATTTATTAGCTGCAACAATTTTAACAGGTGTTATACAAGTGCTATTCGGTATATTTAAAGTAGCTAAACTAATGAGATTTATCCCAAGAGCAGTCATGATTGGCTTCGTAAACTCATTAGCAATCCTTATTTTTATGGCACAAGTTCCACATTTCCTTGGAATTTCAACTGCAACGTACATTTTCGTAGCAATAACACTCATCATTGTCTACGTGCTACCAAGATTTATTAAAGTAATACCCGCTCCACTAATTGCAATTATCGTATTATCAGTAGTAGCAATTTATAGTAATGTGGATTTAAGGACTATTGGAGATTTAGGGGCTATTTCAAGAAGTCTTCCGGAATTTTTCATCCCTAATGTTCCATTTACATTTGAAACATTAGCAATCATTTTCCCATATTCTATTGCGTTAGCTATTGTTGGTTTAACAGAATCTTTACTAACAGCCACAATAGTTGATGATTATACAGGTACAGATAGTAATAAGAACAAGGAAGCACGAGGGCAAGGTATTGCCAACATCGTGACAGGATTCTTTGGTGGAATGGCTGGTTGTGCAATGATTGGCCAATCTGGTATTAATGTCAGGTCTGGAGGACGAGGACGCCTATCCACTTTCGTAGCTGGAGCATTCTTAATGATTTTGATTATTGTCTTTGGCGATCTTGTTGTTCAAATTCCAATGCCTGTCCTTGTTGGAATTATGATTATGGTTTCTGTCGGAACATTTGACTGGTCTTCCTTTAAGTATTTAGTGAAAGCACCGAAAGCTGATGCAGTAGTGATGGTCGTAACAATGGCAATCGTACTCGCGACAAATGACTTATCAAAAGGTGTCATTGCTGGAGTCTTATTAAGCGCGATATTCTTCGTAGCTAAGATTTCTAAAATCCATGTAACAGAACGCGAAAACAAAGGGAACACTGTATTCGAGGTACAAGGTCCATTGTTCTTTGCTTCAGTAGATAGCTTTATCAAATCCTTTGATTACTCAGTAGAAAAAACGAATATTACAATTGATTTTTCAGACTCACATATTTGGGATGACTCCGCAGTAGGAGCAATTGATAAGGTAATTTTAAAATACAGCATGAATAATAATAAAGTAACAATAACTGGGTTAAATTCATCTAGTAAAAAAATTATCGACAAATTAGCAGTGCATAATAATCCTAACGCGAATGTAGCAGCACACTAAATCCTTCCCTGGAGTTGATAATATGTATAAAAGCATTTTGTTAGCGGTGGATGGTTCAAATCACTCAATTCGAGCGACACAGGAAGCAGTTAATATTGCCACTTTAGTTAATGGAAGTAAAGTAGATGTAATCATGGTTGCGGATTATTCCAAAACTAAAAGCGAAGTACTTCATTCTTCTGGTAAAGAAGATTTGGAACTAACACGAAGGAAGCGTCTTTTCCCTATCGAGGAATTGTTCAAAACAAATAATATTAACTACGAGATTCATATTTTACATGGGGAACCAGGGCCTACTATTGTGGAATATGCAAATAAACGATCCTTTGACTTAGTGATTATTGGTAGCCGCGGGTTAAATAGCTTTCAAGAAATGGTTCTTGGAAGTGTGAGTCATAAAGTCGTAAAGAGAGTAAATTGCCCGGTGTTAGTAGTGAAATAACTGGAAGGTTATCCTGATTTTAGGATAACCTTTTTTTACAAACTTTTTTATTTTTTAGGCAAACGGTATGCTATAATAATTTATTAATCTTTTAGAATATTTGGGGGAATTGACATGGTGAAACATCACCTTACCTACAAACACAATGCACTAATTACAGCAGAGCAATTATCAAATTTATATAAAGCATCTACTATTAAAAGACCTTATGACGATTTAGATCGGATTCAAAAAATGATTGAACATGCAGATATTATTATTACTGCCTGGGATGGGGAGAAACTCGTTGGAATTGCCCGAGCTGTTACCGATTATAGTTACTGCTGTTATTTATCTGATTTAGCTGTAGATATCGAATATCAAAAGCAAGGTATTGGAAAAGAATTAATCCATTTACTTCAGGAGAAAATAGGCGAGGAAGTAGCATTAATTCTACTATCTGCACCTACTGCAATGGAATACTACCCTCAACTTGGCTTCGATACAATTCAGAATGGGTTTATTATTCCTAGAAAACGATAACGTTGTTAATTAGGAATTATTCATGTACTACCTTCATTAATAGTTGCAATAAAATATGTATATATTAAAAATCCCTTTAAGTAAAAAATACTCTAAGGGATTTTATGATGTATAACATTGTTAACTTAATTTTTCAGTCCTCGTCACTAACTCTTCCAATTCCATTGAAATTTCAGTGAGAGTCGAGATTAATGTTGAAAGAAATTCTAATGAAGATAATTGTTCCTCAGAAAATGCTGCAACATCTTGGGCATTATTCGTTGCTACCTCTGCAAATGATGCAATTTCTTGAATGGATGCTGATGTTTGTTCAGCAGCAGCTGATACTTCCTCCGCAGAAAATGAAATTTGCTTTATTTGACTAGCAACCTTATCGATAGATGAATTAATTTTTCCAAATATGAGTCCAGTTTCTTCTACTATAGTCAGTCCTTCTCTTACTTCATTTATTACCTGATTCATTGAATTTACGGATGTGTATGTATCATTTTGTATCGTATGAATCAAACTCGTTATTTTATTTGCTGAAGTGGCAGATTGCTCCGCTAATTTCCTTACTTCATTTGCTACAACAGCGAAGCCTTTTCCATGTTCTCCAGCTCTGGCTGCTTCAATTGCTGCATTTAATGCAAGTAAATTTGTTTGTGAAGATATATCTGTAATTATTTTTAATATGTCTCCAATCTCATCTGAATGCTTATGTAATCGTTTAACGTTTTCTGCAGAAGTACTTACCGTTTCACTAATAGAACTCATCTGTTGCACTGCATTTTGAATTAATAAATTCCCTCTATTAGCCTCTTCCGCGTTTTTAAGTGATACTTCCGTTACATTAGATGATGTTTTAGCAATACTTTGGATACTTGAAGCAACCTCTTGGATTGCACTAGAGCTATCCACAGTTTGTTGCTTCTGTGTATTGACTCCAACTGATATTTCTTGAACATGAGAAACAATTTGCTTTAAGGATAGTTGATTAGATTGATAATTGTCTTTTAATTCCACCGAGGAACTTATTAATTTTCCAGCAGTAAGGGACAATTTATCTATAATTCCAGTTAAAATTTGTTGATGCTGATCTTTTTCATCAAGTTCAGCCAGTAACTTATTCTTATGTCTTATTTGCCAAATAATCGCACTAGACGTTCCAATTAAAAATAATGCATGTATGAGTAACATGGAAAAAGGATATGTATTCGTTCCAAAAACATATTCACCTAAGAATATGTAACCACTTATATGTTGAATGGCAAATAGTACTGTCATTACTAATATTAATTTAACTTTTTCATAGTAACCTATCATCGCAACTACCATAAAAATAGAAAAATGATATTCTGTCATTCCTCCACCACCAGCAATCATTGAAATACTAGTAAATGTAATTGTTAATGTATTAAAAAGAGGAATATATCGGTGTTCATTTTTCTTTCGGTATAAAAATATGGTAATGAACAAAAGTACGATTGGAACTACCATAAAAATGTTCGTAACAAAGGGATTTTGTTCAGCATGGTGGTGATTCCATAAGTCCGATATTTGAATAATACGATGTAGGATATGAATAATTAAAGACACAATTAACACTAATGATGATAAAACTAAGATAATTCGATTTTTTACACTTATTAACACTTAAGTTTCTCCCCCTGATGTAGAGCGCTTTCAACTATAGATGACAGTTCCTAATTAAATTAGGTTATACTTTCTTAACATTGCTAATATAGTTATCAAGTCTCAATTTTACTAATTATCAATAAATATTGAAAAACAACTAAAACTATACTATAAAACATTAGGAACTGTCTACCCTAGTGTTAATAAGCTGTGAATTTTGCCAATTCACAGATATTAGTATGTAACCTTTCTATATTTACCTTGTCATCGCCTTTATCCAAGTAACCGCCATCAACATATTACCCGCAGAGTTCATATGTACACCATCTGTAGTGAGTTTTTTCCCAGTATCTGCTTTCAAATATTCGATGAATGCCTCATGTGTTGGAACAAGTACCGCATCATACTTCTCTCTTAATCGATGAACAGCTTCAACATATGCGACCAGTAATTGGTTCCCTTTAGATTCAACATCTTCATCAATCACTGTAGGCTCCATTAATATAATTTTTGCATTTGTTTTTTCCTTCACTTGAGTCAATAAATCATCATAAACTTTCTCAAATTCCTCTGGATATACTTGGACAATTCCAGGGCTATCTAGTTGTCTCCAAACATCATTGATTCCTATCGAAATAGATACCCAATCTGGTTGTTGATCAATAACATCCTCCTGCCAACGAGCAGCAAGATCCGTTACGCGGTTACCACCGATTCCTTTATTAATAAACTCAATATTTTTCTCTGGTTGTGTTGTCCAATAATAGTCTCGAATTAAACGAACATAACCGTCACCCATTTTTTCTGGGTCTTCTCTTCTTCCACAATCCGTAATACTGTCACCTATCATTAGCACTTTATCGTTTTGTTGAAATTCCATGTCTTTTCCCCCTAATATATTTGCTCATTCATATACATAAATTCTTCAGTAATCTTATTATTCCTTCCAATAAATATTATTTTATAGTGAATTATCTATATCATTAAACTCCAAAAAGCACTCCCACTAATTTAGGAGTGCTACTTGAACAACACATTTTGAATGCATAATACATAATCTATTAATTAAACAATATTATCAACGAATACTAGCTAGGAATGGCTGAGTACTTACAGACTTGTCATCAACAAGTTCCGGAGCGTATATTCTCCCACCAGCCATTATATAATGAATGGAATTTATTAATTCCTCACTTGGACTATCCTTTAATAAGAAGCCTTCTACTTCTGCTTTTTGAACTCGTTCGAAATAACCTGGGCGAGCAAAAGTTGTTAAAATGATTGTTTTACAATCATATGTTTTTAACTCCTCTGCAACGTCTAATCCGGTCTTAAGTGGCATTTCCAAATCCATAATGCAAAGATCTGGTTGATGCTGTTGCACGAGGGACATTGCCTCTATTCCATTACCTGCCTTACCAACAACCTCTATATTCTCCTCTAAATTAAGGAGGGATACTAAAGTTGTAAGAAGCATCTGCTGATCCTCGGCAACTACAATGTTAATCATTTATTTTTTCTCCCTTATATCCGAGCATTACTTTTCTTGAAAGCTATACTTATTACTCGGCTTCGGCTTTGGATTTGTATTTGGTTTTACCTTTTGCTGTTGTAGTAAATGCTTTATCTCCTTAAAGTTAACAAACTGTTTATTTTCTTGATCAAACAATCGGAAACGAAGAGATTGTAAGCTAGTTCCTAACGTAATCGTTGTTGCCTTTTGCAATGGTGGTGTCGATTCATGAGCTTTTTCCAAATTGTAATTAGGAACTCTTGGAACTAGATGGTGAACATGGTGATACCCAATATTTCCTGTTACCCATTGTAAAATTTTCGGCAATTTATAGTAAGAACTTCCATCAACTGCTGCTTTTACGTAATCCCACTCCGATTCATTCTCAAAATAAGAATCCTCGAATTGATGTTGTACGTAAAATAACCAGATTCCTAATGAACCAGCGATAAAAAGTATCGGTGCTTGAATTAACAGAAATGCCTGCCAGCCAATCAACCAGCATAATAAAGCATATAAAGCTACTATCGAAGCATTTGTAAGATACGTATTGAAGCGTTCCTTACGCTTTGCTCCTCTTCTATTTATACGATTTTCTACAAAGAACAAATAAATTGGACCTAAACCGAACATTACGAGTGGATTGCGGTAAAACCTGTATGCTAATCTTCCCCAGAATGATGCTTCCACATATTCTTCTACGGTCATAATCCAAATATCACCTTCACCCCTTTTGTCTAAATTACTACTTGTGGCGTGGTGAATAGAATGACTTCTTTTCCATTTTTCATACGGAAACATCGTAATAATCCCGCTAATTGTTCCAACAATTTTATTTGCTTTTTTCCCTTTGAAAAAGGACTGGTGACAACAATCATGAAAAATGATAAATATACGAATAACAAAACCTGAAGCAATAATAGCGAATACTAACGATAACCAATACGAGATGGATAAGCTTTGATATGCGGCGAACCAGAGTAGGATAAATGGAAGAAATGTATTAATCATTTGGCGAATACTAGCCTTTATTTCTGGACCTTCATACGGAGCGACTTTCTTTCTTAACTCTGCTATTTTTTGTTTACTCATGTCTTCCTCCTTAATTGCGATAAACTAATCGTAAAACATTACCGCATGGAAGAATAGACATAAACGTATAGTATAATACATGACAAATATAATGGTTTTAGCATTTTTTTAATAAAACTTGCTTTACTGCTCATGCAGGAACAAATGGAAAAACCCAAAGCCAGTCAGACTTTAGGGGACTTTTGTTAAAAATTAACTTTTGCTGATTTTAAGCTTTTTTTTTCAAAAAAATTTTTGCAAGTAATCTATATGACCATCTTTTTTAGCGACAACTATTATCTCAGCCATATTTACAAATAGGCCATTTTCTACAACACCTGGTAACATATTTATCTTATTCGTTAGTTCTATTGGTTCTGATATACTCGAAAAAGAACAGTCTAATATATAGTTACCATTATCTGTTTTATAGGGAATATTTCCTTCAGTTCTTAGTTTTGGTGTACAACCTAATACTTGTAATTGTTTACTAGTTATCTCGACACCAAAAGGGGTTACCTCAACAGGAAGTGGAAACCTGCCTAATCTAGAGACACATTTTGATTCATCAACGACAATAACAAGGCGCTTAGAAATAGATGCAATTAATTTTTCTCTTAATAATGCCCCACCGCCGCCTTTTATTAACTGCAGATCAGGATTTACTTCATCTGCACCATCAATCGTAATATCTAATTGGTCTATTTCCGATAAAGAGATTAATGGTATTCCTTCTTCTATAGCGAGTTCCTCTGTGTTTTTTGATGTAGGAATACCACGGATATCTAACCCCTCTCTAACAAGTTCACCAAGCTTCTTAATTGTCCAATACACGGTAGAACCTGTTCCTAGTCCTACAATCATACCGTCTTTAACATATTGAACCGCTTTTTCTCCTGCTAGTTTTTTACTATTCATTTGACCCCTACCTTTTTCATTTCTTCAACTTTAATACGATAATCAGATCCGAAAAGGTTTTCTTCTTGTTTTTCACTACTAAACATCGGAGTTATTTCAAACTGTTGTTGATCATATTGGGGGCTAAAGACATCTTGGCAAAAATCTAGAAACATAACATCATCTTTTTGTTTATGAACGAGTTGCTGTTTTTTATTGTAAAGCTCAGATAGTAATGGAAAATGTACGTCTAAATGGTAATTATCGTATTCTTCCTTCGTAAGTAAATTAACCGCTTTAAACTCAGCACGATTCTTGTAGAGCAACATTTTGTATGCTACCCCGTTCGTGTTAATACCATTAGCAGTATGAAAAAGAGACGGAACATCGACCATGGTACCATATGGTTTATCGATGATTTCAGCACTACCAAACCCATTGTGGACATGTCCAGAAATAAAAAACACATTTGGGTATTTTAGTAGAATTCGCTTTACCTTTTCATCTTGTACACCAAATCCTTCTAAATCGTTAGATCTCCAATGCGTATCTCTCAGCGGCTGGTGATTAATGATAAAACTAACTTTTCCTTCTGGTACAGACTGCAATTCCTTTTCAAGCCACTCCAATTGATTGTCAGTTATGTAGCAACTATCTTTCAAGCTTTTTTCCGTATTTAATACGATAAACTTATAGCCCTTAATAGTATTAGAAAAATAGACATTGGTTGTTGCGCTACTATACATATAGTTTCGTGTTAAATATGACTTTCTAGCATTCTCATACCAAGAAGGAGTATCCTTTGCATTGTTCGACCAATCTGCTCGACTTGGACCACGAACATCATGATTTCCTAATGATAAGAGAATATTTTCTCTTGGCAAAGAACAATTTTCCTCTAAGACTTTGTAGAAAGAACTAAATTGAGACTCTACTCCAGCTTCCGTTAAGTCTCCTGAGCAAATAAAAACAGCATCCTCATACTCCGATATATGATGTAGTATTTGTGCTAGTTTAGTTTCATCTTCCTTGTTTTTCAAATGAATATCTGACGTTAAGAAAATAGTTAACTCGGGTTTTTCCAAGATTGCCAATCGTCTCTCCCCCTCCATTATCTTCTTACATATTAATTCGAAAGATGGGATATTTGGTTATAATCTTTTATCAACCACATTCCTTCATGGAAATGAATATTACTTATACAAGCATTTCCAAGTCTAGTCTTACCTGTTCCAATTTTCCCGTCGGAAAGAATCGCTAGTAACGTACTAATCACTGCTCCATGTGCAACAAGAATTACTTTGCCATGTTCATACTTTTCTTGAATTTTTTCTATTCCTTTTTGTATGCGACTAGAAAATGCTTCATCATCTTCCTGGTTAGGATAATTTCGATCTGGATATGCGGACCGTCTCTCCTGTAATGTCATCCCCTCAACATCACCAAAAGATTTTTCGATAAATTCATCCATTTCAATAACATCAATATTTAGTGCCTCATTAATTATCTCTGCAGTTTGTTTTGCCCGTTTCAGCGGACTTGTAATAATGAGATCCCATTCGGAGTTTTTCAAGAAGTCCCTACATTCTCTCGCTTGTTGGATTCCTTTTTCGTTAAGTGGGATATCAGTCCTTCCTTGAATTCTTCTTTGGGCATTCCAATCAGTCTCACCGTGTCTTATTAAACAAATCGTAGTAATGTTTATCACCTCATGTGCTTTATACGGTTGCTTGTTGAGGGGCTGCCTTTCTTTATTATACTTTACAATTGAAATTTGCTCTTAATCATTTGCGCTACATCAGCTGGGCTCAAGTTCGAATTATCGATTCTCATATAGTTCTTTCGATCAATTTCGCCTTCAAGGGAATTCATCCTGAATCTTTCCATAAACTCTTTTACATTCTCTTCTGATTTTTGGATATTCCGTTTGGTCGGCTTATGTTCAAGTCTATTCGGTGTCACATTCCGTTTTAACCTTATTTCGAGGTTTGCCTCTAATTCAACGAAATATACTTCTCCCCCTTCAGACTCAAATATGTTACAAACTTTCTCAACCTCTCGCCAATCCTCTTCTTGATTAAAAGCCCAAACAAAAGTGAATATCATCCCGTATAAATCACTTTTCGCTACAGCTTTAAAGATTTCTTCTCTAAATAAGGTGGATAAGCGCCACATCTCAGAACTGAAGCCGAAAAATGGTTGGAGCAATTCAATCGTCATATGATTATGAAGGAGTTTTAAATCAGTAATCTTGGCCAACTCTTGTCCTACTGTCATCTTCCCAACAGCTTGTGGACCAAATATTAGGACGAATTTCATATGTATACCCCCTTCAATTTTTAAAATTGGTAAAAGACTTTTAGTAAACAATTAATCTTCTACGTTATATATTTTTAAACCCTCTTTAACTCTCCAAATATGATGGTCGTGAACTAATCTTTTTTCTTCTTTCATGAAATAAGGGGAAACTTCTTCAGTTATTATGTTTTTAGCTGCTATTAATAGCTAATTTAGAAAGTTTAATTACATTACTATTTTGTTATTCACTACTTTTTACAAGTAATAAGTCACCTAAGAATTCCTTTATTTGTCTAATATGATGCTCATCATGCGGTATAAAGCCGATTAAATAATGATATGCGGAAAATTTGTTTCCATCCCCATCCATATGTTCTCCTAGAAATTCAGCATCTGACATCTCATTAATATGACGTATTAATTGATTGCGATAATAGATTGTCTTATCTAAAATTTCTTCTTTACTAGTTTCTTTTGCATACTCGACTGCCCCCTCTGTTAGGATAGGTGTCGTACGAACTTTAGTGTTATAGTTTAAGAAATAACACGGAGGTCGGTCGATATGC
>VEFU01000069.1 GCA_007679095.1 Paenibacillus bovis
GCTTGGAAAACAATATTTAAACGCCGTACCGCTGTGGAGCGTGTCAATGCTTATCTTAAGGAATATTTTCAACTCGACAATGTTCGTTATCGTACTGGAAAACGGGCAAAAGTTCACTTTGACCTTATAACGCTTGTTTATAATGCTTCAAAGTTGGCGTGTGACCGTATCAATTTATCATTAAATCAACAAGCTGCATGATTTTACTTTTAGATAGAAGTAGATAATCTCATTCGCCCTTTTGAAAAAAGTGAAAATTAAGAGGGCTTAGTTTGTTATTGCCAAATTTCAAAAGATAAACTAGTTGATTGGAGTGGAAAGCGTCCGCCTGCAACGGAAATCAATGGTGTATAAGTTCTCGCGTTGTGTTTACAGAGTTTATTACAATTTATATTGAAAAGGGTGTTTTTTTACAATAAGCATTTATGAAATTGATTCATCTAATAAAATTTATAAAATCGTGGTGACCCATTCATGAAACTCCTTTTCCCATACATAGCACTCCTCAACCTAGTCGACGGCATCCTTACGTTCATAGGTTTGCAGTTACATTTCATTGATGAAAGTAATCCTCTTATGCAATTTCTTTATTCATCCGATCCGTAC
Source organism: Paenibacillus bovis (assembly GCA_007679095.1). Classification (GTDB taxonomy): domain Bacteria; phylum Bacillota; class Bacilli; order Bacillales; family Bacillaceae_C; genus Lederbergia; species Lederbergia graminis. The sequence continues at coordinate 607 of VEFU01000069.1, forward strand.
CTATTTTTAGCTGTGAAGGTGGCTTTGTCTTTGTTGTTAGTTAGTTTTGTCGTGTTGAAGAAAATGCCAACTTCGAGCTTAGTTAAACGTTTATCGATTTTTGCTTGTTTCGGGTATACTTTAGTCATGTGTATCCATTGTTATTGGATTGTTGATTCCGTTACCATTTTGTAGGAGATAGGTGATACATATGCTCAAGAAAATACTCAGTCTTCTGATCATTTTATCTATTATTCTCGTAGGAATTTTTCAAAAAGATACGTTTCTTCAAGTAGTGGAACAAGGCGGATTCCTATCGATCCTTGTCAGTATGGTATTAGTCATGATTTGCGTGTTCTTTCCGATCGTACCATTTCAACTTTTAGCTGGCTTAATCGGTGCTGTATTCGGACTGACGCAAGGGATTATTATCTCATTAACTGGAACAATCATTGGGACATGCTTGATGTTTATATTAATTCGTTATAGCTTTCGAGAGTCCGCTCAAGCCAAGCTAGAAAAATATCCGAAAGTGAAGGAGTATGAAGCATTCTTCGAAAAGAATTCCTTCACCGCTGTTTTACTGACAAGACTGATCCCAATCATTCCTTCTCCTGTCGTGAATATTATTTGTGGTCTAAGTAACATAAGGCTGATCACATTTATTACTGCTTCTGCGATTGGAAAACTACCAAACATCATCGTTCTTACCTTAGCTGGAGCAAACTTTTCAAACAACAAATGGCTCTCTTTCGGGATTTATGGAATCTATTTATTCATCATACTACTTCTTAATTACAAATGGATCTCGAAGAAAATAGAGAAAGAAACGATGAACAATGCCTCCAACACCACAACATAAAGAATAATTTCTCACGAGAGCTGAAGAGCTCTTTTTTTATTTGACTTACACATAGACGTCCTTCTTTTGGCATAGTTTTTATAAGCTAGTACTTTATCCTTATAAAAACGGGAGGTCCAACATGAGGAGAAGGAATGACATGTCTCGTCGCCAACGCTTTGCTGGAGGGAGTGCAATTGTTTCTGCCATATTACTCGTTATCATTATGATTGTTACACAAAGCTTTGCGATGAAAAATATCGCTGGGGGAAGATGTATATGAAAAGACGGTACATTCACTAGCTACTTATCCAGTTCTTAATTGGATGTTAATATTGGCTGGTGTTTTTGCTATTATTCTATTATTTTCATTAGTGGAAGCGGTTGATGAACGATTACGAGCCAAGAAACAAAAATTGACTACAAATATGGCGAGGTTTGGCTATATCCATTTATTCTCATATGCCTTGTACATGATGCTGCCAGTTGCTGTCCTGCATGACCTAGCAAATGGAGATATAGTAATTTCAGAAGCACTTGAAGTATTTCGTACTGTGATGGAACTAGGATTAGTATTGTCTGCACTCTCCGGATTCTTTCTAAGTTTATGGCTGATGCAGTTAGGCTATCATAGCCTGAAAACAAAAGCGTTTTCGAAACCTTTAGGATATTTTACAATCTTCATCAGCATCATTGTTCTTTTTTCCTCTGGCTATGAGTCGCTATATGGAAGGGGAACAGGTCTTGTCATTATTGCTAGTATTTTAACCTTCTTAGGGGCATTTGTAATATGGAAGGTTTGGATTGGAGTAGAATTGTTGCGGAAAAATAAAATGGAAAGTGAAACGTAAACGAGTGGCATATTAGATATGATAAAATAGTTACAATGGATGTGCAGGCATAATATGTCTGCATTTTTTGAGGAGGATCGTTATGAATGAGAATGTAAACACGGGAACTGTTTATCTAGAAGTAATCAGCATTACTGAAATCGGTGAAGGGATGCGCGCTTGTATTGACTTTGTCGATGTACTACAACCGGAGGATGGGGTGTATGTAGGAAATACGGGACATGGTTACATAAAAGTTTTATCAGAAAATCGAGCATCAGACGGCTATCCACCGCGACCATTTCGAATCAATTGCGGTGCGTTTCATCAATACGTTATTCAGAAAGATAAAACATACTATCTCCATGAAATAAAACCAGGAGAATCTTTATACATATCAGATGCGAAGACAGAAAAATCGATTCCAGTTGGACGTGTGAAAATTGAAAAACGGCCACTGTTGCGAATTGAATGTAAGCATGGAGAAACCGGCCAAATTATCTCAGCGACCTTGCAAAAATCAACGAGTGTACATGTGCTGGAGGAAACTAAAGGAGAAGCATGTATCCTCGACATAAAAACTGGAGATAAAATCAGCTGTATATTGGACGAGCCCGGACGTCATCTAGGTGAACAAATTACTGAGGAAATTATCGAGTATTAAGGAATATCGGGGTCAGCCCCGAATTAGCAAGGAGGTGTTTTAGTGCGTTCATACTGGCTTTGGCTCTTTTTACATGCATGTGTTTGGCTTTTTTCCTTCTATTATATAGGAGAAAGTTTAAGGAATATGCCATTTCAGCTGCTCGGTGTGGCGGTGTATTTTATTTTATTCTTTCTCATTCCATTAGTAGTGGAGAGACCCGGAATTCTGCTCATCATGTTAGCGATGAATATTATCATTGCAACGCTAACCTTATATCCGGGTGAACAAGGAATATTTCACCCAGGATTAGTACTCATCCTATCACTAATCCTTGCAGAAGGATTTTTTCGATTATCGTTCAAGCGCAGTCTTTTACTTGCTGGAATTGGCACAGCTGCACTTTCGATTGCGGTACTTCCGTCCAATGTCGAACATAACGAACAATTATTACTCGCATTGTATTTCGTCATGTTACTAATTGCACTTATCTTTTATAAAAATACGAAAGACCGGACAGATGATGTGGAAACTCGCTATGAAGCGCTCCTAGCTGAATATCGAAATTTAAAACGGAGAATTGTCTCAGAAGAAGAGATGACGAGGCAAGAAGAGCGCGTACTAATTGCACATGAAATTCATGATTCTGTTGGTCATAAGTTAACAGCACTGCTGATGCAGTTGGAAGGATTTCGTTTACAAGCACCAGAAGAATATAAGGAAAAAGTCCAATCATTAAAAAAGCTCGCTAGTTCGAGCTTAGAAGAGACGAGGAGAGCGGTAAAATCATTAAAGGCAAACGATATTGGTGGTTTACCAGGAATTTTACGCTTAATTCGCAAGTTAGAAATGGAAAGCTATATTCGCATTCATTTTTCCGTGAAGCATGGAGCATTCACAGCGCCGCTTACAGGTGAACAGTCATTTGTTATTTATCGCTCGGTACAAGAAGGGCTCACAAACATTATGAAACATAGTAATGCACGGGAAGCGGAGATAATGTTTGAAGCACCAGGTGGAAGTATTTTTCGTTTTGAAATTAGTAATCCTGTCACAGATGATAATACATACCAAGAAGGCTTCGGTCTTACATCGATGCGGGAACGTTTGGAAAAATTCGGTGGGAATTTACAAGTATATAAAACAGCAGAGCTTTTCATTCTCAAAGGCGATTTAAAAATTGGCTATGGAGGAAACGATGATTAGAATTTTACTAGCAGAAGATCAAGTAATGGTTCGGCAAGGCTTAAAGATGATGATTGAATCAGATAAGGAAATGAAAGTAACTGGAGAAGCGAATGATGGGAAAGAAGCAATCGCTCTTTGTGAAAAGCAATTGTTCGATATCGTCATTCTCGATATTCGCATGCCTAATATGGATGGCATTGAGGCTGCAAAAATCATTAAAACCCGCTGGCCACAAACGAAAACATTAATTTTAACGACATTTGATGATGAAAAATACGTACTAGAAACATTAAAAATAGGGGTAAATGGCTATATTCTCAAAACAGGTGACACGGAGTCGTTACTGCGATCCATCCGCAGTGCCTTAGCTGGTGGCCTCTCACTAGAGGACCAAGTTGCTGCAAAGGTGGTACCTAAACTATTACAACGTGGAGAAGAGAAACAACCGGATCCTTCTTTAACACCACGTGAACGTGAAATATTAAAATGCATAGGGGAAGGACTCAGTAATGCGGAAATTGCAGAACGAATTTCTATCTCTGTAGGAACGGTAAAAAATAATACAAGCCAAATATTAGCGAAGCTGGATTTACGTGATCGTACACAACTAGCTATTTATGCAATTAATCATAACCTTGTATGAAACTTTTCGAATATTTTATCGTAAGGAATGATGGAAAGGAGTGGGGAACATTGTATTATCCTTCAAAAAGAGATGTATGGATGACGTTAGTCCTTTGGGCTGCTTTCTTTTTAATGACGATACCACCTGTTTTCTTTCCTGATTTAGGAGTGTGGATGGTTCCAGACTTCCTTGATAAGCAATGGATTAGAGTAGTCATTTTATTCACTTTGGCTTGTTTTATCATTTCGTTTTGGTTCAAAACCGGTTATACAATCGAAGAGGGGAACTTGAAAATTCAATACGGCCCTTTTAAAAAGAACATCCCAATTCATGAAATTAAGAATATAAGGGAAACGAAAAATCTGTTTGCAGATCCAGCGTTATCGATGGACAAACTAGAAATATACTATGCCAAATACGATACAATTGCCATCTCTCCAAAAAACAAATCCGAGTTCATCGAGCAAATGCTACAACAAAACCCAAATATCAAAATAAAACAATAGTGTTAGTATTTGTTTCAAAATAAATCCATTATTTGAGAAGATACTACTTCCTATGTTGATTGGAGCTTCTGCAGCGAAAATCAATAAAGAACCTTAAATTTTTAATAAATAAGCTCTGTTAAACTCTGTTGTTGATTTTCGCTCCTGTACACTCGCTTTCCGCGGGCACGGCCTCAGCTAACTTGGCATAGAAAACCGCTTTGCCAAGTGGATCTTCGGCTCGTGCTGTTCCCGCAGGAGTCTCGTGTACATCCGCTACAATCAACTAAGTTGTTAACAACAATGAAATTTAACAGAGCAATAAATAAAATGATAAAAGTAATGGTTTTTTGGAAACAGTGTTACTGGAGACAGTGGTGACACTGATTCTTTTTTTGTACAGTTAAGTAGAAATAACCAGTATACGTCAATAAGGGAGTGGAAGATACATGCTGGAAACAGTAAAACTTAGCAAAACATTTAAAGATAAAAAAGCTGTCGATGAAATTGATTTATATTTACAAGAAGGCGAATCGGTTGGCTTACTAGGACCAAATGGCGCAGGTAAGTCTACCACGATATCCATGATATCTTCCTTACTGAAGCCTACTTCAGGGGATGTTCGTTTAAATGGAAAAAGCACGATTAAAGCCCCATCTGAACTTAGAAAAGTTCTAGGAGTTGTACCTCAAGAAATCGCCTTATATGAAGAACTATCTGCTTTAGAAAATCTAAAGTTTTTCGGGAAGATTTATCAAGTGAAAAAAGATGTACTAGATAATCGCATCCAAGAAGTTCTCGAAATGGTCGGATTAAAAGACCGCCAAAAAGAACTGGTGAAGACCTTTTCAGGTGGGATGAAAAGAAGGGTGAATATTGCAGCAGCCTTATTACATCAACCGAAAATTATTATCCTAGATGAACCTACCGTCGGAATCGATCCGCAATCGAGAAACCATATATTAGAGACAGTTAAAAAGTTAAATGAAGAAAATGGCACAACCGTTTTATACACAAGTCACTATATGGAAGAGGTAGAACAGCTCTGTAATCGCGTCTACATTATGGATCACGGCAAAGTAGTTGCATCAGGAAGTAAATCAGAATTACTTAGCATTCTGTCGAGTGAAGATACGATTCAAGTACAGTTAAGTAAGCAAAGCAATGAACTAATGAAGTCGATAAAAGGGATCGAATATGTTCGTCAAGTCGAAGAAACAAACGACGGCCTAAGAATTATTTGTAAAAAAGGTAGTAATATTTTGAGTGATCTCGTACATGCTACGGAAATTTTAGGTATTCAAATATCTCACTATCAAGTGGAAGTGCCGAGTCTTGAGGACGTATTCTTACATTTAACAGGAAAGACTTTACGGGATTAAAAGGAGGTAATAGAAATGGGACCATTTTTCCAAAAAGATTTATTAGTGTTTTGGCGCGATCGTAAAGAAATCTTGATTGCTCTATTACTTCCTATCGTCATCATCTTCGTTTTAAATGTAGCATTTTCAGGTCTTTTTAAAAAAGATTCCAGCATGGAGACGATACATGTAGGAATTGTTCAGGAAGAAAATGCAGAAATCGGCATGCAGCAATTCACTAATCATGTGCAAGAGTTAGATATACCTGTCGCAGAGAAAGAAGCAATTTTAACACAAGCAGAAAATATACAGCCTATTTCACTAGTGGAACAGCTACTAAATGGGCCAGAGCTACAGGAATGGGTAGATACGAAGCAGTTAAGTGAAACAGAAGCGAAGGAATTAGTAGAAGCAGGAGAATTAGATGCGATTATTAAAATTCCATCTGGATTTACGAATTCTGTTCTTTCTTCGATTTTACTTGGAAAAGAATCAGCTGTTCCTTTAGCAATATTAGCGGAGAAAGAATCAGCCGCTCTTTCCGCCTTAGAAGAAATAGTGTCTATTTATATGGATTCTCTCAACATGGAGTTTGCCTTAGGTGGAGTGGAAGTGACAGAAGTGAACATGCCCCAAGGTGGAGTCGAAACGGTCGAAGGCAAGGAGACATATAACATATCGCAATATTTCACAATAGCAATTAGTACTTTATTTGCATTATTCATTGCCCAAACGGTTGCAATAAAAACAAGTACGGAAAAAAGAGAACGTGTTTTTAACCGAATCATACTAACGGATCGAAATCCAATCCATTACTTACTGGGAAAAACAACTGCCACTTTTATTTTGAGCTGGTTGCAAGTAATGATTACCATCACCCTAAGTCAATTAATATTAGATGTATTTCCAGGTAAATCGCTGGAATTTTGGGTCGGATTAATTTTAGCTAATACCATCTTTGCATTAGCAATTGCTGGTTTATCCGCTGTATTCACTGGTATCACGTTGAATTTAGAGGATGCGAATGCAGCTAGTGGGATATTCACTTTAATTACGATGGGATTCGGTGTTTTAGGTGGAAGTTTCTTTCCTCTCCAAGCTCTTCCAGAATTCATGCAAAAAATTGGAGAGTGGACACCAAATGGGTTAACACAAACATTATTAGTTCAATGGATTCAATATAGTAATCTACAAGATATCATCATGCCATTATTCTTCCTAGCACTATTCTTTGTTATTTGTATGATGATTGCATTCTTTATCTTTCCGAGAAGGGGGAGAGCATAATGTATCCTGTTTTATTGGCACAATGGATGAAAGATAAAAGGAAACCATATCTCATTCTCCTGTTTATCTTCTTAAGTATTTTAGCAACGATTATTTTTGGTAATGTCGATCAGTATGAACAAAAATCAGTACCAATTTTTAGTTCGGAAACGAATGCAAGTGAAATCGAAGAAAAATGGGATCAGTTACTAAATGGGAACAGTGAAATTGAGTTTGTGATCATGAAGGAAGAGGAAGCACGTGATCAAGTTTCTACAGGAAAAAGTGATGTAGCAGTTCGCTTAATGGAGGACGATTACCGTCTTATCGTCGCATCTGATTTTCCAACGATTCACTTAGTGGAACAAGAAGTGAAGAAAGTTTTTACGAAGGAAGCGAGAATTAGTGCTGCTGCCAATACACGTGATATTGCTGAAGTAAGAAAAGAAGTAAATGATGTGTTAGAAAATCCACCGATTCAAGTAGATACTTTATCATTGAGTGGGGACGAGTTACCTTCCTATAATATGGGCATGCAACTGTTATTTGGTTTCACCTTGTTTATTGCGATGTTTACGATTGGCTTTAAAGTGAATGGAGTTAATGCCGATAAGGTAAATGGTATTTGGAATCGCATGATACTCTCCCCAGTGAGTAAAACAAATATGTATGTCGGGCACCTTTTGTATAGCTATTGCATTGGGCTGTTTCAAATGGTAACGGTGTTTCTGATTTTCCGATATATCATGAAGTATGACATCGGAAACTTGTCAATGATTCTAGTTATTGCTGCAGTATATACGTTGAGTATGGTGAGTGTGGCGATGTTAATTGCAGGGATAGCAAAAACACCGGAGAAATTTAATATGATCTTTCCATCAATCATCCCAATTATTCCTATTATCAGTGGTGTCTATATGCCACCAGGTACGATAGATAACGCCGTCCTTAACTTCATCGCAAAAATATTCCCCTTGTCCCATGGTGTAGAAGCAATGATGGATGTAGCTATATACAACGCTGGCTGGAATGATATTACGTTCTCACTTATCTTCATGCTCCTCATAGCCGTTGTATGCATGGGGATAGGAATTAACCTAGTAGAACGACAAAAAGGATAGAAGTAACATATAGAGATAGTGTGGGGCTGACCTCACACTATTTTTTATACAATAGTTGCAGAGTCTACTAATTTTAACGATACTTATAATAAGGCTAACGAGTCATGTCGAAGCCTATAACAGGATAGGAATACGGAAAGGAATAGGGATTCCATATGACTTTGCAACAATTAAAATACGTGATTGAAGTAGCTAGAAGTCGTTCGATTAGTCAAGCGGCACAAAGCTTGTTTATAAGTCAACCAAGTCTCTCGAATGCTTTGAAAGAGTTAGAAAAAGAACTGGGAATTACGATTTTTTTACGGACGAATAAGGGAATCATCATTACAGCAGAAGGGGCGGAGTTCTTAGGCTATGCTCGCCAAGTAGTGGAACAAGCAGAGCTTCTAGAAAATCGCTATGCCAATACTGCTGCACCACAACAGCATTTCGCTGTATCCACTCAGCACTATGCGTTTGCTGTAAGTGCCTTCGTGCGTTTATTAGAAGAGTATGACCGTGATGAATATGAGTTTGCGCTCCGAGAAACGAAAACATATGAAATCATCGATGATGTGCAAAACTTGCGGAGTGAAATCGGTATTTTATATGTAAATGAGTTTAATCAAAAAGTAATTCATAAATTTCTGAGGGAAGGAAATTTAGAATTTTATCCTTTATTTGATGCCAAGCCCCATGTTTTTATTAGTTCGAAAAATCCATTGGCAAAGCAAGATTACGTTACATTAGAAGACTTACATCCTTATCCATATCTTTCTTTTGAACAAGGAGAATATAATTCTTTTTATTTCTCAGAAGAGATACTTAGTACGCTTTCCCGCCCAAAAAATATTCGCGTGACCGATCGTGCGACGATCTTTAATTTATTAATTGGCTTAAATGGCTATACGATATCGACAGGGGTTATTAGTCATGAATTAAATGATGAAGACATTGTTGCGGTTCCATTGCAGGTCGACGAAACCATTACGGTAGGATACATTCTCCATAAAAACGTAACAACAAGCCCATTAGCTAATATTTATATACAATATTTAAAAGAAACGATTGAAGAAGAGCGAGGGGAGCTATAGATAAAAACGACGGATGATAAATGAAGTTGTCAATTTCTTTAAAATAAAAGAGATCAGGGATACCGCTACGGAAATACACTGCGCTTTTCATAATTGAAAAAATTTCTGTGAAAAATAGATAAATTTATATAGTTGATTTCCGCTCTAGGCGGACGCTTTCCGCGGGGCGAGCGGTGAGCCGCTTCGATCGCTTAAGCTCCCTGTCTAGCTCAAGCTCCTAGCGGCTAGCGAACGATCCAATCCTTTCCCTACGATAAGTCAACATCGGCAAGAGGAACGTCGACTAAAAGCGGCACGTCCTGTGCCGACGTCGACGTGACCCACATCCTGTGGGCCCTCGCCGTGTTTCCTTTATCTCAGTACAGGATTGTCTCCCGTTCGTACGCCGCTAAACAGTCGCCTTCGCTTTTCTAACTGCAGGGTCTCACCTGCACGCTAGTCCCGCAGGAGTCGCCGCCTGCCGCTTCAATCAACGGTATCTGCTAAAAAATTATTTTATCTGTTGATATGTAAAAAAGAGCCGAATTATATTAATTATAGTTCAGCTCTTTTTATCTACATTTCTTTTAAAAATGGTTATTCATACGTATTTAGTCGTAGTTTCATATACTTTTCTCTGATTGTGTCTTCGTATCTTTCTGCTACGAAGATGGAGTCTTCTAGGTAGTCTTCGGCTCTGTTTTCATATTCCTCGTAAAGTTCAAAGTCGTTTTCATCACCGGACTCTACGTAGGAACGCATGTGTACTGCCATATTTTTATAGGCGTGTAACACTCTTTGCAGGTTTTCTTGCTCGAAATTTAAATGTTCTGGTGCTTTTACTTTTTTCAACCGTTTCGTATTCGCCTCAATATCCTTAATAAGATTTTCTGCAGGTGTTACTAGCTTCCTATATTCGGGTGTCCATTCTGGATCTAAGCTCAACGGAACATCAGAATATTTAATAGCCTGACGAAATTTATCCTGCGCAATTTGGTTTAGCACGATTATTTCAATCGATAAATCGGTAAATTCTTTTTCGGTTTAATTTTTTTGGTGTCACCACTTGATAAATAAAGAATACGGCTAAGGCTAAAACGATCGCCATCCATATTTTATTATTTTTACGCGCTGTTTTTGGCTGGGTTGCTACCGAAGTTGTAACTTGTTGTGGTTGTTGAAATATCTCTGGAATTATTTCCTCGTTCTTTTCAATTGCGAACCCACAATGACCACAAAAATTGCCACCCGGTTTTATAGCATTCCCACATTTTATACAATACCCCATCTTCATCCCCAAAAAGTCACTTACTTTTATATAGTAAAATAATACTATATAAAAAAGATAGTAGCAATTTGAAAGATTGAGAAATTAGTTGGCAGAATCTACCTCAATTGTCTTGAAATGCTTGCCGATAAATGCTTTTTCTTCCTCGATTGTTAATAATCCTGTTGCTTTACCAATTGTCCCATTTTGAATTGTTCAAATGGCATTATGATCTTTGTCTGCTTGGGAGAAATCGTGTCGTTCCCAGCGTTTTAATATGGCCATATATGTTTCACTATGTTTATAATCATTTGCTTCTACGACTTCAATTAGTCGTTGCACACGTTCATCTGTTAAGGGAAGAAAGCCCCACATTTCATCTGCTCTTATTTTTTGATGGGACATACGGTGAATCGCAGTTTGAACTCTATTCTCATGCATGTTGATCGGAAACTCTTCCTCAACAGTTTCTTCTCGTTCTTCCTCTTGAATTTGAAGCACTGTAGCTGTTTCAGAGTCTTTATCTGAAACAACCACTTGCTTCTCCATGATGGTGACTGTACTTTTGTTGTTTTGTAAATAAAAGAAAGTGATGAATGCAATAACCACAAACAAAATACAGAGTACAGTGACAAGAATGATAATCTTTCCACCTTTAATTGTAATCACCCCTTCATATTAAAGAATAGTATAGCAAAATTCTCGTAAACTGGTAATGTAGAATATAACGAAACTAAAGAAATTAGGTGAGTATTATTAGTCGATTATTTATTACTGCACATAGTGGCTGCATGAATACACGCCAGAACTCTCATGCATCCGTTCTTGCTGGCATTAGAGAAGGTGCAGATATGATGGAAGTAGATATCCGGGCGACGAAGGATGACCATGTTGTACTTTATCATGACGAAAGCATCATAACTTCTGACGGGAGTAAGCTCCTGTGTGAACTGCCATATGAAGCATTGAATGATGTAATTCTCCTTGAAAATGTATTGCCTTATATCAAAATGAATAATCGCACCATTAATTTAGATGTAAAGGAAGATAACGCGATTGCACCAATGATCCGCATTATCGAACATTTTGACATGCAAAATCAAGTACTGATCACTGGATGTGAAAAAGAGAGAGCAGCCTTTATAAAAGCACACTACCCTACATATAAAGTGCTTTTAAATGCCAGTTTCGCATTATTTGAAACGTGTGATTACTCCTCATACGTGCAACAAACAATCGCGGATGCTATTGATTCAAAAAGTGATGGGATTAATATTCACTATCAGCATTGCCGAGAAGAGCTGCTTGAAAGTGCAAAAGCAAATAGGTTACCAGTATATGTTTGGACTGTTGATCAGCCTACAGATATGGTTAAATTTATGCAGCTTGGTGTTCAATCGATTACAACAAATAACGTGAAAACACTCGTTCATTTAAGAAACGAATATACTCACATATCAAAATAAAAAAGAAAAAATAATTGAATTTAATTTTTAATATATTATAATTAACTCGAAACGTTTCGAAAAAACAGTAGAATCACATAGGGGGGTTCATCCAACAATGAGAAAAGTTAAGATTGGTTTTATTGGATGCGGTAACATTAGTCACATTTATTTAACGAGCTGTACACAAAAATTTGATATTTTGGATGTTGTGGCAGTTGCAGATATTTTTCCAGAAATGGCACAAAGAAGAGCAGAAGAATTTAATATCCCTAAAGTTTACACAGTAGAAGAGTTATTAGCAGATCCTGAAATTGAAATCGTTGTCAATTTAACGTCTCCTACTGTTCATACAGAGGTAAACTTGAAAATTTTAGAAGCGGGCAAGCATGTGTATACAGAAAAACCATTTGCAATGTCTCGCGAAGATGCAGATAAAGTTCTCAATCTAGCAAAAGAAAAAGGTTTATTAGTAGGAAGTGCTCCTGACACATTCCTAGGCGCTCAGCTACAAACAGCTAGAAAACTAATTGATGATGGCTGGATTGGTAAAGTTTATGGTGCTGGTGGTATGTTCATCACAGGTACTGCTTGGGATGCATCACATCCTAATACACCAGCATTTCTAGACTTTGGTTGGGATCCATTATTTGACATGGCTCCATACTGGTTGACAGCAATGGTTCACTTAATGGGACCAGCAACAAGAGTTTCAGGCTCTGTAGGAAATGCGAGAACAGAACTTGAAGTGGATAATATGAACTCCCCATTCTATGGTGAAACATTACCTGTAAAAGCACCAATGAATGTCACTGGAATCATTGATTTTGAAAGCGGTGCAATTGGACATATTTTTGCTTCTAAGGATAGTGGTGGTTACTTACCAAGAATGGAAGTGTACGGAACAGAAGGCGTTCTACTTATTCCTGATCCGAACTTCTTTGAAGGAGTTGTCAAAGTACGATTCCCGAATGGGGAAGAGAAAGAATTCCCTTATTCACACGCACATGCGGAAAACACAAGAGGAATTGGGGTAGCTGATATGGCTACTGCTCTTCAAACTGGTAGAAAACATCGTGCAAGTGGGGAACTAGCTAGACACGTACTTGATATCTCAATTGGTATTTTGGAATCATCTAAAGAAGGACGTCATTTTGACATCACAGCAAAATGTGAACAACCAGCAGCTCTACCAATTGGCTTAAAATATAACCAGTTAGATAAATAAAAAATGAAGAGCGCGTTTTGCAATGGAAAAGGAGACGCGCCTTCTTTTAAAAAATGGCTCTGTTAAAGTTCATTGTTGTTAACAACTTAGTTGATTGTAGCGGATGTACACGAGACTCCAGCGGGAACAGCACGAGCCGAAGATCCACTTGGCAAAGCGGTTTTCTTTGCCAAGTTAGCTGAGGCCGTGCCCGCGGAAAGCGAGTGTACAGGAGCAAAAATCAACAACAGAGTTTTAACAGAGCTTAAAAAATAGAAATGGAGTGAAAGTCATGAAAAAATTCCCAGTAGGATTACAACCATACACATTACGAGAAGCAATGGAAAAGGATTACTTTGGTGCTATTGAAAAAGTTGCGGAAGTTGGCTATAAAGGTATTGAAGTTGGAATGCCACCAGAAGGTATTACAGTAGCACAATTGAAGGCAAAACTAGATGAATTAGGTCTTCAAGCACTAAGTGCACATGTTGGCTTAGATCAATTAAAAAATGATCTCGGAACAATCATTAACTTTTTAAAAGAAGTTGGTGCGAAATATGTTGTGCTATCACAAGGTTTTGAAACGAAAGAAGCGGTCCTGGAAGCAGTAGAGCTATACAATAAAGTTGGTAAAGAATTAAAAGAACATGGACTTGGATTTTTACACCATAACCATGATTGGGAATTCGTGATATTTGATGGCAAATATGCCTTAGATATGTTAATCGAAGAAACAGATCCTGATCTCGTTAAGTTTGAAATTGACACGTATTGGGTGAAAAAAGGTGGAGAAGATCCAGCTGAATATATGAAAAAATTGAATAACCGTTGCCCATTACTTCATATAAAAGATATGGAGCCTGGTGAGGAACAATTCTTTGCAGAAGTAGGGGAAGGAATCCTTAATTTTGAGGAGATTTTCAAAGTAGCGGAAGAAATTGGTACAGAATGGATCATTGTAGAGCAAGATCTTTGCCGTCGTGACGAGTTCGAATGTATTAAAACAAGCTATGAAAATTTAGAGAAAATGGGAGTGATTTAATTTGACAACCCAGCTTCAAGTAGGATTAATTGGGTATGGGTTTGCCGGAAGAACTTTTCATGCACCGGTGATAACATCGGTTCCAGGCATGAACCTTAAAACAGTAGTGGAAAGAAGAAGTGAATATTCAAAAGAACGTTATCCATGGGTAAATGTTGTAAAATCGGTGGATGAACTATATGCTGACCCTGATATTGATGTCGTTGTTGTGACAACACCAAGCTCTGATCATGTAGAATTTGTGAGAGATGCGCTCAATGCAGGTAAGCATGTGGTAGTAGAAAAACCTTTTACTGCAACAGCTGCAGAAGCAGATGAATTAATTGAATTAGCAAAAGAAAAAAATAAAGTACTAAGTGTGTTTCACAACCGTAGATGGGATGGAGACTTCTTGACAATTAAGGAAATTTTACAAGAAGGCTTACTCGGAAATGTGATGGAATGTGAAATGCACTGGGATGGCTTTAGCCCAATTGTCGGTGATAATTGGCGCGATAAAGCAGGACCAGCAAATGGTGTCTTCTATGACTTAGGTGTTCATTTAATGGACCAAGCTCTCAGTTTGTTCGGTACACCGAAAACAATACTTGGTGATGTGCAAATTCAACGCGAGGGTGGACAATCTCATGATTATTTTGACGTTACCCTTGGCTATGAATCTAATTTAAAAGTAATCTTAAAATCTTCTAGATTTGTTAAATCACATGGACCACGTTACGTCATCCATGGAGATAAAGGATCCTTCATAAAATATGGAATTGATCCACAAGAAGTAGCATTAATTAATGGTGAATCACCAGCAACAACTCCTCATTGGGGACAAGAGCCACAAGAAATGTGGGGGAAACTACAGACAACTATTGGAAAACTAAATGTTGATAGTGTAGTAGAAACAATCCCAGGTGCTTACCAAAATTACTATCAAAATATATATGACCATATTAAAGGTAATGCAGAGCTAGAGGTTAAACCAGAAGAAGCTAGATTAAATATTCGCCTTATTGAACTTGCTCTCCAAAGTAGTAAGGAAGGACGAATATTAGAAGTAACACCATAACAGAATGGAGTGACAACGTGTTTCCATTTAAAGCAGCATTAAATACATCTACACTCTTTCCTTTTTCTTTAAATGTAATCGAACAAATTAAGATGGCAGCAGAAGCGGGATATGATGGAATTGAATTATGGATGCGTGATATCGAAGCTTTTATCGAAAATGGCGGTTCTGTACAAGAACTGAAAAATGCGCTACACGACGCTAATGTGGAGTTAGTGAATGTCATTGCCTTCTTCAAATGGGCAGACGCAGATCTAAGCGTACGTGAAGAAGGATTCGCACAGGCAACGCGTGAAATGAAGCTATTAGCAGACATTGGTTGCCGCTATATTGCAGCTCCTCCGTTTGGAGACGTAGCTTCAGTAGAATTAGAGGACATGGCAGATAGTTTCCAGCAGCTTGTTTCATTAGGGGAAGAAATCGGTGTCGAGCCAGTTCTTGAATTTTGGGGCAAAGCATTAAAACTATCCACGCTTCCTGAAGCAATTCATGTTCTAAAAGAAAGTAAAGTAGAAAATGGAAAACTCTTACTTGATCCATTTCATATGCATGTTGGAGGTAGTGACTTTGCAACAATCCAACAATTAACCGGAGAACAAATCGGAGTATTCCATGTAAATGACTATCCACATGCTGAAAATATAGAAAGCCTAGTAGATGCGGACCGCGTATTTCCTGGTGAAGGTGTCTCACCAACAAAAGAAATCGCTCAAACGCTTCACAATATCGGCTACAAAGGCTACTTGTCACTAGAACTATTTATCGAAAACTTCGAAGGCAAGAGTGCATTAGAAGTTGCGACATATGGATTGAATGCAATGAAAAAAGCATATTCTATTTGACGAAAAAAGCCAAACTAATAATATCAACATTAGTTTGGCTTTGATTTTAGAAAAATGGAAGAAGAGAATCGCTTGAATAAGCACCTTCAAAGGAATAAACCAAAATCTTGTGAACATAATGTGACAAAGCTTGCGTTTTTTCGTTCCTTTTTGTATACTAACAAAGTATTCTTTTTAAAACATCATATTTTGCGGGTGTAGTTTAGTGGTAAAACCTCAGCCTTCCAAGCTGATGATGTGAGTTCGATTCTCATCACCCGCTCCATACATACTTTTACTAACGTAGTGTTTCGTTTTCTAGAAAAATGAGGCATTGCGTTTTTTTATTTTATTACCTTTTTTATGATGGCTCTATAATATTTGTTGGGGTTGTCCTACAATTTGTGTGCAAAAAAATACACGCATACATCCAATTCTTTTATAC
>VEFU01000006.1 GCA_007679095.1 Paenibacillus bovis
GGTGACTTAATTCTACCAAGAAAAGGTCTTCCTTTTTATATGGAATTTTTCATTTACACAAAATATTTTATACTCTCAGATTTATAAAGATGATTAACTTAACTAGTTAAAAGAAAGTGGTTTTTCAATCATTAATAGCATATATAAATACTATAATGTCTTTTTAA
Source organism: Paenibacillus bovis (assembly GCA_007679095.1). Classification (GTDB taxonomy): domain Bacteria; phylum Bacillota; class Bacilli; order Bacillales; family Bacillaceae_C; genus Lederbergia; species Lederbergia graminis. Next base: position 168 of record VEFU01000006.1, read on the forward strand.
TGTTTGCAACGAACTATAAGTTGTATAAGAAATTTGTGTTTTTTCATAAATTGTTATTATAAAGAAAAAGGGGAGGGAGTGTTTTTGTCAAAAATCTTTTTGCACTTTAGTAGAATCTTTCTTGGGATTGTTTTTTTACTTGCAGGTATCAACGGCTATTTTGTCATCTTTGAACTCGAACCATTTATTGCTACTAGCCCAGAAGCTATGGCCTTATTTGAGTTTAAATATCTTTTAATCGTTGAAAAAACAATCGAAGTAATTTGTGGAATACTTTTATTAACCAATCAATTTATTCCATTAGCAATTGCTATATTAGCACCAATTGTAGCTAATATTTTCCTACTACATTTGTTTCTTGATCCTTCTTTACTGCTACTAGCGATATTACTTGTTATTTCATTAGGATATATGATGTATTGTTATCGAGATAACTTTATGCGAATTTTGGAGAGGAAAGTAAGCCTATCTGATAACGGAAAAAGGCTGTAAGCTAATTACCATACATTCATACAAACTTTTTGATACAATCAATGATAGTCGGTAATGAAGTTTTATCGCATTAATATTGCTTCTAGGGAGAAAACAGAATGTTAGCTAAAAACAAACAACATGAAAAACTCATCATTATTGCCGTTGCATTAGGGGTAATTTTAAACCCATTAAATACAACAATGATTACTGTAGCATTACCTGCAATACAAGAAGACTTCCATTTAAATTCCACTGAGATTTCTTGGCTTATCGCATCATATTTTATTATCAGCGCTATTTTTACTCCATTGATAGGAAAATTAAGTGATACATATGGTAGAAAAAATATTTTTATCATGGGGTTAGGATTAGTAATTGTTTCTTCTATTCTAGCTCCACTGTCACCAAATATGCCATTATTGCTTATCACAAGAGGTATTCAAGCTATCGGTACTTCAGCTCTTTATCCAGCAGGAATTGGGATCATTCGTAATAACATACATCATAATCAAAATCGTGTAATCGGTACTTTATCTGTTTTTGCCACAACTTCAGCTGCATTCGGACCGACAATTAGTGGTTTATTAATACAGTTTGGTGGTTGGCCAATAATATTCTATGTGAATTTACCGGTTATTTTAATTAGTGCTATTTTCACTATGTTTTTTATTCCAAAAGATAAGAAAACAGCTGCTACAACATATAAATGGGATGGAGTTGGGATACTTCTATTTAGTTTAACCATTACAATATGGATGGTATTTTTACTTTCTTTAGAAGCTGGATTTCAAATCGGAACTTTATTTGTAGCTGCAGTAATCACGATATTGTTTTATGTTTATGAAAAAAGAAGAGAAGAGCCATTTATCAATGTGAATTTTTTTAAGAAAAATATGAATATTACATTGATCTACGGTCAATATATTTTATCAACCGTTATCTTCTTTGCAATTTTACTTAGTTTGCCAACGTATCTACAAGGTGTGTTAGAAACAAGTTCAAGAGTAACTGGTATCACGATGCTGTCTTTGTCAATTTTTGCGATGGTTACAACACCAATAGCGACAAGATGGATGGAAAGAGCTGGATTTCGTATACCATTATTAAGTAGTGTTTCAATGGTATTAATAGGTGTAATATTATTAGCAACAATCAATCATACATCTCCATTATATTGGGTTGCCATTGTGTTAGCTGTCTCTGGTATTGCAAATGGTGTACAAAATATCGGATTACAAAACTTACTGTATTCCTTCATCGATAAATCAGAAAGTGGAATTGCGTCTGGGCTACTCATGACTTCAAGATTTCTTGGTAACATTTTAGCTTCTAGCATATATGGCGTTGCATTTGCGACCGGTATGAATGATGGAAATATGAAGAACATGGCTTTCGTCTTAATTTTCGTAGCAATCATATTGTTTCCTGTAATGCTTTATGTTACGAGACACGAAAGAAAGAAGAGCCTTGATTAATCACATCACTATGTTGACCTAGCAATTTTATTGTTAGGTCTTATTTTGTATAACGCTTGCATTATAGAACATTTGTTCTTATAATAGTAATAAGTATGGTACAGCAAGGAGGATTAAATTTGGCTAGGAATCCAGGGATGACTGATGAAGTTATTATCGAAATGTATAAAAGCGGTATGACTTTTAAAGAGATGGTTCCTATAATAGGTATTTCAGATCGTGCAATACGAAATGTGATGTACAAACATGGCATTGAAATGAATCGAAAACAATATTCCGGTCAACCTCGCAAACATAGAGTTAACGAAGACTTTTTTAAATATTGGAATCATAAAATGGCGTGGGTGTTAGGTTTATTTATTACTGATGGCCATGTACATAGCACTACTCATACCATCTCATTTACACAAAAAGACGAGAGAATACTTCGTATCATCGCAAAATATATGGATGCTGACTACGTTTTAGCACCATATGGACCCACAAAGACAACTCCAACATTGCTAATAAATTCTAAAGAAATAAAACAAGATCTTGAAAAAATCGGAATAACAGCAAATAAATCACTAACTGTACCTTTTCCTGATGTTCCAAATGAATATCTACCTTCTTTTATTAGAGGAGTCATTGATGGGGATGGATGGGTACAAAAAAAAGGATATGTAATGAATATAACTTCTGGTAGTAAAAACTTTGCATACGGGATCCATTCAGTTTTGTTAGACTGGAAGTTAAATACAGTAATCACATTTGAATTAACTAAACAAAACAAGAAAATTTATCGGATTTGGGTAAAAGGCAAAAATGAACTACCAAAACTCGCTAAATTAATTTACGATTATAATGATATTGATTATAAGTCATATAAGGAAAAATATATGTCTCAGAGAATTAATTAATTATAAAACTTTGTTAAGGAGGAATAATTATGTGGAAAATGTCAAATGGCAGGTTAATACAAGTAACAGATAGTTCTAGAATCAAATTCAGAACTAATATTAGTAAATCATTATTACATCAACTTACCGAGATAGCTGAAAAATATAACACTCACGTAAATTATTTGCTTGAAAGTGGTCTAGAAAACCTATTAAAACATGGCATCATAACTTTTAACAAAAAAAACAGACCGAAAGATCGAGTACAATATAAAACTACTTATGATAAAGAACTACTAGAAAGCATAAAAAAATTTGCTGAGGAAAATGATTTATTCATTAATGATGTAATCGAATATAGCACTCAATTTATAGATTATAATAATGTGAAAGACAGTGATTATAGATATAGAGTAGAGTAACGAATAAAACTCTACTCTTAACAAAACTACGCCCCGGACATAATATAAATTATCGGAAGTTGACTAGAAACGATTATTTCAGTCTCATAACTGAAGAATACCTTTAATAGTGAGACAAAATCAATTTTTCCATATTTATCGGAACTTCTCACAATAACATTATTAGAAGTTCCGAAATTTTAATTCCCTATATTTAGTTCTCTTAATAAGTAAATCCAATAATCACATAACGACTTAGTACGTTTAAATATTAATATAATTTATATCTAAAATTTTGGTGTTAGTTTCTATGGAATTTCAACTTTTTCCCAAAACATCCTGCGCAGTTACAGAAGTGATTTATCTACTTCATCTCATTATTAGTGGATTAACAGCATTCCAGGGATCTCGATGTTCTCACGCAACTGTTTCTATTTATTCATCAGTAAGTGATTCATCGTCAAATCAGCCCACGTACTATGCCCGACTAATTGCTATCCAAAATTCGATTTGTCAGATTTGTTTAATGTGAAAAATAACACAAAGTGTTTTTATGACAGGAATCCTTGCACTAAAGCAAACAAAATACATGAGTTCACCAATCTAACAGATCTACAGCAATTGTTTACTTATAAAAAATGTGAAGGTCCTCTTTCTCTTTGAAACAAAACCATGTTTAAACTATTAGGAATATCTAGATGAAAAAAGCTTTAACCTGGAAACATACTGGTTATTTGAATAATGATACAATTTTATCTTTTGGGAAGGGAAGAAATTAACGACTCTCCTTCCCCCCTTCCTCCTATGATTACACCATTTATCAAGCTGTATAAAATATCTCTACAGGATTATGAAACACATCACTCTGAATCAGTAATACGGAAGGTGAAATAAAAGTAATCATTCCTGGTGGTTATAAGAATAAGTTGGACTCCCTCCCCACAGTTTTATCATTCATTAATTGTACCTGTTGTTGATATCAGTATCTAGGCAATCACAATTATCCTGGTAGTACTATCCAAAAAGTATTACTCGTAGTAGTAGTATTAATTCCAATTTCACCTTGATGATGGCGTTCGATAATTTCCTTTGAAATCGCAAGTCCCAACCCCGAACCTCCTGTCATACGGCTTCTTGAAGAATCGAGTCTGTAAAATCGTCGAAATACATTTTCTCTTTCAATTTCTGGTATCGGCTCGCTAGGTCCTGTAACCATAATGCGGTAGTCCACTCCTTGCTTCACGCCTTTTAATAAAATTGGCCCTTCTCCCTTATAATAGCGAATGGCATTTTCCAACAAATTACTGATTACCTGTTGAATGCCAACAACATGGATATCCAGACTATATGATTCAACTTCTAGTAATAAAGGGATTTTCTTTTGTTCCAATGTCCTTTCAAACATCGCTACACATTGAAGTAGTATCGGTTTTATGTCAGTTGTTTCCTTCTCAACAATTGTTTGGACCGATAAGTGATCTAATTCCTTTAATTGCTCAAGTTGTACTATCATTTGAGATAATCGATTTGACTCTTGATGCAATGATGCAAATAGTGCTTCGTCACCTTTTATATCCCCGTCTTTTAAGGCTAGAAGATAACCATTTAAATTTGATAAGGGGGTTCTTATTTCATGAGATATGTCAGTTATAAGCCTGTTCCGTTGTTGCTCATTCGTTTTTAACTGTGCGATTAATTCATTATATTGTTGAGTTAACTGACCGATTTCGTCATTTTTATATACTTTAACGGGATTTGGATAATTACCAAGCTTCAGTTCTTCTGTAGATTGAATTAAACTACGGATAGGTTTTATAAAACGTTTAATCAAATAGAAATGAAGAATACTTCCAGTAAAGGCTACGGTAATCATTAAAATCCATAAATAATTTAAGAGGATTTGATTAAATCGCTGCTGTTGAGAGATATTCAAATCTCCCACTTTTTCCGCTAAAAAACAAGCAGTATTATAAATAGCCCCACCACTTATAACAGTTACCATTACAACAACTATAGTATTCAAAAATGTTAAACGCCATAAGAACCCAGTTGGAGTAATACGAGCTATTATATTATATAACCGAGACAAACTTATACCCCATTCCCCTTACAGTTTGGATACGCTTTGGTTTCGATGGTTGTATTTCAATCTTTTCACGAAGTTTTTTTATATGCGCATCAATTGTACGATCTAAAACACTTCGATCCATGTTAGGATGAATTTGTCTTATTAGTTGCTCTCGTGATAATACGATGTCTGGATTTTGCATGAAATAATATAATAGATCAAACTCATATTTTGTCAGTTTTATATTTTTTCCGTAAAGTAAAACTTGTCCTTTTCTCGGCATAATACATAATCCAGCATAGACAATTTTTTGACATAACTGTTCCGTACGACGAAGCACTGCTTCTACTTGTGCGACTAGTTCATTAGGATCAAATGGTTTTGTCATATATGCATCTGCACCTAATTTCAAACCAGAAATTCTATCTTCAATACGGACTTTTGCTGTAAGCATGATGACCGAAACATCATTATCCTTTTGCTCTCTAATCCAACTAAAATACTCTTCACCACTCACCTTTGGTAGCATCAAATCCAAGATAATTAAACAAGGTCGATGTTCTAGAAAAACTGTTTTTGCTTCCTCTCCATCACTTGCTTCCACCACTTCATATCCATTTTTCTTTAAATACAATTGGATGAGATTTCGAATCATTTTATCATCTTCGACAACCATTATTATTTGCTTCAAATAAACCACCTCTATTCTCATTTTATATGATAGAAGAGGATTATTGCATCATTTCATACTGTTGAACCATGAAATCGTAATTCATTGCACCCCTTACGATAAATTGAATACGCCCTTCCGAATCAATCATATATGTTGTAGGATAAGCTAAAACTTGATACTCCCTAGAGACAGCAGATTCTTCATCTAAAGGAATCGTTAATGACAGATTTAATTCATCGACAAAGTTTGGAACATTTTTGGGACTTGATTCTGTTTGTGATAAATTCACTGCCAACACTTGTACATCTTTATTATCTTGGAACTTTTGCATATCGGGCATTTCAGCACGACAAGGCGGACACCATGTTGCCCAAAAGTTTAACATCACACGGGTACCCCTATAATCTGATAACCTTACTTTCTCACCATCGATTGTAGTTAATTCAAAGTCAGGAGCTAGTTCTCCTTTACGAATTCCTGAATTACTAAAATCACTAGCATCACCAGAATTATATATTTCATCTGACATTGCACTACCATATTCCCGTGCTTCTTTTTCTTTTGAAGTAACTATTAACTCATACGTTGTCCAACCAAGTAACACTATAACTATTACAATAAAAACTGCATTTTTCATTTCTTATTACTCCTTTATCCTAATTTTTCAAACCATGTACCTTCTACTAATTTTAAGAGAAATTCAGTGATACGCGGCATTTGACCAGTAAATAAGATAAGTCCCATTATAATCATCATGACAGCTCCTATTTTCATGATGATTTGGCTATATCGAGTAATCCACTTAGTTGATCCAAGGAAAAACGTCAATAGAAGAAATGGTAATCCAAAACCCACAACATACATTACAGTGTATATGGATCCTTGACCCGGGGTACTAGCTGCCAAAAATAAGATAGAAGCAAATATTGGTCCAATACAAGGTGTCCAACCAGCTGCAAAACCTGTTCCTACAAAAAAGGTTCCTAAATAACCTACTGGTTTTTTGGCAAATTGGAAACGCCTCTCTTTCATAAGTGCTGTTACATTAATCCACCCTCCGACAAAAAGTCCCATAGAAATAATAAATATTCCAGCTAAACGCTGAATAAACAGCCCTGTATTACCTATTAACAAAGTTTGAATAAATTGCCCTAAAAAGGAAGCCCCAATCCCTAAGCTAAGAAAAACAAGGGACACACCTAACAAGAAAAATACAGAATGACTTAATAATTTCTTCCTTATTTTCACGTCTTGATTTTCTTTCAATTCCTTGACACTGATTCCAGTAATATAGGATAAGTACGCGGGAAAAATAGGTAATACACAAGGCGATAAAAATGATAATGCCCCTGCACCTAATGCCCAAAAAATCCCTATCACTAACATCGTATCTGTCTCAATTCCTCCCATGTACAACACCTGCTTTCATTTTCTGAGACAATATTAGACCACAACAAATTATGAGTATAAATACTAAAAACCATGGCGCTATTGAATAGCCAAACACTATTAGAATTGGCTTTATCATTGCCAAACTTAAACTCCCTATCGACCACCCAAGGAGGATTAAAAGATTTAACCAGTGCGGGTGTACAAAATTGCGCAAAACTACAAATGTAATAATTAATAATGCTATTAAACTTAAATAACCAATCGAATAAATATTTTTATTCCAAATTACTTGCATGAATTCATAAACGAATGATGCAGTCAAAAATATATAGGTAAAAGCTATAGAAAATGGTAGTGCATCAATCTTTCTACGTTTATATTGAATTACGATTGTGAATCCACTTAGCAGAATAGCAAAATAAAAAGCATACGAGTCACTCGGGTAAGCTAATATAGCTAATGGATCTATGATAAAGATATTTAAGTTTAAGATAATTTTCCCAATCCAAAGAAAGATAACAAAATGAATTAATTGCCCCGCAATTTCCTCCATACTGGCTTTCTTTTCCGCTTTTGTACTATCACTTAATATGTAGTAAGTAAGAAATCCCATACTCCAACTAAAAATGATAATAGCAATGGTCGAATGAATACTAGATAGATGCATAGCTGTACCCTCCAGATAAAAATGCTCAATGCCTACATTACTAAAGGTTTATGAAAGTTTGATGAAAGTGGAAGAATTATTCTATTCTACTTTAAGATGCTTCAATGACTATATACAAAAAGACAACTCGAGTAGAATTTTCGAGTCGTCCTTTTTTGGTTGTTTACTTATATTCCAAGCCTTTGTGTGGTTTGTTTACACAACGCTCTTTATTTTGGATAAGCAAATATGACGTAACGATCTGGGGCATCACCAATGAAAGAGAATGGATAACAAGTTGATACCGTTAATACTTCTTCTGCTCGATTAGGGTCAATGACAGTTGTGTCATCTGCGTCAACGATGATATGATCGCGAATTTCATATATAAATGTACCGTGTTCCATTTTCACATGAAGCTCATCCCCATCTTCTAAATCACCGAATTGCCGAAACACAGTATCACGATGTCCTGATAATAAAATCTGTTTATTTTCACCTGGGTATCCGGTACTAATATAATGTCCTACGCCCTGAGATAATTCTTCTTCACTCGTCCCTTCAATAATTGGAATTTCACGATCAAGTCTTGGGATGTAAAATACGCCTACCGTATCACCCTCTTTGATTGAATCATAATTAAATACACCTACATTACTAATTTCCTTAATCACTTCGTCTGAGATGATAGTCCTAGCTTCCTCTAGTCGTTTACTCTCTTTTTCTTTTGTACTATATAATTGGTAACCTACATAAATAAGAAGTATTAAACCACCCATCATAATGAGTAGCGAAATTGTTTTTATTATTCGACTTACCACTTATATATTCATCCTTTCTATAAAATTTATATTCTTTATACGCTTTCTACTAAGCGGGTATATGTATAATGTATTAATGATAAGCCCCTCTGTCCCCTATATTCACTTGAACTGAATACTTTCTGCGCATCCAGTGTTTTTTCTAGGTTTATATATTTTGATTACTCACTCAAATAGATTTTTAAAAATGGTCGTCTCCATGCATATATTATGGACAAACATTATTATTAAATGTTGCAACACATATCCTTTCTAACAAAAGTTAATTAATGTCCATATTACTATAGGTTTGTTAAAATTTGATGAAAATAAATAATTGATTAATTTAAATGTTAGAAATTATTTCAGCTAAAATAAAAAACGACTCTAATTAAAGTCGTTCTTTATTTGCCCTATTGGACTTCACAAATAACTAATCAATTCCTCACTTATTTGGCTTTTGTCCGACAAATTGAATTACATGGGATTGTCCATTGTGGAGGTTACCTTCCTGACGGACTACCTCACCCATGAAAAAGTGTATGATGCGCCAATCAGCGAAGATATTTAAAAACTCTTCCGGTCTATATAAAAAATTTAGATCTTTTGGTCCACCACTCTTATATGGAACTTGGTAATGTGAATATACTTCTGTCAGAAAATAACCTCCTGGTTTTACAGCTACCTTTACACCTTGGAGTGTTTTCTGTCGAAGTTCTGTTGGGAAATGGCCAAAGATACATACAATTTCATCCCACTTCGTTTCACTCCAGTTTGCTTTGTTTAAATCTACCAGTGCAGTTGAGACTGTTACAGCTCGTTCTTCTGCGAGCTTATTTGTCTTTACTAGACCCGATTCTGCGTAATCCCATGCCGTGACATTCATACCCTGCTCCGCTAGATAAACGGCATTTCGTCCTTCCCCTTCCGCTATAGCCAAAGCATCACCAGAAATTTTTATTTTCTTATGATATTCCTTCAAAAAAGCATTAGGTTCCTTGCCATAAACATAGTTATCAGTTTGAAAGCGGGTATTCCATTCGTTCATCTACTTTAATCATCCTTACTATATAGTATTTATATTTCTATTGTAGTTGTTCAATAAACTTATACACTAATTATAGTTGCTTCAGACCTAGCTTCAAACGGACCTTTTTCTTGTAAAAATGCAATGATTGCATCAATCGCTCTTAATTCTTTATATACCTTTTTTTCTTCAAATGGTTTAAATAATTGGCCACCGCCACTAACAATCGTATACGTTTTCTCCATTTTAATATCTTCTCCTGAAATTTGAAGTGTTTGAATACGATTCCCATTGGGGTTATAAGGTTTAAAGGTCATCGATAAACCAGAGGAACGTAGAATATATCCACCTTTTTGTTCAAAGGGGTCCGAAGAAAAGACTTGTTCTAGATTCTTTTCAAGAATATTCCAAAGCTCTAATCCAGTGATTTTTAGCGTAAATAATTTTGGATTTGTTGGAATGATTGTATGTAAATCATAAAGTGTTAAAGCCCCTATATTCAGCGGAGGAGAATAACGCCAACCATGAGAAAAAGCGGCGTCTGCTTCTATAACATGTAAATAAGCATCCGTTATTAGCTGATCCATTGGAGATTCATTTAAAGTCATTCGATGTAAAATGGACATCGTTTCACCGACAACTGTATTGCGTTCCGTTGTAAACCGCCCTAAAATATCATCGATTAATCCTTTTACTTCGGGGTCTTCCTTAAACGATTCGTTCAACTGGATTAATTCATACTGTACATTAACAATTTTCTTGTTTTCTATAGTAACATCTAATCTTCCGAGAAAGGATGAAGAAGAACCTGCTTGAACGATAAGCGTATCCTCTACTTGGATTGGGTCTTTCACACGGTCGTGACTATGACCAGATAATACAAGGTCGATACCTTTGACCTGTGAAACGAGTTTTACATCTAGTGGCAATCCCATATGACTTAATAAAACAACAACATCTACTTTACCTTCTAACTGTCTCAGGCATTCACGTACTTCTTCAACACCATTCGAGAATTCTAATCCATTTGAAAACTCCTTCGGCATTGTAATGTCAACATAAGGATACGTTAATCCAATAATACCAACTTTTACTTCACCCATTTCTCTAATAATATATGGTTTAAATAGTAACTCTCTTGTTCCAGAATCCTTTAAATTACTAGCAATCGTAGGAAAAGGGAGTTTACTCGTTAAATGAACAAGTTGTTGCTTTCCATATGCGTATTCCCAATTACCTGGAACAAATCCATCTAGCTGCATCTTTTCTAGTATAAGTAAAAGCGCCTCACCTTTCGTTTGTACTATAGGCAAAGTGCCGTGAAATAAATCTCCTCCATCGAAAAATAAAACATGTTCATTTTTTTTACGTATATTTTTGACATACTGACTGACCCTTGCAAAACCTCCTACTTTTTTTAGAGTTGGTCCATTAGAACTCCAAAACAATTCATTATGAAGCTCCAAACATCCATGCGTATCATTTTGTTGAATTAAGGTGAATTGCATCTAATTCCCTCCTTTATTCGATGTTTATCATAACATCTACCATTTTCCAGTTTGGATATTTGTGTATCAAGGTTGAATTTCTTTGTTATTCCCTGTATTCCCAAAAGTGTTTAGAAATAACACATAACTGGGGATACAACGTATTAATCCGAAGCTCTTTCAGATGCTTTGTATATAGGTGTTAATTTTTATATACCTTTTCTATTGATAAAAACATCCGTAGTAAGGTGCATACGGATGTTTTTATCAATTTAAAGTAAGATATCCATCCAAATTTTTATAGCTGTACCTAAAATTAATAATGCTAAAATTACTTGAAGGATTTTGGTGTTTATTTTTTTCCCAGCCATCGCACCAAGCGGGGCAGCTATTAAACTTGCAACTACCATAATCAGTGCGGATAAATAATCTACTTGTCCAGTCGATACTTTCCCCACTGTTGCACCGATGGATGATATAAAGGTTATGGCTAGTGAAGATGCAATAGTAACCCTCGTTGGAATTTTTAATACGACAAGCATAATGGGCACTAATAGGAATCCACCAGCTGCGCCAACAATACCAGAACCTATTCCAACTATGAATGCTAATATTGCAGCAATCCACTTGTTAAAGGTTACTTGATTTAAAGGAATATCATCTATCCCCTTCTTCGATATAAACATCATGACAGCTGCTGTTAATGCTAGAAAACCATAAACAATATTAATGCCGTTTTCCGACATTGATTGAGATCCAAAACTCCCAATCATACTACCAATCAACACACTGATTCCCATGTATATAATCAGCTTTTTGTTCAAGTAACCGCCTTTACGATATGCCCATACTCCTCCAATGGAAGCAAACAGAACCTGTATAGCACTTATTCCTGATACCTCATGTGCACTAAATGCCGCTAATCCAAACAACGGTGGTATAAATAAAAGCATTGGATACTTAATAATTGAGCCACCAATTCCTAGCATTCCAGAAATGTATGAACCTATAAATCCAATTAAAAAAATGGTAATAATAAACGTTATTTCCAATATAATACCTCCTATTAAAGAAGGGGAACCTTCATCACGGTTCCCAATTCCTTTATCAACCCTTCTTAATCCAGAACTTGAATATACCATTTTCTTCAGTAGATTGTAGCAGTTCGTGTCCACCTGATCTAGCCCAAGCAGCTAGATCTGATTGGGCTCCTTTATCTGTTGCATGGATTTCTAGTACTTGACCAGTTGCCAAATCATCCATCGATTTCTTTGTTTTAACAATTGGCAAGGGACAAGCTAATCCCTTTGCATCCAATAATTTATCTGCATTCATATGTCATCTCTCCTATTCACGTTTCTTTTTCTGTTCTTCTTATCGTACTGCACAACGGTTTGGTCCAATTTCCATCTCACGTTGCTTGTCATCATCTGGGGACATTTTTCCCATATTAGTTTCCCGAATTTCTTGATATGAGTTTGGCTGTGGAGGTAAGTTTTCAGTTACCATTTGTCTGAATCTTACTTCGTCTGAAATATTCAAACCATGATTTTCTGCGAATAAAGTACCTAACAGTTTACCCACACTACCATCTGCGTTCAATTCCTCGATAATCATAAAGTGAGCAGGCAGTACAATTAAATCGGCTGAAAGCTCTCTGTAGCGGCTATAAAGCGTTTCTCTTAAATCTCCAACCCAATCTTCTGCTAACCCTGCAAGATCTGGTCTACCAATAGAATCAATGAACAAAATATCACCTGAAAGTAAATATCTTTTATCAATCACAAATGAAGTCGAACCAATTGTGTGACCTGGTGAATATAAAGCATGAATATCAATATTCGTATTACCAATTGTCACCACATTGCCACCTTCTAATGGAGAGTATTCGAATGTAACTTCCCCCGCATCTTTTGGAGGTAACCAGTAGGTTGCATTTGTGATCTCAGCAATTTTCCTACCACCTGAAATGTGATCAGCATGTAAGTGTGTATCAAAAACATGAGTGATGTTAGCACCGATATTTGATGCAAACTCTAGATAAATATCCGTCATTCTAGTTGCATCAATAATCGCAGCCTCTCCATCAGAGACCACCATATAGGATAAACAACCTTTTCCAATACGTACAAACTGATAAATCTCGCCGCCATCCTTTAAATCTCCAACTTTTACAGGCTCCAAATGTTCACTCCATGCTTTCATTCCACCCTGTAAATAAGAAACAGTTAAACCTTGTTCCGAAAGCATCTCTGCCACCATGACAGATGACCCTTCTTTCGCACAAACTACCAATACTTCCTTATAGGAAGGAATTTTATCTAAAATTCCTTCCACTCCATCAAGTAAGTCGAAATAAGGGATATTTAAATAGTGAAAGTTTTCTCCCTCGATTTTCCAATCTTCAAAATCCGTTTCATTACGTACGTCCAAAATAAACAAATCTTCTTTATTAAAGACTTTTTTGGTTACATCTTTTGGATTCATTGCTTTAAAAGGCACTCTTTTTACCCCCTTAGGTATATTTCGAATTAAAAAATTTTAGAATGTAAGTGTCACATCTGCATCATTGGCGAATTCTAAGAAAGTCACTGCTCCACCAACTTCAATCCCCTCAACAAATGAATCTATTCCAAGACCCATAACATCCATTGTCATTTGACAACCAATAAATTTAACACCCATTTCTTGTGCCATTGCAACCAATTCCGGGATAGCTGGAACATTAGCATTAGCAAATCCTTCAGCAAAATGTTCTTTTCCTTCTGGCATCGGCAGTTGTTTGTATGCATCTCTATGAATTAAGTTTAACCCTTCAAAAGTAAAGAAGATGGCTACTTCTTGGTCTGTGGCTGCTGCCGCATTCGCGATATTAAATACTTTATAGGCATCAAACATTCCGCCATTACTTGCGATAATTGCTACTTTTTTATTCATTGCAAGTTCCTCCTAGTTTCTTAGTGCTAACATAATATTATTTGGATCAAACCCAACAACCCATTTACCATTAATCTCTGTTTGAGGTACTCCTAATTGACCTGTTTTATTTACGAGATATTTCATCAGCTCGGGTTTCGTTTCAACATTTTCCTCTTTAAAAGGAATACTTTGAGACTCTAAAAAGTTTTTTAACATTATACAATATGGACAACGTGTTGTTGTATACACTGTAACTGTGTTCATTTTCATCATTCTCCTTAATTATTTATTTAAAGTATTTGTTTTTCCTGTCCAGTCACCCATGCCCGGTACAACATTAATCACATTCGAAAATCCTCTTTCCGCAAGTTTCTGGGCAGCTAAATCACTGCGGTTTCCTGTACGGCATAGCACAAAAATTTCATCCTCTTTGTTTAATTCACCTAGCCGTTCTTCAATTTCTCCCAATGGAATCGAAACAGCATTAGGAATATGATTAAATGCATATTCAGCAGCCTCTCTTACATCAAGAACCACTATATTCTCATTAGCATCGAGCTTCTTTTTAAGTTCCTCATTGCTAATCGCATGGGGATGTTTTTTTTCAATTGATCCATCATTTGATGATTTTCTTAGGTAGTGCTTTAGTACATCCCCTTCTTCAATTGTTCCAAGGTATTGATGACCAGAGCTATTTGCCCAAGCTCGAATATCTGCTTTCGATCCCCTATCCGTTGCCTGAACTTGCAAGACTTGACCTGCTTCCAAAGTATTCATAGTCTTTTTTGTTTTGACAATTGGCATCGGACAAGATAGTCCTTTTGCATCCAATGTTACGTTAACTTTAATATTCTCCATATTGAAACCTCCTGTGTATTATACGGTGCGGGGTATTTGTAAATATAAAAAAATATATTACAATCCCTTAATTAGATAAATAAATTGACCTTGCCATCCTCAGCTTCAGCTAAATAGGCTGCAACGCCGGCGTATTCAATGTTATCTAGGAGCTCTTCTTTTTGAAGACCCAGCAAATCCATCGTCATTGTACATGCTACTAAATTTATGTCTTGTTCTTGTGCCATTTCAATTAGTTTTGGCAAAGGCATTACATTATGTTTCTTCATCACATTTTTGATTAACTTTGGACCAAAGCCTGCAAAGTTTAGGTTGGAGAGTCCCATTTTATCTGATCCCTTAGGCATCATTTTACCGAACATTTTTTCTAAAAACCCTTTTTTCACGGGCATATGTTCATCTTTACGCAAAGCATTTAATCCCCAAAAAGTGTGAAAAATCGTCACCTCATGATCGTAAGCCGCTGCTCCATTCGCAATGATATACGCTGCCATTGCTTTATCATAATCCCCACTAAATAAAATGATGTTAGTTGTTTTCTTTTCTCCCATAGTTATTCCTCCTCACAAGCGAATTACCCATACCTGTATGGGTATATATATTGCTAAAAAAATCTAATTAAAACCAGAACCTCATCTTCTATATATTAAATATTCTATCTCTGTTGAGTAGATTTCTAACACTAACCCATAGGGGTATATTAACATAATTAAAAAAAATGTCAACTGATGAATTTTTTTATCTGCTTTTCACCAGTAAATTGACAGCTTCTTTAATTAACTCATTTGTTTTTTCTTCTTCGTTATCAGCTTTCTGAACACATTCAACTAAATTTGAACTTACTACTACACCAATTGTTCGATCCACTGCCGTACGAACCGCTGATAGCTGTGTAATAATATCTTTACAATCTTTATTCTCTTCCATCATTTTAAAATCCCTCTAAGCTGGCCTTCCATTCTCTTAACTCTATTCTTCATTTGATCGTTGTATTCCATTACTAATTACCTCACTAGTTCTGTTTTATTTAGACTCATCCTTTATGAACAATCTTTATAATCAGTAGAATTTCCATAACTTTCTGAAAGGAAAATTTGAGTATCACTTAAAGTAATAATATACCCCTATAGGTATAATGTCAACGATTAAATTTACTACGTCCATATATTCTTGATTTTCTCATCTAATTGATTTATTGTTGTACCCGCTCCTCCCTTCCCTCTTTTTCCTCCATCCGTAATAAAAGAGAGAATAAAAAAAGCTTGCTTCTATATAGAAAACAAGCATTTAACTTCATTCAAATTCGATTCCATATCTTTCTGCTGTATTTGAGTATTTTTCCGGTTGCTGAATCGCACTAATGATTAAAGTTGCTGTATCGGTTGTCACTTTTTCGTGTCCTGTCACTTCTTTAATGATTTCCTTGGCAAGATGAATATCACCATTCCCTTTGAGTAATACCTTTTGTTTTATTTTTTTAGCTTGATGTTTTGTTATCTTCATTTTCTGTGCTCTGGTGAAAAATCCCATTACTGTATCTCTCCTTATTTGTTTTGCCCCAAAAAAACACTCACTAAATATCGTTAGTGTAATCGATACTCAGTAAGTTTATGTATTCATCTATAAAACTTACTGTACAATGCATACTCATATACCCGAGTTGCTAGCTAGTTATTCTTAAAACAAAAATGCAGAGCTGCAATATTTGTGCAAAGCTCTGCAAGAAATAATGTATTTCAATATGCAGGAGTGTAACGGAATCCAATTTGTATTATTAGGCTAGTGTATGGCGATGTTTAGCAACCAATTGTCTTACCAACTTTGGTAAAAATGCTAACAATAATGATAAGATAGAAATCCATAAGGAAATAAAAAAATATGGTGGATAATATACGAGTCTTATTTCATTTTCACCCTCTTCAAGTTCGATTCCAATGAATGCATAATTTGCCTTCCATACTTTCTTTTCACTTCCATTTATATAGACTTGCCAACCTTTTTCGTAAGGAATTGGCACCATCATATATGTTTCTTCTGTACCATTGTTATAGTTAATATTAATAACATTCCCGGATATACTCATTGGAATATGGGGCTGATCTTGAACATCTTCTTTTGCACTTTCTAGTACTTCATAGTCTTCCCCAAATAGTTTTAGATTCGCTAATTTATACTTCCCTTCTGGCATTCGAAAAGAGATCTTATCATCTGCTGCGATTCTAATAGATAGATCATTATCTCCAGTTCGATAAATAGACATATTCGATTTTCTTGAAGTCTTATAATCATTCACACTCAACTCAAAAAAGTGATCTTTTTCTAGAGACTTTATAAAAAAAGAAACATAATAATCCTTAATAGAAGGATTCCTATCGTCTATTACCAAATCAATTCCGCCCATTTCAGATTTTACATGAAGTACACCATTATGATAAGTAGAACCAATTGGAATGATCTCTACATATTTCAATAAATCTTCATTTTTCGGAATCGGACTGTTGCTTGAACTGGTTGGCAAGATTACCCCTTTAATCATTGCATGTTCCTTAGCAATTGGGGACGAATTTGCAAGATCTTTCTCAGCAAAAACTGTTCTCGTAGTACGGATAAAAGGAAGTATATTTTTATTTTGATAAGCAATATAATCACCTGAAGTAAAAGCTTTTTCGAATCCAAACGGAATCGAAGTATCTCCTTTATGGGAAATATAATATTTACCTCCTAATATACTGTACAAATTCGATCTATCTCCAAGAGTACCATATCGACTCAAGCTCTCTCTCCCCATATCAATGTCCAAGTTAAAGTAATAAAAATATAATAAATCTTTATTTAAAATACTCGAGTATGCACTAAATCCATTGAACCGTTGTGTAATAGGGGTATTATTTCGTGTCGGGTACATCCACTCTATTCTATAAAATGGATCATTTTCATACTTTTTTATTTTACTAATTAATGAATTGGTATCTGGTCCATTATATGTATCTCCAACAATAACTTCCGCGGAGACTTCATTTTTAGTTCCAGCATGCGACAGTTTCACTTTTTGATAACCATAACTAATGAATATAGAACTACTAATCAATAATATGGGAAGTATCGTGTGGTAGACTTTATTATGATTAATTCCATACATAACTACGATAATAATAGTGATAGCAGCTGGTATAACTAAATACACTATGTTGAAGTTATATAAGGATTCAATTGTCAAATTAGTTAGATGATAAAAATACAAATAAGCACAAAGTGTAAATAGCCCAGATAGTATGAGCCCTTTTTTGCTCACTTTATGTAAATTTGAAAGTGAAATAGCTACTAATGCCCCTGCAACATAAGCCATAAAATACTCCCAGCGGTATTGAGGAGCAGAAAAACCATTAAATATACTTGCAACCATTGCACTATAATGCATGAATATAGTTAATATAGTTAAACAAGAAAAAAAGCGATAGATGCGGTTCTTAAATAATGCAAATAAAAACAAACATATTATAGAAAATGCTGGTAATACAATAATTCTTCCATCCAATAATATATTATCGGGAAAAGCAAATAATGGTATTGCTCCATCATATGATGGTCTGTAATTATTTAAGTATCCATACACTGCAGGAATAAATGATACAGCACCAATCCCAATACCACATAGACCTCCTAATAAATATTGTTTCACTTGATGTAAAATATGTTGTTCCTGAGAACTAAAAGGTATAATCCACCGAAAAATAATGTAAATAGCTGCAAGCAGAAAGTTTATATATGCAAAGTAAAAATTATCAAAGACACTAATAGCGACTGCAGTAATAAACCAGCCTGCTTTTTTCTCTCGTATTATTTTTTCTATTCCAAATAATAAAATTGGTAACCAGATCATTGCATCCGCAAAAAATTCCCAATACTGAACATGGCGAAAATAGATGACACTTGTTCCGTAAATTATTGCACCAACAAATGATGGAACTTTTTGTATATTAATAAATCGAAACGTTCCATACGTTATCATCAAAATAAAAGTCATGCGGATGATGCTAATGACTAAAATAGCATCTGCCCAATATAACAAATCCGGGCTATCTATTACGCCAACACACTCAAGAAAATATGTAATAGCAACTGATATAATAAAAACGATGGAGGTTGAATAATAGTAACCTAATTGAGAATAAGTACCCGCTCCCATTCCTAATTCATAGGAATAAAAAAATTCGCCATTTGTGTACATATCGTACAGCAGTCTCTTAAATGGAAGTATTTGAGAAAGACCATCATTCATTCCAAGCATATATACATCTTCAGCCCATTGTTTTACATAAAACAAATGACTAAAAAAGGCTACTATGAAACTAACTAATAAAAGGATCGTTAATTGCTTGGATTTTCTTCGCCACCCCCATCTGCTACCTTTTCTTTCATCTAATGGCGATTTCTTTAATCCATGTTTCATCATGTTAGTAAAATTCTCCTTGTAATGATAAATGTAATCGGTACGGTTAGAAAAACTGCAAGTACAGGTGCATAATTACTGCTAATGGAAAACCATTCTATAAATATAAATAATAAAACAGTTGAAGTTAACGTATTGACAATTTGTGTGAGAGGAAATGATAGGAATTTTTTCCATGTTGGTTTTACCTGATAAGTAAAACAACAGTTCAAGAAAAAAGATCCAATCAGACTCAATAAAAAACCAATTATATGTGAAAAAAAGTAGTGCATTTGGAATAAGTGGATACAGATTAAATAGATTACATAGTAATGAATCGTATTTAGACATCCAACTACAATAAATTTAATAAACTCTTTATTTATAATTTGCATATTCATACCTTATTTCGTTGTATTAGATGTTTTATGTTCTACTACCAATTCTTTTTCAGGAATACTATCCGCATGTTCAAAAACAAAAGGGGGTGAAGTTGAAACGCTCTTACCATATCGTTTAAATACATTAGACCCATCGACAACATTGGACTTTTTCACAATATAATGAGGACGCTTTTTTGTTTCAAAATATATCCTGCCGATATATTCTCCGATAATCCCTAAACAAATTAATTGAATCCCGCCAATGATCAAGACAGCAGAAATTAACGTAAAATATCCTGGTACTGAGATACCTCGTTGGACAATTTGAATAAAAATATAAAGAACATACAACAACGCTAGTAATAATACCCAAATCCCTGCAAAGAAGCATAATCTCAGTGGTCTATTATTAAAAGAGATCACTCCATCAATTCCATAGTTTAATAACTTAGCGAATGACCATTTTGAATCTCCATTTTTACGAGGAGTGTTTTTATATTGAATGATTTTTGCCTCGTATCCAATCCAAGAATACAATCCTTTAGAAAAACGATTTCCCTCCTCAAGCGACAATAGGGATTCAACAGCTCGTCTACTTAGTAAACGAAAATCCCCCTCTCCATCTGACAATTCAACATCTACCACTTTATTCACTAAATGATAATATATAGAGGACATAAAGGAGCGAACTTTTGAATCTCCTTTGCGGTCTCGCTTTGCTACCACCTGATCATATCCTTCTTCAAATCCATGCAAAAGTTCACCAATTAAAGATGGAGGATGCTGTAGATCTGCGTCCATCATAATAACTGCATCTCCTTTTGCATATTTTAATCCTGCTAGAATAGAAGACTCTTTTCCAAAATTCCTTGTAAAAGAAATATATTTTACTTCCTTGCAATGAGTGCTTTTTTGTTTTATAAGATCCAATGTCTTATCAGTACTTCCATCATCAATAAATAGAATCTCAAATCGATAAAATGAATGTTTTTCCATTTCTGTTTTTATCGCTTCATATATCGCGTCGATGCTTTGTTCTTCATTAAATGCTGGAATAACAAAGGTAACTGCTAATTTATTCATAATACCTCCGAATTTTTGCATTTTTATCACCTTGAAATTTGAATATATTTTTATGATTTACTAATTATTATTCCATGTTTATCATATATTTCTATTTGATAAGGTAAACCATCCATTTTAGATTCGAACTCCTGCGAATCTATAATTGTTCTAATTTTTTCTTGAATTTCTTTCGTAACTGTTGATACAGATGCATCATTACTCTCGAGTGATAATTTAATTTTCCATTTCATTGCTCCATCTAGTATTCCTGTATTTATACTATCTACATAGAAATTTTCTTCCTTATTTAACTCTTCCTTAATAATGGGTAATACACCAGATGATTTCCACTCTGCCATATAGGCTTCTTCATTTTGTGCTTTCTCTTCCGTTTCTATTATTTGTACATACTCGGATTGACTAACTGTTATATTGAAAGAGTTATACCCTTCAGAATGGAGTACATTATTAACCACTTTTTTTACATCATCATTAATTTCTTGAATATTTGTATCCGCTCCGCCAATGTGAATGATTACTTCTTTCTCTGGATGAAATTGATAGATAATAGAATCTGTTTTATACCCATTTTCTTCTAAACTTTTAACGATTAATTCAGACGAATCTGCTTTGATAAAAACTGTACCTATAATAGGAGTCCGTGATAATGTTCTTGCTACAGGAGGTGAAACAAATGCTGACAATAGTAAAAAGCATAGAAATAATGCCGCTGCATTACTTAAATATAATATTATTTTTCTACTTCTTCCTTTTTTCTTTTTAGCATCTTTCATTGCCATCTTTATTACTTTGTTCATACGTTTTTCAGGAAATTCAGTACTTTCGACAGTTTTTGTGAAATCTTTAAAAAGATCCTTCATTTAGTAATTCTCCTTTATGTATAATTCCTTTTTCAACTGACGTATCGCTCGATGTAAATATGTTTTAATAGTGCCTTCAGGAATATCTAACACTTCTGAGATTTGCTTTACTGTAAAGTCTTTATAATATCTCAAAATGATGACCGTCTTATAATGACCGGGAAGACAGTCAAGTGCATCCATTAGGTCTATTTTGTTCTCAATAGGGACTTGTTCTAGATAGATGCGTTCTGTATATTTTTCTATATCATCCATTGGCACAACTCTATTACTCCATTTAATAAAATTTAAAGCAGTATTAATTAGAATCTTATACAGCCAAGTTGAGAAGTAACTTGGTTCTTTTAAATTTTTAATTGATTTATAGGCTTTAAAGATAGTTTCCTGCACAATGTCTAAAGCACTTTCTTCATTTTTTACATATAAAAAAGCGGTATAGTATAGTTTTTTTTGCTGTTCTTGTATCAGTTCATAAAATGCTTTATCATTTCCTCTTATAGCCTTTTTTACTTTTGCTTGTGATGTCAATTGTTATTCTCCTTTCTATCATTTAGACCATGCTCATCTCTAAAACGTTTCAAATAACTCATCATTTTATTTTTTTTTTTGCTTGTTTATCGTTTTTACAGATAAACGTAGTTTCGTCAAAACAATAGAAAGCATTTTTTATTGAATATTGATTGGTTGAGGAAGATATTCTCTATGAAAAGATAGACACTTTCGCAATATTGATCTAATCGAAAGTGAATTATATAAAAACTGGGCACCACAACGTTAGCAGGACCAGGTATCATACATAAAAAAAGAACCGTTAAATTTGCATTAACGGTTCTTTCAACTATTTATTTACTTAATATTAATTGTTGTTTTTGTTTTGTCAGTCTTTTTTGCCACATAAATGTTGTAACCATGGCGATTGCTAATATTAATAGTCCCATTATAAATGGATATGTGATTTTAACATCATAAAGCATCCCGGCTAACGTTGGTCCTAAAATATTACCTACACTCATATAAGCATTATTCATACCCATCGCGAACCCTTGTTCTTCCCCTGCCATTTTTGAAATTAACGTATTTAATACTGGACGTAAGATCGATGTTGCAAGGAATATTAGTAACGTAATTCCGAAGAACAACGTATAGCTTTTTGCTAATAATGCAAGAATGAAGCCTACAGTAACAACTGCGATAAAGATATTTAAAATAGTAACTTCCCCAAATCGATTGACGATACGATCAACAATAAATAATTGAACGATAACACTGACAATTCCTGTTGCAGTGATCATAAATGCTATTTCTTGAGGTGTAGCTCCAAACTCATTATCTACAAATAACCCTAACACTGACTCATATGACATTAAACCGAAGCTCATAATTAATGTGATCAATAAAGGGACGAAATATGGCATTTTTACTGATCTTATCATTTTAGCAATCATCGATTCTGAATCTACAGCCGCTCCATTTTGAACAGAAGAAGATGTTTCAGGTTTACTTTCCTTTAAAACAATAACAGAGAATAGAACAGCAACTAATGAAATGATAGCTGAAACTAATAGTGGTGTTTTTAAGCTTGTTTTTGCTAAAAATCCACCTATTCCAGGACCTATTACGATTCCAAGTGACATTGCAGCAGAGATAAAACTATTCCCTTTTGCTCGTTGCTCAAATGTTGTAATATCCGCTACATAAGCGAAAATTGCTGGAACTAATAATGCAGAACCAACTCCACCAACTACACGAGACAAATACAGTACCCAAATGGAGTCTGTAGCATAGAAAATAAAACTAGATAAAGTTAGACCTGCAAGACCAAGAATAATCATTTTACGACGGCCATATTGATCTGTCCATTTACCAGCAATTGGTGACATGACTAATTGTGCACCAGCAAAAATGGCAATCATCAGACCAGCAGCAGTTCCCCCTTGATTAATTGACTCTAAGTATTGGGGTAAAATAGGAATAATAATCCCAAAACTTCCAATTGCTATAAACATATTAATCATTAAAATAAGTAATTTTTTACGTTGATCTCCTGTCATTTTTTCACCCTCACTCTCATTTTTTTCCAAATACACAAAAAGAAATACACAGGTTGCTAGCCTGTGTTCAAAGAAACATATATCTTTTACAGAACGAAAGAAGAGAGCGCAAAATGCCCTCCCACAACTTTCGATATAAAAACCTTTAGGTTACTATTATAAAGTGGACAGACTATTCCCAATCACTCTACCAGTTTGGCGAGCTATCACATTATTAAATTGTAAAATGTTCATATATTGATTAGAAATTACTGTAGCCACTTGTAACCCTCCGTCCTCATCAAAGTTTATTTAATATACCATAGAAAAACTTGGTTCTGCAATAGGTAATCCACAATTTCATTAATTTTTCCTTATTTAGATAAATTTAACTCCCATGTAACACCGTACTTATCTTGAACAGTAGCATATTTTACAGCCCAAAAAGTTTCTTGCAATTCCATTTTAACTTGACCTTCTTTTGCTAATTCTGTGTATACCTTGGTAATTTCCTCTTCTGAATCAAAATCTGGTCCAAGAATAATATTATTACCGATAGTCGGCTGATGACCAAAAATATCAGCGAAATATAATATACAATTTTCATTCATGTGTAACTCAGCATGAATATACTTACCTTCATGCCCTTTAAACATTTCAATTCCATCAGCTAGCTGTGTATTCTTAATTTCTCCTCCAAATACTTGCTGATAATATTCAACCGCTTCTTTACAATTATTAATACGTAGATGTGGAACGATTCTTTTCATATCCATTCCTCCTAATTATCCCTTCGTTTATTTCAACTTTCTCAGTAAATATAATAAGTAAGGTGTTCCAATTAAGGCAACGATCAATCCACTAGGAATTTCTTTTGGTGCAATGAATACGCGTCCAATGAAGTCTGCAGCTACTAATAATAAGCCACCGAGCAGACCAGATAATAATAATAAAGGTAAGTGACGAAAACCTACTAATCGACGCGCGATATGTGGTGCAACTAACCCAATAAAACCAATTGTTCCGACCAATGAAACTGCAGCTGTACTTATAGCAACACCTATAATGAGCGCAGCAAACCTGACTGACCTTACATTCAATCCTAATCCTGCTGCAATATCATCACCAAATGTTAAAGTATCGAGACCTCTCGTAACATAGATTGCCGGTATTATGAATAAGACAAATAATATAATAGCTAATTGTACATCATCCCATCCCTTTGCATATGTACTACCGGATAACCATACGAGAGCACCGGACACAGCGAGTTTTGCCTTTACTACAAATACTTGGGTTGCGGCAGATCCAAAGGCAGAAATAGCAATACCCATTAATGCCACCAACATTGGTTGGAAATTATTATTCCAGGAAGTAATTAAAATAATACTTAACGCTAAAGCTGCTCCAACAATTGCTCCAAGCGGTAAATATTCAACAGGTACTGCCGGGAATATTACTAATAGAAGCATAGCGCCTGCTCCACCCATAGATGTTACCCCTAGTACACTGGCATCAGCTAGTGGATTTCGTAATACTCCTTGCAACAATACTCCTGTAATTGCCAGCATTATCCCAACAATAAAAGCAGTTAACACACGCGGAATTCGGAAATTCCATATGACAGGTTTCAGCCATTCCATGGACCATGACATTCCATTATAAGAAATCGCGACTAGGACGATGGAAACAATAAGGATAACGGTAACAAGCATAGCATAAGGAAGTTTAATAGGTTTTAATGCTCCACCCATTTGTCTGTCTCCACCCTTAGTTGATTTAGCTGTTTTCCATGCCAAATAAAGTAACCAAGGTCCACCAACTAATGCAGTCATAGCTCCTACTGGTATTTCTTGTCCTGGCTGTATTATACGACCTAATACATCAGCACCAATTAACAAGACACCGCCCCATAAGAATGATTGTAGGATAATTTGGAAATGACCACGTACCCCCATCATACGAATGATATGTGGTGCCATTAATCCAATAAATCCAATTGGACCAACTACACTAACAGTTGAAGCGGCTAAAACAATGGCGATTACCCAAGTGACTAACTTTACAACAATAACATTTTGACCTAAGGAAGTAGCAACATCATCACCAAGCAATAAAATATCCATTGATTTTGCCATTACTAAAGCAAAGACAAATGTAATACCTACAATAGGTGCAGCAAAACGAACACCATCCCAATTCAATTGTACGAGTGTGCCAGATCCCCATAAAAATAATCCGTTTGTTTGATTTTCAAATAATAATTGTAGGGTACCAGTAATTGACGAAAATAATAAGGAGATAATCATCCCTGTCAATGCTACCCGAATAGGATCCATTTGCTTCCCTGAAAGAATAATGACCATTAATGCAGAAAGTACCGCTCCAAATAGTGCTGTTAGAAATGGAAAATTACCTAATAACGACGGAAAGAAAATCATGGATAAAACAACGAAGAAAAATGCTCCTGCATTAATCCCCAAAGTGCCTGGAGATGCTAGAGGATTTTTCGTTAACGTTTGCAAAATTGCCCCTGATACTGCCAAAGCTCCACCCGCGAATATACC
Organism: Paenibacillus bovis; assembly: GCA_007679095.1. Taxonomy (GTDB): domain Bacteria; phylum Bacillota; class Bacilli; order Bacillales; family Bacillaceae_C; genus Lederbergia; species Lederbergia graminis. The sequence goes on from VEFU01000006.1 coordinate 26,621, forward strand.
AATGACAAGCCGTGGAAGTCGTAAAGACACTACAATATCTTGTATTCTCCCTTCTACCCACACATCCTTTAACAACTGGGAAGCGGTGAATTCTGCTTGCCCTTGTGTTAAATGGATGATGGAAAGTACAAAAAGAAGGAAAAAGCCCCCCGTCAATGTGACAAAGGACTTATTTAACTTGCTAATCTTAACCATTAATTAGTCACCAACGTTTGTAGAATTCGGTTTACAAATGTTTCAGCTGATAAAGGTCCACCATATAACCATGTGTCACCACCAAGTGCATAGAGGCGGTTCTCTTTAACAAAATTCAAGTTCTTCCACACTGGGTTTTCCTTTAATTGCTTCTCATAAATATTGTCATTATCTTGGACAATATATAAATAATTTGCATCCTCATATTTTGTAATACCTTCTACATTATAAGTACTCGAACCAAATACTTCAAATTGCTCCGGTTTATGGACATTATGTAGACCAATTCTTTCTAGGATGATGGATGCCATAGAGTTTGGTGTAAATACACGAATTTCTGGTGCTTGTGGACCAGTGTAGGCTAATGTTAGTAATACATCTTTTGTTTTTAAGTTCGCATTATCTATTTTTTCTTGAGCATCTTCATATACTTTATCTAAATTGGCTAAAACCGTCTCAGCTTCTTCTGTTTTACCAACAGCTTTTGCTATTTCATTAAAGGTTGTCACCATTTCCTGATATAAATCAATACTTTCGTCTTCTGGATAAGGATTAAAAATAACTGTCGGTGCTATTGATTCTAAGTCTTTTAACATTGCATCATGACGAAAACTTACCCCAATAATTAAATCTGGCTCTATAGATGCAATTGCTTCTAAACTTGGTTCTTGACGTCCACCGACATTTACTACATCTGGACTAAGTTCCGCATCAATATTTACCCAGTTATGATATTCCTCAATATCTGCCATACCTGCAGGCTGAACACCTAGAGCTAGTAAATCTTCAGCGTATGTCCATTCAAGTACAACAACCTTTTTTGCTGGACCATCTAATGTTACTTTACCATTAGTACCTTGTATTGTAATTTGATCTTCTTTACTTGAACTTCCCTTTTTATCATCATTCTCTGCTGTACATGCAGCTAAGATAACGCTAAGTAAAACAAAAAGTAATATTTTTATTGATCCTTTCATCCTTACAAAACCTCCATTCCTCTCTTTGATAACCGTTCTCAATTACATCTTTTAGTTTATGGGCATGCTACTTGTTTGTAAAGAACTTTTTTAAACTTTATTGAAAATTATTCTCAATGAATAAATAATTATGGTATGATAGGGTTATTGAAAACGCCTATCTTGTAATAACACGAAGGAGGCCAATTATATGCAATCGGCAATTAACACAAATGGCTTATCCATAGGATATACAAATAAACTACTATTTGAGGATCTGAACCTTTCTATCCCTAAAGGAGAAATTACAGTTTTTGTAGGTAGCAATGGTTGCGGAAAATCAACTTTATTACGATCAATCGCCCGTCTATTGAAACCTACTTCAGGTAACGTTCTAATAGATGGTAAAGATGTTCACCGATTATCATCTAAAGAAGTTGCAAAAAAACTTGGAATACTACCTCAATCCCCGATATCTCCAGAAGGTATTACAGTGTTAGATTTAGTGAAACAAGGTCGTTATCCTCACCAATCATGGGTAAAACGTTGGTCTGAGGAAGATACCTTAAAAGTCGAAGAAGCAATGGAAGCGACTGGTATCTCAGATTTACGACATCAAGCTGTCGATACTTTATCTGGTGGTCAGAGACAACGCGCATGGATTGCTATGACATTAGCCCAAGATACTGATATTATTTTGCTCGATGAACCAACAACTTATTTAGATATGACATATCAAATAGATATTTTAGACTTATTATTTGATTTAAATGAACAAAAAAACCGGACAATTGTTATGGTTCTTCATGATTTAAATTTAGCTTCCCGATATGCACATAATATCGTTGCAATTAAAGACGGAAAAGTATTTGCGCAAGGAAAACCCGAAGATATAATTACATGTGAACTAGTCCATTCCGTTTTTGGTATGGAATGTCAAGTTGCAAAGGATCCACTATTTGGAACTCCACATTGTATTCCTTTCGGACGAGGTCGTTGTGTAGTTCCTTCGTTAAGGAGTAATTCTGGTGCATAATTTGACTAATGAACAAGTGGAAGTATTAAATCGCCTAAGTGTTACAGTTTCAAATAATACAAATGGAATTATGTCTTTAGACGAATTAATTACAGAGCAAGGTAGCAATAATGTATTCGAATTAATAATGGAGTTAAATGACGCACCTACTAAAGCAGTCGCAACTTCAGTATACTTTCGACGTCATGGTTTTTTCATTACAGCATTTCTTCAATTGCTATGTGTGCATAATATTCGCTGGATTGGTGCTTTAAAGGATATTCATCTAATCGAAAAGGATGGAATCATTCATTTCGCTGTCACAGGGAATCATTTTGTCACAACTACTTCTATTAATCGAGAGTCTGATATTCGCTTTATTCTTGAACATTATGGTCATGCTATAGTAGAACCGTTAAGTAAACTAGGTAAAGTATCCAAACTAATTTTATGGGAAAATATTTGGGGTTATGTAATTTGGATGTATTCACAACTATATAAGGACGAATCTATACAAGTACAAGCGGAAAAAGATTTGGAAATATTGCTTTCAGATGATTTGTGGAAACCAACATTACGTCGATCACCTTTCCGTCAGTACTTGAAAAACGACACCATTCAGGAAGCAATGGATCATTATAAACGTCTTACGTGTTGTCTATATAAGGAACTTCCTAATACAGATAAATGTCCATATTGCCCATTAGTACAAAAAACGTAACTTCACAAATGGTAAATTTGTCGAAGTTATGTTTTTTTGTATGGAAAAAACAATGAATATTGGTCCTTTAAATTGACTCATTAAATAGGATATAACTATAATTGAAATGTATGAAGGCTTGTCAAAAATTGGAGTGTTAATCATGTTAGAGACTAAAAAAGCATTGCCTATATTATTCGCTGTCATGTTTTTTGTGATGGTGGGCTTCGGAATTATTATTCCAGTATTACCATTTTATGCGGAAGATATAGGTGCCTCCCCTACACAACTTGGTTTTTTAATGGCTGTTTATTCATTAATGCAGCTTCTTTTTGCACCGATGTGGGGAAGAATTTCTGACCGAATTGGTCGAAAGCCTGTAATAATGATTGGAATATTTGGACTTTCTCTCTCATTTTTTCTAATGGGATTCTCTAGTGAACTTTGGATGCTATTTGCTGCTAGAATTATAGGTGGGTTATTATCATCAGCAAATATGCCGACGGTAATGGCGTATGTAGCAGATATTACATCAGAAGAAGATCGTGGTAAAGGCATGGGCGTTGTCGGAGCTGCGGTTGGATTAGGTTTTGTATTTGGTCCAGCAATAGGTGGAATATTCTCAGATATAAGTTTAAACATGCCGTTTTATATTGCAGGAATCTCATCATTACTTACATTTTTTGTTGTAGGATTCTTCTTAAAAGAATCATTAGTTTTGAATAAGGATTCAGCTACAGATAGGAAAAACAGAACGTTATTTGTAGCATTTAACGGATCCATCTCGATGTTATTTTTTCTGCAACTATTTATCTCTTTATCTCTCTCTGGACTAGAGGCAACCTTCGCTTATTTTGCTGCAGAGAAAGCAAATTTAGGTACGGTTGAACTAGGTTATATATTTATGATCATGGGTTTTGCAGGTGCACTTGTTCAAGGAGGATTAGTTGGAAAATTAACAAAGAAATTTGGAGAAGGATTTGTTATCCAGATTGGAATAGTAGTTTCGGCTATCGGGTTTGGATTAATATTATTTGTGGATAGCTTTGTAACTGCAGCAATTTTCTTGAGTATTTTTGGTATTGGTAATGGTGTGATTCGACCAAGTGTTTCATCACTTTTAACGAAAGTATCTAGAACTGGTCATGGAAGCTCCACTGGACTACTATCTTCCTTCGATTCGTTAGGAAGGATTGTTGGCCCTCCATTAGGCGGATGGCTTTTCTCCGTTGCAGTCGGATTACCGTATATTTCGGGTATCTTACTCTCGCTTATTGCATTCTTTCTCTATCGATTATATGCAGCAAAAGCCCCATTACACAGGAGAGTAAATTAAGGGAGGTAGCTAAAACTACCTCCCTTAATTTCTTTACTCACCACGTTCTACGGTAATATTCCCATTGTTGGATTTTAAGTTAATTTTATTCTTTCCTTCCCCATATACAGTATGCTGATTGGAGTTTCCGAAAATAGTAATCTTTCCATTATCGGTATTGCTTACTATCGTAGCATTTTGAGGTTCGCTTTTGGTTTGAACTACTATCTTCCCATTATTCGATGACAGATCAATGGAGTGATCAATATCATTCGTTTTAAGTGTTATACCTCCGTTTTTAGAACTACTTTTAATATTTCCATCCACATCATTTAGTTGAATCCTGCCATTATCTGATTGTATATTCATGGAAGTAGCAGTGACATTATTTAGCTCTATTCGACCATTGCTAGACTCCGCTTCAATCGTCTTCCCTTTAACATTCTCCAATTGTATTCGACCATTATCTGTGCTTAACAAAATATCATCGACATTAAGATCAGTTGCATATACTCTTCCATTATTCGTTTCTGCCTGTATACGTTCGTATGTTTTATTAGGAACGTAAACTTTAATCTTTATTCCTTTACTAAAAAAATTAAAGTTTATTAGTTTCCAACCTTTTTCATTGATTTCTATATTTACTGTATTTCCCTTTTCATCGACGTTGAAATTGTATTTTTGATTTTTAGGTATATTCCCTGTTACTTCAACACTTATTTTCTCATTATCTGTAGGTAATAATTCCACTACGCCATTATCGGTCTCGACAGCAATATTAGTAATGTCGTGATTATGAATTACCTTCTCTTCCAATACTTTTGACGATTTTAACATGGATGGTATTGTAAATATAACTCCAATAAGACCAATGACTACCAGAATCCCCGCCAGAAAACTTGTTTTTTTAACCATTTGATTGACCACCTTTCACTACCTTTACATTGAAGTTTAAATATCGTACAAAGATTCTCATTAAATACTTAGTCACATAATACATACCGATCATAATAAATAAACCTAGACCTGCTAAGAATATTGACATAAATACATCGAATAGTACGAAATTAGCCGGAGTAATGATCGTATCAATTAATACTAATAAAGGTGATCCTATAAATGATATTCCAACTATCCATCCTGCAATGAGGATTGATACTAATGTAAGAAATGGAGCAAGAACAATAAATAAATTAAAGAATCCTAAGCCTATTACGGCCCAAACCGCTCGAAAGATATTTGAAGCCGACCCATTCTGTTCTACTTGTTCTAAGCGATATGTTGCCAACAGTTCCTTTGCAATTTGTTGTGGTGCTCCTAGTGATTTCGCAATTTCTTCTTCTTTTTTACCTTCTTCCATTGCAAATGAAAAATGATCATCAAAATCGCGTAAGATTTCCTCTCTCTCATCTGCAGGCAACTTGGCAAGTGATGACTCTAAAATATTCATAAATTGATATTTATTCATGGTTAACACCTTCTTCTAATAATTGATTAACCCCATTTGTAAACTCATTCCATTCCTGAATAAGTTCATGGAGATGAGCTCTTCCTTCTTCTGTAAGCTGATAATATTTCCTCGATGGGCCTTCTGATGATTCTTTTAAATACGTTGTAAAATACGCTTCTTTTGCTAGTCGCCTTAGTAATGGATAAACAGATCCTTCAGAGATTGCGATCCGATCAGATATTTTTTTTACGAGTTCGTAACCATAGCGATCATGTTTATCTAATAAAGCTAAGACACATAATTCTAAAACACCTTTCTTAAATTGAACGTTCATTCCTTGCACCTCACATCCGTAAATAATATAGTACTATACAATATGCAGTACCTGTTTATGATATTAACTGATTTACATATACTATACCACTAGGTACTGTTCAATGCAAGGTACTATATAAAAAACAATCACTCTTATTTGAGTGATTATTTTTTATACTTTACTCCAAATTCTTCTGTTCAATGTAAATTCTTCAATAATATCAAAATACAATCTAAAGTCGTTATATATTTCTTCCAACACTTCCTCGTCATTATTTCGGAAGAATTTTCCTTCAAAATGATTCTTACTTGTTTCTTTCGTAATAAACATTTTTGAATTACGGAAAGCAATTTGTACGTTTCCTTTTGCTCGCTTATTAAACTCCATTATTTTCTTCATTAGATTGGAGGATAAAATATAGCGTGCTTCAATATCGTTTGTAGTCATTGTACGAAATGTCTCATTAAACTCCATATCTTCCAGCTCAATCTCAAAACTGCCGTCAAAAACTAATCTCCACTTATCACTTCCGAAAAATCTTTTTCGAATTAAGTATGTTTCACCTGAAAAATGTTTGTGAAAATCAGCAATAAAAATAATGCCATCAAACACTTTTTTTACTCGTTTCTGGCGCCTACCATTACGATCTGTATAGTATTCTTCTTTTTGTAAAAGTATCTCCGAAAATTCAAATGTAGTTAATCCTAATTTCCCTACTGTATAATCTTCACCATTATAACGAGTATAACTAGAAATTAAATTACTTTCTTTGATTTTCGAGCTACTTATTTTTCGTCCGGGCATATAACTAACTCGATATTCATGGTTTTCATCTTCTTCGTTCGGTTCTATGTTAGCAAATAATTGTTTGACAAGATTAGCAACGAGAATTTTAGAATAGGATAGTCGAAATACCTTTACTGCTCGTAATGACAAACCAATTAGCACTGCACTTGCTAAAAAAACGATGAACAATATCGTACCGGTAACATCTCTAGACTGGAAAAGTATCCAAGACAAAATGACACTTACCCATAAGACAAAGCCTATTATGAAATTACGAAATATTTTTTTCTTGGCTTTCTTACGATTTTCTTGAGAAGTTTTTATGGCAGGTTGTAATGTCGGTAGCAACTGTTGAAAGCTAGGAAACATTACATCCCACCCAATCTGCCACGAAGATCAATATCTTGCCTTTTCTCTTCTGTAGCTTCAAACATTTCAGCTTTTTTAAATCCCATCATGGTACCAAATAAATTACTAGGAAAATGTTCTAACTTCGTATTGTATTTATACACATTAGCATTATAACTTCTACGACTTGCCGATAACTTCTCTTCAATATCAGTAATGGATCGCATTAAATTAAGATATACACCGTCCGCCTTTAGTTCTGGATAGTTCTCAATTTGCAATTTCAATCGTGACTCTAGGTTTTCAACTTCCTTTGCAACTTTAATTTTTTCATCTGACGACATGGTTTGATAACCTGATCTGATTTCAGCTAATCTAGTATGCGTACTTTTCTCATGATCTGTATAAGACGCAACTGCATCAGCTAACTTTGTCAGTTGATCAAAACGTTGTTCTAAATACGTATCAATTGCTCTAAACGCTTCTTTCACCCTATTCCGTAAAGAAATGAATCGGTTATATGTACTAATAATAATGATGGCAATTAGTACAACGCCGATAATAACCAGTCCTAAAGGTGTGGTTAAAAATTCCAAAAATGAGTCCATGCACAACACCCCTTTATCTATTTACCTATATTTACTGATTCTACAGGAATTAGTTTCGTATTTTGCAAGATTACTAAAAAACAGGGATAAAGTATGAGAAAGAAAATAGTTGTTTTTTCCTAATTTGTCATTACAATGAATGATTGACAATTTATTTTCTAATCATATATAGTGGTAGTATATAAATGACGGAAGGGTGACCCAATTACATGAAGTTCTAATCCTATTTTTTGAAAACAATTGAGTAAAGGTAATTTTAAACAGACTATATGTCTGCTTATTACGTATGCCTTTATCAATGTTTCAGGATAGGATTGGCTTTATTTAATTGTGCACTTAAAGATATACACTCTTTTTGTGTCCTTTTTCCGCCTCCTATTCTGAACAGAACAGGAGGCTTTTTTGTCTCCATTTTTAAAAGTTAAGGAGATGAGATCATGCTTTTATTAGAAATAAATAATTTACAACATTATGTAAAAGATCGCATTTTATTAGACATAGAACAACTTCAAGTTCACTCTGGTGATTGTATCGGATTAGTTGGAAGGAACGGAAGTGGAAAAACAACACTACTCGACTTAATTATGAGAGCACAAGATGGTTCCAATTCTATTGTTGTTAAGGCTAGCTATGAATTGTTGCCACAATTAAAGGATACGAATACAACGAAAAGTGGTGGCGAAGTAACTCAAGAGTATATTAATCGAGCACTTGCTAACAAAGCTGATTTACTGCTTGCAGATGAGCCAACAACAAACTTAGATACAGAACATATTGAGAAAGTAGAGCATCATTTGAAAAGATGGTCAGGAGCTCTTATCCTTGTTTCTCATGACAGAGCATTTTTAGATGCATTATGTACGAAGATTTGGGAAATAGAAGAAGGAATAGTAACAGAATATAAAGGGAATTATTCGGATTATGCCAGATTTAAAGAAATGGAACGACAACAACAAGATAACGCTTATGAGCAGTATGTAAGAAAGAAGAAACAATTAGAAGAAGCACTTATTCTAAAGGAGCAGAAAGCACAAAGAGCAACGAAAAAACCTAAAAAAACTAGCCTATCAGAAGCAAAAATAACTGGTGCAAAACCATACTTTGCTAATAAACAGAAAAAACTTAGAAAAGCTGCAAAAGCAATTGAGACTCGCTTAGAGAAATTGGAGAAAGTGGAAAAAAGAAAAGATCTTCCAGATGTTAAAATGGCTTTGCCAAATGAAGAGGATTTCAAAGGGCGAACTGTATTACGAGTGAATAATTTACATGGCGTTATTGGAAAAAGAGTATTATGGAAAAATGCCAATTTCTCGGTAAAAGGTGGAGATAAATTAGCAATCATTGGGAAAAACGGGAGCGGAAAAACTACTTTAATTAAAAAAATAATGAAAGTAGAACCCAATATTTCCATCTCCCCTGCTGTGAAAATTGGATACTTTAGCCAGAATTTAGATATTCTCGATAATGACAAAACAATTCTCGAAAATGTGCAGTCTAGCTCTCTACAAACAGAATCATTTATTCGAACTGTACTTGCTCGCCTACATTTCTTCAGGGATGAAGTGTATAAACCTGTTCATGTATTAAGTGGTGGAGAACGTGTAAAAGTTGCCTTTGCAAAATTATTCGTTAGTGATATTAATACATTGATTCTAGATGAGCCAACAAACTTTCTCGATATATATGCGGTTGAAGCACTAGAATCACTTCTTCAAGAGTATGAAGGTACAGTTATATTTGTTTCCCACGATCGAAGGTTTATTGAGTCAATTGCCAATAGAATTTTATCGATTGAGGAACAAGTAATTACCGTTTTTGAAGGAACATATGAAGAGTATAGAAATTACGAACCACAATCCGAACGTGATATGATGGAGGATCAATTATTATTATTAGAGACTAAAATATCAGACGTTCTTAGCCGCATAAGCATTGAACCATCTGAGGAGCTTGAGCAAGAGTTTCAACAACTCCTACAAGAAAAACGAACTTTAGAACGAGATAATAGGAAGTAACAAGAAAAATGTACGTATTGAACATTAAAGTAGTATTCAGATAGATTTTAACCAAGCATGTAATAAGTTTATTGGCAAGAGTTCGCTACTTTTCCGAACTTTTGCCTTTTAATTTGTCTAATATGGATCGTTAATCAACTTATTAATTTTATTACTTTCGGAAAGAGTTTTAATTTACTTTAGGGTAATATAGATATAGCCCTATTAACGGAAAATAGACTTATTATTCGGAGGGATTTCCAATAAAGTACTTTACAGAGGAAGAAAAGTTAACGTTTTTGTCTGACATCATTGCTATAAAATCTGTTAATGAAAACGAAATAGAAGTAGCAAATTATTTAAAAGCATTATTTGATGAATACGGTATTGAATCTAAAATTGTTCCAGTTACTAAAACTCGTGTAAACCTAGTAGCTGAAATTGGGAGCGGACATCCAGTTATCGGGATTTCTGGACATATGGATGTCGTATCTCCTGGTGATGAATCCGAGTGGAGTTCCAATCCTTTCACATTAACAGAACGAGACGGGAAATTATTCGGACGTGGAACAAATGACATGAAAGCAGGTTTGTTAAACCTAGCATTAGTGATGATTGAGTTGAAAGAAAATAATGAGTTAAAGAATGGCACAATACGCTTTATGGCAACAACTGGTGAAGAAGTCGGTGGCGCGGGGTCTAAAAAATTATATGAAGATGGCTATATGGATGATGTTGAATATCTATGGGTAGCAGAACCTTCTCATGACACCATTATTTACGCTCATAAAGGATCACTTAACTTACGCATAACATCTATCGGTGAAGCTGCACACAGTTCTATGCCACACCATGGTTATAATGCAATAAATCCGTTAATGGCATATTTATTAGAGATGGATGAAAAGTTAAATGGTGATAATCGAAAAAATGAAGTTCTAGATAAACTAGTTATGAGTACAACTATTTTTAATGCAGGAAACCAGGTAAACTCAATTCCTGAAAAAGCAGTAGCTGAAATAAATGTCCGCACGATTCCAGAGTTTGATAATGAGGAAGTAATTGAGATTTTCAGGACAGCTGCAAACAATTACAATAAGGAAGGCTCTAACATAAACATTGAAGTAACGATGTCCTTACCAAGTGTTTTTACTACTGGACAGTCTAAAATGGTAACCCTTGCTAAAGAACTCGGTAAAAAGTATTTAGATCTTGATATTTCCATTAAAGGTTCACCAGGAGTGACGGATGCATCAAACCTATTACGAAATAAAGATGAAAATTTCCCATTCATGATGTTTGGTCCAGGTGAAACTAAAATGGCTCATAAGACAGATGAATATGTATACAAAGAGTACTACTTTGCTTTCTTTCATATTTATAAAGAATTGATTCTAGGTTTAACGAAATAATACGAGATCTAACTCTTTAATCTCCCTCATACTTGATATTAATTGAAAAGAGCAGGTTTTCCTTCCTGCTCTTTTATTTGTAATAAATAAATCTCTCTCCCGGTACCATCATATGAAACTTTTGGTTCGGGTATTGATGGAAAATATAATCCACAAAATACGCTGGGTTTTCACGATTATTAGCAAACATATCGTAATGGACAGGTAAAATCATATCAGCACCTATTGTTACACCAAAATCTACTGCATCACGATAATTCATATTTCCGACTATCCATCGACTAGTCCGAAAATAATCTTGGCCATTAATTGGTAAGATTGCTATATGCGGACGATAACTCTTAATATCTGAAATGAGCTCCTCCGTTACAACTGAATCCCCACAATTAAAGACTTTCACTCCATTTACTTCGATGATGAACCCTAAATATTTATCATTGCCTTCATCATCTCTTTCATAATTTACATGAGCAGCAGATATAGGCGTAATTTCAAAGCCTTTTATTCGAAATTTTTCTTTAGCCTTCGCTCCAATAATCTGTTTTGAAGAAATATTCTTTTTTTCTAATACATGTACATCTGGTACAGGCAGTGCAAAGTATGTATGTGATGAATGTTGGGCTATCGGAATAATCGTTTCAAGATCCAGATGATCATCATGTGAATGAGTAATTAATATACCACTGGCATCCGTTAATTGTTCTGGTGTTAATGGCGGTTCAAATCCTCTTTTAAACTCTGTATTCGGGCTTCTTTCCTCAATGGAGAAAGTTAAATATGGATCAATCACAATATATCCATCTTGATTCCCTCCTTTTATGATGACACCTGACTGTCCTAAATGCCAGACAGCTACGCTACCAAAAGGCATATCTGTCATCTGTATTTCTTTCAACAATTCTTCCCCACTCTTATATGTTGGTCTCATCTTACAAAACCCCTCTCTCCTTTTCATTATGGACAACTAATTACCCTTACGTACTTACTCCCATATAAGTTTCATCCTAAACTAAATAAAATATTAATAATCGCCTATTGTTTTCAATTTCACAATAGTGTACGATATACACTATAAGAAAATGAGGTGTATGTATGAGTGATTTATTAACTTCATTAACGACAGAATTAAGACGTGGTTCCCTAACCTTGGCTGTATTAAGTCAATTGGATACTCCACAGTACGGATATTCCTTAGTACAACGCTTAGAGAAATCTGGTATTGCCATTGATCAAAGTACACTTTATCCGTTATTAAGGAGACTAGAAAAACAAAATTTAGTTACAAGTAGCTGGGATACGTCGGAAAGTAGACCAAGGAAATATTATGTCATTAGTGAATATGGGACAGAAATTTTTCAAGATTTAAAAAAGGAATGGGAAAAAATGTCCGAGGAATTACAGCAATTATTGAAAGGAGATGAATAGTAGATGATTGAACAATATGTATTTGAAGTAACGAGAAGACTACCAGAAAAAAATCGCGATGATATAGCATTAGAACTGCAATCAACGATTGAAGACATGTTGCCAGACAATTACGAGGAAAAGGATATTATTCATATATTAGAAAAGCTCGGTGACCCAATTACATTAGCAAACAAATATCGCGAACGCCCTGCATATTTAATCGGTCCTGGTTTTTATGACTTGTATATTCATACACTAAAAATGATATTACCTATTGCTGCTATATTAAGTGTAATTACTCTTATTGCGACGGAGATTATCCGAAATACCGATTTAAGTGCTTTTCCCTTAATTATTACGATATTTGGAAAAGCTATTTGGACCTTGATTACCACGATTATACATGTTTTTTTCTGGGTTACACTTGTCTTCTTCATATTAGAAAGAGCTGGTGTGTCAACTGAAAGAATGACCATAACAGGTGAAAAGTGGAAACCTGAAGACTTAAAAAATCGAATCATTGTTCCTAAGAAAAAGAGAATTTCCAAAGGTGAAGTATTTACTGGCTTTATTTGGACTGGAATTTGGGCAACGATCTATTTTAATGCCATTCATATTATTGGTGTGTATGAAAAGTTAGATAATGATAAAGGACTTCAGTTAGTAGCACCAATTTTTCAGCAGGATGTGTTACTAACTTACTGGCCAGTTATTATTACACTAATCCTTTTAGAAGTTGCATTTAATATATATAAATGGGTATGTGGACAATGGACAATGAAACTAGCAATAATGAATTCTATTTTCCATCTCCTTTATACAACATTATTTATTATCATCATTAGTAATAGTGAGCTTATACATCCTTCCTTTATCACATATATGAGTACTTTAATGGATGTATCAACAGCTACAATTAATAGTGGCATTACATGGGTTATTGTCATTACCGTTGCAACTGTTATTATCACTACCATTGTTTCTATATACGAAGGATTTAAAAAAGCAAAAATTACATCATGATTTTCAAAGAAAGCAGTGACGTTAAGCGCCACTGCTTACTTTCTGCAATTTCAATTCATTTTTTGTTTTTCCAACCAATTTTAAGTCTCCAAAAGTCCTATTTTATAAGGAGTCTTCGATATTACCCTAACTTCTGTTTCGTACTTCTCTCCACTTAAAATGTCAGAGGTCTGTTAAATACATCATTTCCAAGATTTTTCTTGTTAAGATATAATAATTTCCTTCTCCTGTTGGTTTAGTATTTCTATATGGTGATTCACTTCATCTTTTTTCCTCATAAGTTGATCCATTACACGGCGCACGTCTTGTAATACACCATTTAGTTTCCCCTTCGCTTCTGTAATGCGCGAATGAACTGCCCAATCCGAGAAAATATTATCGAAAAACACATCTGTAAAGGTAAAAATATCGTTTTGGTTTACTTTAAAAGATTCTGTTGCAAAGTTTTGTATATCCATTAATTCGGTTTCAAAATGACGTAATGCACGTTGAGCTCGATGTATAAGATCGTCTGAACTATTGACCTCTGAGTACTTCAGAGCAGAAACAAGCATCCCTCCACCTAAAAATGTATCCCATGTTGACAATCCTTCAGCATTATTTAATTTATCAATCGCTGCGTCTATAGTACGTATTGCTTTATGACCGGCATCCCTTGCTTCATCAAATTCTCTAAGCATAGAACGAAGAGTTACACGCTCATCTGCAATCTTCTGTAATGTTTTTGAGGCAATTGTATCATGTTGTCTTAGCCATGTTTCCTTTTCCTTTAAGAAATCAGCCCAATCTTCATCAATAAATTGATAATCAGGGTTCTGATATGCTTTGCGTAGACGGTCTGTTTCTGCTTTTAAATCTATTAATGTCTTCTCCGCTTCATTGTATTTTAACTCTGCTTCTGCTGCTTCTGCCATCTCTTTTTCCATCTTTTCATCCCATTTACCAGTCCAGTTATTAATCAGATTAGAGAAAGAGAATTTACCAAGCTTCGCAATATCTTGCTGCTCTTTCGTTAATTGTGCACGTAGTCTATCTCGAGTAGCTGTTGCTTCTTTTAGTTGTTGTTCAGCGCTTTCTAAGCGTCGTTTTATTCTATTCCGTTCATTGATTTTCATCGTCAGTTCCATTTGTCTTTCTTGCAGCTGTTGTTTCATTAACAATTTCCCCCTCTTAATTAAATACGGACAAAAACAAACATAGTTTCACATTTAAGTCATTTTATAAATCACAATCGATTTTAATATTAGTTTCATGTTGGAGAAATAAGGGAATCAAAGTAGAAAATAGAGAAAGGAGATAGTAAAGTGACTCCAACAAATTGGCAATGGTATCAATTATCGAAAAATAATGATAGCACTTTGAAAGAAATTAAAACAGAAATAAATGATGTACAATTTGATAAATGGACAAAGGAACTTCATCAAAATAATTCTAATTTGTTAAAACTCATGTTGACTGAAAATGGAGAAAAACTAATGTATGGCTCCCTTATTTATAAACAAGATTTTGAAAAAGAATCCGAGAAGAAAATTTGCCATTTTTATGTAACAGAAAATTTACTCGTTATGATAGATTTAGATTTTTCCATATTAAAACATAATAATATAGAAATGCTGGAACAGCAAATCGATCAGAGTCAAAATGCGATAGATGGTTTTCTACTTATACTCGGAGAACTTGTAAATGAATTACTAATTTCGATTGATGAATTTGAAGTAAAACTAGAAAAGCTGATTTGGAATGTTCGTAAAAACAATAACTCCCATATACTTGATAAAATTTATGAAGTACGTCATCAGCTATTTGTAATGAATAACTTATTAATACCTATTAAAGAATTAGAGATGGGTATGAATGAATTATACCTTAATGAAGTAAGTAGCGATGAAAATTTCCATCGTACATGTAAACGTATTGATAGAGCAATTTCGTTATTAAATGGGTATGAAGATCAAATTGATTCAATCATTAATTTAGAAGAAGTTATCTCTTCTCACCGCGGCAATGAAATAATGAAAACATTGACAGTTATCACTACATTATTTACACCCGTTACAGTTTTTGGAGCATTGTGGGGGATGAATTTTAAACATATACCAGAACTTAAATGGCAGTATGGATATGGGGTAGCACTTATCGTAATCACAATCTCAACACTTATGCTATATGCGTATTTAAGACTAAAAGGTTGGACTGGTGATCTTTTAAAAGGTAATAAAAAAGGTTCTCTATTTAAATAAAACGGAGAAGGAATGTTCGAGTCCTATGTAGAAATTAGTATAAAGATTGAATCCAAATTGAATGAAGTGAGGTATTTTTAAATTTGAGTAGTGTTACAAAAATAAAACTGTCACAGGATGACATAAACAAAATCACCAAGAAAGCATTTAATAAAGATATCGTATCGTTGAAAGAATTAACTGGTGGTTTTTATAATAGTGCCTACGATATCCTCCTGGAAGATGGCTTGCAAATGGTACTAAAGGTCGCACCAAGTCCCGATATTAAAGTGCTACGATGTGAAAGAAACATCATGAGGACAGAAGTGGAAGTTCTACAATTAATAAGAAGTTGTACAAATGTTCCCGTTCCAGACGTCCTATATGTTGATCAGGAGTATAAATATTTCTTCATGGAATATATCCAAGGTACACCGTTAGACGAATTACACCCACATCTCAACAGCGAGCAATTTTACACAATAAGTGAGCAATTAGGAACCTATACAAAGCAAATCAATTCAATTACCTCGGATGCATTCGGGCAAACTTTTTCAAAACAACAAAGATATAATACTTGGTCCGTAGCATTTATTGCTATGATTGAGGAAATTATCTTAGATGCTAACGATGCCAAAATCATTCTACCTATATGTACCAAGGAGCTAAAAAATATCGTTGTTGATAAATCTCCAATTCTTGATACGATAGGAACTCCTCGTCTGGTCCACCGAGATCTTTGGTGGGGAAATATATTCATAGATCCAGAGACACTTACCATTACAGGAATCACTGATTTTGAAAGATCACTATTTGGAGATCCTTTAATGGATATTGTATTTGGCTTCGCTAAAGATAATGAGGGCTTCAAAAAAGGAATGGGCAGAAATAGTGCATTCTCAAAAGATGAAGAGTGTTTATTAAGTCTCTATCAAATTTACTTTGTCTTATTAATTATACTTGAAGGTCACTACCGTCAATTAAAAGATAATGAACAAAACGAACAACATGCACAACAAGTATTAATAGAGGAAATACAAAAACTGAAAAATTTATAGTTTATGAGGTTTACACTGAATAAAATTTGCTGTTCATCAAAATAACATCCATGCTATCGTAACCCAATAGCATGGATGTTTTCTTTTAGATGACTTCTTCTTTTCTTTGTAAGTATCTGTATAAAAATATACCTGCGAGTGTACAAAATAATGCACAGAGACCAATGAAAATAAAGCCTGATTGTAATCCTCTTATTAGTCCAACTTCCGCTCCTTGTAATTTAGTAAACCATTGCTTGAATACATCAATTACAAAACCGATTAGCATGTTTCCAATTACAAGGGCAATCCCCATTAAAGTAACTGTAAACGTAATTGCCGTTTCCGTACCATTTGGATACCTTTTTGCAAGTAATGCCATAACCGTTGGATAAATGGGAGCAACTCCGACCCCCGCTAGAGCAAATAAGAAAACCCCTGGAGATCCAAGGAGAACTCCTAAGATAATACTAAAAGTAGCTATACCTGAAAAATAGATAAGCGATTTTGTGAACCCAACCTTGTCAATTATTGGACCTAAAAGCAATCTTGCAAGCATGAAAAACAAAAAGAAGATGGATAACATTGCAGATGACTTCGCAGTTGTCCAATTGTGTGCTTTTTCTAGATAGTTTACTAACCAACCACCAATAGACAATTCAGCAATAACACCAAATGATAATATGGCAATTATTAACCAGGCTGCAGGATCTTTTAAGAAAACTTTTACTGGCATTTTATCTTCTTTCTCTATTGTTTGTTTAGGTTCTTTAATAAAAATAGTTGGGATCATCGGAATGATACATAGAGATAACATGACTAAATACATACCTCTCCAGCCTAAGTCATGACCAAAAATATGCCAGCTCATCATACTTGCTGCAATGATAGGTGCGATTGTTGAACTTAGACCATAAAAAAAGTGTGAGAGATTCATCATAAATCCTGTGTTTCTAATAAATATTTTGGCAGCAAAAATAGCTAAAACTATTTCGAGCATTCCATTTCCAACATACATTAAAAAATAAGATAAAGAAAAAGTGAAATATGTATTCGCAATATAAATAAAAAGACCCGAAATAGTCATGGATCCAAATGCGATGAAAGAGGTCGTTTTAACCCCTAGTTTTAATGTAACAATACCTGTAAATGAGCAAGCTAACAGATAACCAATTGAATTATAAGCTAGTAGCATCCCAAGCTGTAATTCATTAATTCCAAAGTCACTTTGCATACGTGGTATTGCTGGACCCTTAATATTTTCTGAAAAGCCAAAAACAAGAAAACCTATGAAAATAACTAAATAGGAAGCTGGTAAATATTTTTGGATAAAATTTAATTTTTGTGCCTGTTCCATAAACTATCCTCTCAAAAGTCAAAAATGAAAATTGCGCTTACATAAGCTTATCATATAATTTCTCTTGTCAATACTGTTATTTTTACCTTCTAAAAATATTACATTAAAAAAGCCATTCTTTTTAATAAGAATAGCTTTTCATATTACTCATTCATATATTTTTCTAATACACCATTTATTGTTTGATTTAAAATATCTATATCTACATTATCGACTGTAGTATCTTTTAATTTATATTTTTGTTTTAGCTTAATTATTCTTTCCACACTTTCATTTATTCTACTTTCGCTAATTTCCCCTGATTCAACTGCTGAAACTAAGGCGTCAATTGCTGTAATTACTTTTGAAAAGTCGTGTGCTATTAATACAATATCACTTCCAGCTTTTACAGACTCTACAATTGCCTCTCCAATTCCATAATGATCCATAATGGCATTCATCGTCATATCATCAGTCATCACTACACCGTTAAACTGGAGCTCCTCTCTCAATATTCCAGAAATAATAGGAGTTGACATAGATGAGGGATATGTAGGATCTATTTTCGGGAGTAATATATGCGCGACCATGACAACATCTGTTCCTTCATTAATCGCATTTTGAAATGGTATTATCTCAAGTTCATTAATTTCTTCTCGGGTTTTATCCACAATAGGTAATTCTAAATGCGAATCAACTGATGTATCTCCATGGCCAGGAAAATGCTTTACAACTGGTATTACATGTTGTGCTTCAATCCCTTTCATAGTCTGTATACCTAATTTACTTACAATTTCTACATTGTTACCAAATGATCTATCACCAATGACTGGATTATTAGGATTACTATTAACATCTAATACCGGAGCAAAGTTCATATTGAATCCGAATGCATTTAATTGCTGTCCTAATAGCTCACCAAAATCATAGGAAAATCTCTCATTACCTATTTCCCCTATTTGTTGATTCGTAGGCATCTCCACTATATTACCTGGTAATCTTGTGACTCTCCCCCCTTCTTGGTCAATTCCTAGAAATAATGGAAATCGATTATCCAAGTTGGTAGTTTTCACATCATTTAACAGCTCAACTGATTGTTCTGGGTTTTGAAGATTATCTCCATAAAAGATTAAACCACCCACATTATATTTCGATATTAATGTCTTTGTATTTTCGTTAAGAACTGTATCATCAATGCCAGCGAAAATCATCTGGCCAACCTTTTCTTCTAAACTCATGTTATCAATGACAGAATCCTTTTGTTGGTTGCTATCCTCACTCTTACCATTAGAATCGCTTTCCTGACTACTATTCTTCATATTAACGAAGATTAGCACAGATGCAGCTATAAGATTCAGTAGGAGTAAGGTAATAATTACTTTCTTCATTTTTTTCCTCCACATTTAGCTTAAATAAACAGCACCCATTAAATGGTAACACCAATGATTTTAGGATAACGAATTATGAAAAAAATAGCAATTATTGTATTTGATGCATCCAACTATCCATAAAAACAATATTTTTCTTATACAATTTACGCTCTAAAACTTTCTTTGTTGTAAATTCACCGATGTTTATTACTTTGTTTAACCCTTTTGTTTCGAACCTACCAACATCATGTAGGTCGATATCAATTAATACATCGGCATGCTCCTTCAAGCAGCGATTTGTATTTTTTTGACTAGCTATATCAATATATCTATTAATATAAGAAAACATGTTGGAAGGGTAATGAGGATTAGAACTTCTAACTCTTACAGAAGTAACATTCTTTGCTCCCATCTTTCTTACAATATCTGCAGGATTATTGTTTAAAATATAACCATCAACTAGTAATTGATTATCTTTTTCAATGGGAGAAAATATCCCAGGTATAGCTATGCTAGCTCTTATCGCAAGTGCAACCTCTCCAGTATTAATAACAACCATTTCACCCGAGATAAGATCTACGCATATAACAGCAAAAGGTATTTCTAAGTCTTCGAAGTGTTTTCCTTCCGTTAATTTTAAAAGAGTTTGGTAAATTCTATCTCCTTTTAAAAAACCTTTACGATTAAAACATACATCTAAATATCGTCTTACAGACAAATTCTCAACAATAGCTTTCATCATTTCTGGTTTTATTCCGCATGCATAAAGTCCACCTACAACTGACCCGGCACTTGTACCTGCAATATGAGTAATTTTTATATCATTACGTATAAGTTCTTTAAGTGCCCCGATATGTGCTACCCCTCTGAGAGAACCTCCTCCAAGGGAAAGACCTGTCTCTCTCAATTACTACTTCCTCCCTCTCGTGCTTCTGTTAGTTTTTTGTTTTTCGATTTTCTATATAAAATAACGGAAATGACTCCAAGGATGATGAAAGCTACTATATAACCATACACACTATACGTGCTAAAATAACGCTTAAACGTTTCAACATTTCCCTTAAAGTAGTTTCCTAATAAAACCATTACATATGACCATGGATAAATGCCTACAAATGTTAGGGCTAAATATTTCCATCTATTGACTTTACTTACACCTGCCACATATGAAATATAATTACCAATTCCAAATGGGCGTGACAAGGCAATACTCCATATGCCATAACGCTTGAAAAACTTAATAGCTTTATCGACTCCTTTTTCTAGCCTTTTTGGAAATCGCCCATTAAGCTTCTTTCCAATAAAATATGGAATAATACTCGCAACTGTGTATGAAAAACTCATACCAATTGAAATAAATGCTGTTTCTATATAACCTGGAGATAATATATAGCCGTATGAAAGAACGATAACCAGACCGGGAAATGGTAAGGAAGATCCTTCAAGAAACATAACAATAAAAAGTCCTGGAAGTCCGATACTATTTAACCACTCCAATAGTTGTTGAATCATATGAAGCTCCCTTTCCAATTAAACATACATATCTAATTGGTAAATTTACAAAATACTACTATGTGTTGATATATAGCCAAAATCATTACTATTAATTATCTTTTTAATGAATAGGTATATTTCGGATGGTTTTCCCGCAGCAGTTTCCTCTAAGTATAATTGGACGTTATTTAACAATTCTTCTCGCCTTCTATTGTTGCTGTATAATACATTCTCAATTTGTAATTCAAATGGTATGTCATCTTTCAGCATGTGCACTAAACCTAATTTTTCTAGCAATCGGAGATTTATTTCTTCTTGGCCTGGTAACGCAGAATGAATAAAAATCGGCAATTCTTTCTGTAAGGCTTCACTTATTGTTACACCACCAGGTTTCGTAATAATGGCATCCACATAATCGTATAACTGATTCATTTTCTCCTTTGAATTTATATAAGGTAATGGATGTATATTTTCACTGCTACTTTTAGATAGTTTTTGGAACAATTGTTCATTTTTACCACATAAAACAAAAAATTCTATCTTAGATTGACCTTGTTTTTCTAATATTTCCGCAATATTTCCTAACCCTACACTTCCCCCAGAGATTAATACTTTATATGTTGATTCTTTTTTCGAAATTTCATTATTGTGCTTTAAAAATTGTTCTGCTATCGGGATTCCGGTAATGATAACTCTATCTTCCGAAATTGCGCTATTATGAATCAATTCATCTTTTACCATTTGACTCGGAACAAAATGATAATCGATGCGTTCTCTTCCCCAAATATCATTAATAAAGAAATCGGTATATACATTGATTACAGGAATATTGCATTGACCTCTACATTTAAGTTGATTTAGAAAATAGGATGGAAATCCATGAGTACATATGATTAAATCAGGCTTCTCCTCTTGTAAGATTGTTCTCATTTTACTTAAAAATAAAATTTCATAATATTTAAAGGACCTTCCCGTTTTGGAATGTGCCAAATGTGTGTAAACCCAAGCATACATCTTTGGAAAATGGTGGATCCATTCTAAATATGTTTTTGTGACAAGTGTTTCAATGAATGGATTCCATGCACTAAGAAGGTCAATCTTCTTACATATAATAGAGGAATCCCTATTTGTTATATAACTTCGAATCGTATCAGCAACTTGGTGATGTCCAGAAGGCATTCTTAATAATGGGAAAAATAATATCTTCTTCATAGAATGTAATTCATCCTTTCATTATTTCCCTACCCTGTATATTAATCATATAAGCCTCTAAATATTCTTTTAACAATCCTAAGGCTAAATTTTCACTCCGACTTAAGACGGATTATTAATATTTCATTCAACTATATAGACGATATGTGATTGAAAAACCCTACTAGAAAATAAAAAAAGTGAAAAAGCAGATTCGCTTTTTCACTTACATGTTTTTAAAATTAAAAATATGAATAAAATAATTATAATTTCAAGAAACTAAAAAATGCACTTGCAGTACCTATACTTCTTCTCATAATGAAACCTGCAATTGGTTTAATCTTATTTGTTTCTATTTGTTGTTCTTGACTTACATACGTACTTAATTTCCCCTTGTAGATTAATGTAAGGGATGGTATTTCCATTATGTCTTGAGGTCTAACTAAATTTGACGGTTTTGTTATTGGATTTTGACGCATTAATTGCAGTACATCTGCGACAAATTGTGAACAAAAGTAAGCATTCTTTCTCTTTAGTTGAATATTTAATGCTACTGCAAATAAACCTATAAAATTATATCTGTAATAATCTTTATACTTATTAAGACATGCTACCATTTCTTGCATCCTGCTAAATTCTTCCTCTGTCACTTCACATGAATAAATTGCACAATCTACACCTTTAAATATTCCTTTTCGGACATCTTCCCGAACAAAACCACCGATTAAGGGATTCCACTGTCGTTTACGGCCAAAGCTATAAACTTCATTCAAGTCTCGATCAAATGAAATGGAAACATGATTTAGTGGTTGTTTTGTGTATAATTTAATCATTTTCGTTAATAGTGATCCCGTATCAGTGAAAAGTAAATAAACAGTCTTTCCCTGCATAATAAAATCCCCATCCTTCATCGAACAAAACCAATCATGCATGAATTTCTAACACAACAAATACGATGCCTAAGAGCCTCCTATAAAAAGGACGTATAATAAAAATTCACTCTCACTCTGACCTACTAATCTAATATATTTCAGAAACCTAACCAATAGTAATAAAATTCATAATTTTATTATATCATTCTTTTTCTTTTACTTACCAGTGCTTTTTTCCTTTACTTACTTTCGTCTAAAATATATTACTCTATCTTATTGTTACTGTCAAAAATGCTTTTTACATAAAAATAGCGCTAACCACTTAGGCATAGCGCTATTTTTATCTCTTTAACTATTAAACTGTAAAATTAATGTTGCGTAGGTAAATCAGGCATGTCTGAAAGTGCAATTACAGAATGTTGCGTAGGTAAATCAGGCATATCTGATAAAGTAATTACAGGTTTTACACTATGTTGCGTAGGTAAATCAGGCATATCTGATAAAGTAATTACAGGTTTTACACTATGTTGTGTAGGTAAGTCAGGCATATCTGATAATGCATTAGCTGTAGACGGACCTAAATTACCAGCTGTGAATATGCCAAAAGTCAGTGCTAATGTAATAATTAATTTTTTCATTTATATTTCACTCCTTTTATAAATTTTATGGTAATTATATCATCATTGTGTTAGTTTTTCCAATTCTGTAGCAACTATATTACTAAACTTTTTATTTTTTTGTAGTTTAAAAACATTTAATGAGTCTCTCAGATACTCAATTGCATCATTCTTTCTACCTAGTTCGGAGCTGTTAAATCCAGCTTGGTATAAAAACTCACCTAAAAGATATAATATTTCGTCGTTAATACATTGCTGAATTCCTTTTTCACAGTACTTCAATGATTCCTCATACTCATTTACTCTTGTTAAGGATTGAGACAATCCAAATAAGGCCCTTAACCGTATCTGAGAATCTGATAGAGAAGGCAAGTTGTCCATATCATCAAGTATTTCCTTCAATAATACAATTGCCTTTTCAAAGCATTGATCATCCTTCTCTATCAATGCAATAGACATTTTTATTTCAATTTCTTGTTCTGTTAAACCTTTCTTACTTGGGTTAGTCATTTCAATAGCTTCAATTAACATCTGAATTGACTTTTCTTTTTCTCGTTCTTTTGGTCTAGCCAAGTAATAAAGACAGATTGCTTCATGCCATAGTAGATATTGTTTACTAGAGGAAAAATTAAAAAGTGGATTTTTCTTTTCACGTTGTACAATTTCATAGATTGCTTGATAATTACGATCCCTTTTAAACTTTTTAATTAGTCCGCTAACAGCTGAAACATAGCTCATAGAATCTGCTGATGTAAAATCGAAAAAATCACTTAAATTAACGTTTAATTTATTTGCTAATCTGAAAAGCTCATCTATTGTAGGTACTTGTTTGTTTTTTTCAATTAAGGTAAGTTCTTCAACTGTGCAAATATCTTCTGCTAGATCAGCAAGCGACATGCCTTTATATTTTCTTAACGACTGAAGGATTTCACCAATATTAACGAAACTTTCACCCATTTTATATACCCCTTTGTCAAGAAAAAATTAATAATTAGTTTTACCCATTATAATTATACCAATAATTTCATCTTTATAATATTTCTTTTTGATTACAACCTTTCACTCATACTATAGTACATAAGGTTTGTATCCATATTACTGTTCCTCCTTATATTATACAGGATTTGTTTAAAATTCCACCTTTTCTGCTCAGGATAAAATATTAAAAAATTAAAAATTAGGTATTTAGATTTAGTGAAAATTGTCGATATAATATGAAAATGCTCTTGTATGTACATATATTTACAGTAATTATATATGCACATCTTGTACGCACATATTTCATAGTATATAAGGGGGAACATTAAATGAGAACGATAAAAGGAAAAATTGTATGCGGTTTCACCATTATTATCTTAATGGTATTCGCTGTAGTATCAGGTAATTATTATTTTACTTCTGTTTCCAATCAACAAACTCAAAACATCATTGATGATGAATTACCAATTATGCTAATTTCAAATAAAATTGGAACGAATATTCTGGAACGCATGTCTTTAGCACGTGGCTACGTATTATATGGTCAAGCAAGCTATCTTACACAATTTGATATTGCAACTACAGAAATTAGAAATCTAGAAAAACAGCTTCTAGAAATAGACTCATCTCAAGTAACAAAAGATGCGATAAAATTAATAAGTGATTGGGAAGAAGAACTTGAAACGGAGGTTTTTTCCGTTTATCGAGATGGAGATAAAGATTTAGCCCTCCTCAATTTTAGAGACAAAGTTGAAAAAACTGGTAGTTTAGTGCATACCACTTTTACCGTATTAACGGACAATCAATCCAATAAAATCACGACAACAGCTAATGATGTGTTATCAGGAAATAAACGGAATAACTATATAAGTATTTCAATTGCCTTAATGTCTCTTATCGTCGGAATTACGATTGCACTAATTATGGCTTCAACAATTTCCAAGCCAATTATCCAAGCTTCCAATCGTATGAAACTAATTGCAAATGGTGATTTAACTCATGATGATTTAAAGACAAAATCAAAAGATGAAGCTGGTATTCTTATTCATGCAGTGAACGATTTAAATCGAGAAATCCGCTCTATGGCAATGGAAATAAGAAATGCATCTAGTACAGTTATGCATCGAAGTGAGGAATTAAGTTTTTCTGCAAATGAAGTGAATTCTGGAAGTCAACAAGTTGCTACTACGATGGAAGAACTTTCACATGCTGCAGAAATTCAAGCTTCTTCCTCTTCTAAGCTTGCTGAATCAATGAAATCTTTAACTGAAAATATTCATAATGCAAATGTATATGGACAACGAGCAACTGAAGTGACGACAGAAGTGTTAGCGCTAACAGAAAAAGGTAATGAAGCCATGACCGAATCGATAGAAAAAATGCGACTTATCGATGAAAATGTATTGGCTGCTGTAGAAAAAGTACAGTCTCTTGATCAGCACTCAAAGAAAATTTCACAGTTAGTTCAAGTTATTTCAGATATATCAGAACAAACAAACCTACTTGCCTTAAATGCTGCAATTGAAGCTGCTCGAGCAGGTGAGCATGGCAGAGGTTTTGCTGTTGTTGCCGGCGAAGTGAAAAAGCTTGCAGAGCAAGTCAATAGTTCCGTTGCTGATATTACAGCTATCGTCTCGACTATTCAAAAAGAAACTTCGGAAGTCGTACAATCACTGAATAAAAGTTTCGAACAAGTTGAATCTGGTACCGAACAAATCAAGACAACTGGAACAGCTTTCGAATTAATTACGACCTCTATTCAGAAAGTAGTGAGTCAAATACATACCATCTCTGCAGATCTTGATAATATCGCAAAAAGTACAGATGTTATGAATAGCTCCATCTCTGATATAGCCAATATTTCCGATGAGTCTTCTGCAAGAGTGGAAGAAACAGCTGCATTTGCTGAGCAAACAACAAGTTCCATGCAAGAAATTGCAGCAAGCTCCGAATCTTTGTCTGCTGTATCTGTCGATTTAAATAAATTAATTACAAGATTTAAAGTATAAAATTTTAAAACGACTATTAGTGTATGTAGTGTATAACTATATGCACTTTTTTATATCCTATATTCATAATGGCAGTGAATCTTTTTCCTATACTTAATCGTACAAAATAGAGAAGTATAGAATGAGTAAGGAGTTGTTGTAATGGAAAGTATTTTTCTATTTACATTAATTGTTTCCATCGTCTTTTCCATCATTATTCTTCCGTTTTACTCCAATCAATCGGAAAAGAAAGCAACTAGGAAACCTAAAAAAAGGAATATTATTTTAGAGGCAGCTTCTGTGTTTCTCGTAACATGGATTATTACCTTCCTCTTTTATTATCTTTCCAATATAGACAGAACAATTAGTTCATTATGGCTATTATTAGTCATTGTCACCCTTTTAGGAACTATAATAGCTCAAGGACGAGAACGGATTGTTAAAGCTTGTCTATTTTTAGCAAGTTTAATTTTTATGATTTATTTACTTATCGCACCTTTCTTCAATGCAAATCAAAAATACGAGACATCTAAAATGGATGAGCAAATTGAAATAACTGCATTTGACGAAACGAAAACACCAGCAAGTGTTCCTCCCCAATTTGCCAGAAATAAAATGAAAAAGGCTTTTGGGCAAGTTCCAAATACTAGTTATTACGAACTTGGTGAATTACAAATTCAAAAGGTAAACGGTGAATTTGTATATATCGCCCCCGTTGAATTTTCAGGACTATTCAAATGGAACAATGGGAAAACAACTCCTGGATATTTCCAGATGAGTGCAACAGATGCTGCAAATAATCCAAAGTTTGTAAAAGCTGAAATGAGCTATACACCTTCAGCATACTTCCATAAGAATTTAGAACGTTATATACGTAATCAATATCCTGAATTCATATTCTATGGTGACCCACAATTAGAAGTAGATGATGACGGTACACCTTTTTATATTCGAACGTATGGAGACTTTATTTCTGCACGTAATGGCTTTGATATGAAAGGGATTGTTATGGTGAATCCTAAAAATGGTGAAACAGCTGTTTATTCCTTAGACGAAGTCCCTGAATTTATAGATGGTGCAGTTTCACCAGAAGCAGTAAGCTTACAAAATAGTTATTTTGGAAAATACATTCACGGATTTTGGAACAGTGTATTTGGAAAAAGAGATGTTAAACTTCCTTCTGATGAAGGTACTGAAGCTAATGTTAGTCCTATCTTTAATGAAGAAGGAAAGATGTATTACTTTACAGACTTCACTAGTCCAAAAGAAGGTGTTGATTCAATGTTAGGATATTCCTTAACGGATGCACGCACTGGTGAAGCAACATATTATACAGGAAATTTAGAAGAATCTTATATGGACTCACAAGGAGCACTTGAGATCATTGAAAAGAAATTTATCGAAAAGAAATGGTCTGGAGAAATGCCTGTACTATACAATTTTTATGGTGAAGCTAGTTGGTTAACACCTGTTCTCGATTCCAATGGATTCTTACAAAATTATTTCATTGTTTCAGCTGCTAACCCAGAAATTTCCGTTTTTGCGTCGACACCAAATGAAGCTTTAAAATTGTATAAAACCGCCCTACAACGTGGTGGTAGTACAGTGGACGGTTCTTCGAATGCAGAAGAAAAGCAGTTAAGCGGTACTGTGCTAAGAGTATATAAAGAAAAATCAGGAGACATAACAATCACGTCATTCTACTTAAATAATGACCAAAACTTTATCGTATCATCGGAAAATTCACCTCTTTCGATATACCTCGAATCAGGTGATAATGTGACTATCACATATCTAGATACAGGTGATATTTTCCTCCCTGTTAAAGATCTTACGATAGAAGGACTACAGTAGAACAAATAATCACCAACCATCATGAATCAAATAAATATTTATGATAGTTGGTGATATTTTTTAATACCAAGCTTAAAATATGAAAACAGATTTAATAAAAGAAAGGGGTTTGGTGTGTGATTATAATTGTTACAACTGAAAATGTAGCAAACCATAAAGTGAAGGAAGTGTTAGGACCAGTCTTCGGCCTAACAGTAAGGGCTAGAGGTATAGGTAAAGATATAGTTGCATCACTGAAAGGTCTAGTAGGTGGTGAAATAAATCAATACACCGAGATGTTAGAAGATGCTAGGAAACAAGCGATGGATCGTATGGTGGAGAGTGCACGAGCAATGGGAGCAAATGCAATTATCATGATGCGATTTGATTCAGGAGAGATTGGGCAAAATATGAGTGAGATTGTTGCTTACGGCACTGCTGTAATCATTGAAAAGGAATAACATTAATGGATTGGATAATAGGGTTTTATGGAATTCAAATCATAATTTTAATTGTTTTAATTATAGGGTCCTGGTTCGTTTGGGATCGTAGATTTAAAATAAAACATGGTAAACAAGTACCAGAAGGATTTATACGCACGAAAGAAGTTTCGATCGATCCTACAACGAAAAAGAAATTAATTGTATACTATAATCCTGATACTGGAGAACGTTTTTATAAGGAAGATACCTCAAATAATGAATAGTGTACGAAAGAAAATATGCCAGGCTAGTTTGTTTTGATAGTCTGGCATCACATTTTGTTATCGTATTAGAAATAATTCCTAGGCGTACCCATTTGCTTTAATGTACACAAGTACGGTATATGGGAATCACATTGTACGAAAATAGGGGCGTCCATGAGCCAAGGAGCATACTTAAATATAGAATGGTCTGCTTGAAAAATTGTAGCAAGCATATTTGGAAGTTCCGATAACATACGCTCATATCTATTACGAGCATCAGCCTCGCTCATCCCTTCTCTACTGATGAGCAATTCACCGGAAAGAACATACTCACCCAATTTTGGTAGCCATTCAGCGATGAAAACGTCCTCTCGATTATTTGGATATTTATTTAAGTTATACTTACTTCCGATTGATAAGACTTTCGATATTTCCGAATCTATTCCAGATAAGGTATACTTCCTTCCATCCACAGGTCCATAGGAGGTTGCGGGTGGAATAATCATGACAGTAAATTGATCAGACCGTAACTTTTCCATCATGCTGCTCCCCTTTTTATTTCATTCAAATCCCACTTAATAAAGGATAAAAAAACCAAAAAAGCACTTGTCAATAGGATTACTCCATTATATGACAAGTGCCTATTAGTGGTTACATACGGTTTAGCCCATTAAGGCGACCATCAATGCTTTTTGAGCATGAAGACGATTTTCTGCTTCCTCAAACACGAGTGATTGTGGTCCATCAATTACTTCTGCTGATACCTCTTGTCCACGTTTAGCTGGCAAGCAGTGCAAAAATATCGCATCCTCTTTTGCATAAGACATTAATTCTTGATTGACCTGATAACCTTGAAATGCTTGCAATCTAACTTCTTGCTCGTCTTCCCAGCCCATACTTGCCCAAACATCTGTATAGACTGCGTCAGCATTTGCTACTGCTTCCTCAGGTTGATTTGTTACAACAATCTTTGCGCCTGTTTCTAGAGCAATTTCTAGAGCTAATTCTACGATACTAGGATTTGGTTCATATCCCTTAGGAGAAGCAATAGAACAATGTACTCCAGTCTTTGCACAGCCGATCAATAAAGAATGAGCCATATTATTTCCGTCACCGACATAAGCTAATTTGTTCCCTTTTAATTCTCCCTTTACCTCATAAAGTGTTAAAAGGTCAGCTAATACTTGGCATGGATGAAAGTCATCCGTAAGAGCATTAATTACTGGTACGGTTGAATTTGCTGCTAATTCTTCTACACCACTATGTTCGTGGGCTCGAATCATAATACCATCTACATAACGAGATAGAACCTTTGCAGTATCAGGAACTGTTTCTCCTCTGCCTAATTGAATATCGGTGCGACTCAAAAATAACGCATGTCCGCCGAGTTGATTCATCCCTACTTCAAACGATACACGCGTTCTTGTAGAAGATTTTTCAAAAATCATCGCTAATGTCTTACCGCTTAAATACAGATGAGGTTTTCCTTCTTTTTGCATTTTCTTTAGTTGGACTGCATCTTCGATTAACTGAAGTATTTCATCAGAACTCAAATCCGCCAATGTTAATAAATGCTTTCCCTTTAAATTACTTTTTATATATTCCACGTAATCACCCTTTACAAAAACATCCTAGTTGTTTGTTCAATAATAATCGTCACTTTTGGGAACTAGACGCTGTACTATTTGTAATGACTGTCTTAGCAATTATTTCAATTGCACTATCTAACTCTTCGATTGACACTGTTAAAGGTGGAAGAAGTCTCAGTACATTTGGACCTGCAGATAAAGCAAGTAGTCCCTGCTCACGTAAAATCGGGAGTAACGGAGCAATCTCCTCTGTAAATTCAAGACCAAACATTAACCCTTTATAACGAATTGCTACTAAATCTGATACATCCTTTAATTCATCAAGTAATCTTTTATACAAGTAATTACCTTTTGCTTCGACTTCCTTTAAAAATTCGTTATCAAAGGCAATCTCTAATGTTGCATTAGCTGCTGTCATTGCCAATGGATTTCCACCAAAAGTAGAGCCGTGACTTCCTGGACCAAAAACTTCGTATAATTCTTTTTTGGCGATAATTGCTCCTGTTGGAAATCCATTTCCTAAGCCTTTAGCAGAAGTTATTATATCTGGGGAGATGTGATAGTGTTGATAAGCAAACGGAGCTCCAGTTCGACCAATTCCTGTTTGTACCTCATCCACGATTAACAATACATTATGTTGGCGACATAAATTTTCGACAACTACTAGGAATGCTGGATCGGCAATATTGACTCCACCTTCACCCTGAATTACTTCCAACATGACAGCTGCTGTATTTTCATCAATTTCCTTCTCTAAAGCATCAATATCATTGTATGGCAAATGCACAAATGTCTCTAACATTTTACCAAAACCAACTTTCACCTTATCTTGCCCCGTAGCAGCCATCGTTCCAAATGTGCGACCATGGAAAGACTTCATAAAAGTGATAACTTTCGATTTGCCTGTATGTTTACGAGCTAATTTTATTGCTGCTTCATTTGCTTCTGCTCCGCTATTACAGAAAAACACAGCTCCACCATTTGAATATTTCGTTAATTTTTCTGCTACTTTTTCTTGTAATGAACTTTCAAATAAATTGGATGTATGCCAGATTTTATTCAACTGTGTTGTCGTTGCCTCCACTACATGAGGATGACAATGGCCAAGATTACATACTCCAATTCCGGATGTGAAGTCTATAAATTCTTTTCCTTTTGAATCTATTACTTTCGTACCTTTACCTTCGACAAGTTCAATATCCCAGCGCCCATAATTATTAAATAAATATGTCATATTAATTCACAATCTCCAATTCTTTGCGGATTGTCGTTCCTACGATTTTTTTGCCATCTAATAGGTAAGACTGCCCACTAACAATCATCGCTTCGGTCATACCACCTTCAAGACTGTGTAATGCAGCTTTGACCTTTGGTATCATACCACCAGAAATTGTCCCGTCATCAATCAATGACAGCATTTCTTTTGATGTGGCAGTTTCAACAATTTCGTTATTTTTTAACACTCCTGGAACATCTGTTACGAATAATATTTTACTAGCTTTAACAGCAACTGCTATTGCTGCAGCTGCTGTGTCTGCATTAATATTTAATAGTTCGTCTCCATTATTATTAATGGCAATTGGCGAAATTACTGGAACTAAACCAATCGATGTTAAATTATACAAAATGGTTTCATTCACTGCTGTTATATCACCAACAAAACCTAACTTTTCTTTATCAATTGCTTTAGCTTTTAGTAATCCTCCATCAGACCCAGTAATGCCAATCGCATTAATTCCATTTGCTTGTAAACCACGAACTAATTGATTAGTGATAGATCCGGATAGTACCATTTCAACTACGTTCATTACTTCATCAGTCGTTTTTCGTAATCCATTTACAAATTCAGATTCTATTTGCAAGCTCTCGAGCATCTTGTTAATGGCAGGTCCGCCACCATGAACGATGATGGGTTTCAAGCCGTTGCTTTGCAATTTTTTTATACTATCAAAAAATTCAGTTGACAGCGTGTCAATCATGCTGCCACCACATTTAATTACAATCATTCCATCCATGATTAAGCTCCTCCCTCTTCAAGAATTATGTTCGATAACTTGCATTAATCCGTACATAATCGTACGTTAAATCACAACCCCAAGCTTTCCCAATACCTGTTCCAATATTCAAGTTAATATGAATGTCCACCTCTGAATGAGTCAAATAATTACTTAGTACAGCTTCTTCATAATTTACTGGCTCACTATTCATTAGCAATTGATGTGGACCTATTTTTATGTCAATGGTCAACGGGTTAATCGTCATCCCGCTTCTTCCTACTGCCATCATTAATCGACCCCAGTTAGGATCTGCACCATATATCATTGTTTTCACTAAATCAGAGCCTACAACTGTCTTTGCAATTTTCCCAGCCTCGTCATCGTTTAACGCCCCTACAACATTTACTTCTATTAATTTAGTTGCTCCCTCACCATCACGAGCTATCATGATTGCTAAGTCTTGGCAAACTTGATTTAGTATGTGTAAAAACTTATCCCATTCTGGATGTTCTGGTGTGAGTGACGAATTGTTTGCTAATCCACTCGCCATTACAATAACCATATCATTTGTAGAAGTATCGCCATCCACAGTGATGCGGTTAAATGTTTTGTTCGTAACTTCTTTTAAAGCTGCTTGTAAGTGAACATGTGGAATATTTGCATCGGTAGTTATAAAACCAAGCATTGTTGCCATATTCGGAGCAATCATACCAGATCCCTTCGCAGATCCACCCATTGTTATTTTTACTCCATCAATAACAGTTTCATAACATGTTGTTTTACTACATGTATCTGTCGTTAATATTGCTTCATTAAAATTCTCAGCACCCTGAATTGTTTTTTGCGGATCCAAATTATCAATTCCTGGGATTATCTTCTCCATTGGCATTTTCTCTCCAATAACACCAGTAGAAGCAACTGCCACATAATGATTGTTAATAGAAAATATATTAGCAACAGCATCTCTCATCGCCATCGCATCAAGAAATCCTTGCTTACCTGTACATGCATTAGCATTTCCACTATTAATTACTACCGCTTGTAATTTACCTTCATATCCAATGCTTTCCTTTGTAACAGTTAGAGGAGCAGCAATAATTTGGTTCAATGTATAGACGGCTGCAGCTTCCGCTGGAACATCGCAATATATTAAACCTAGATCATTGCGTTTCCGCTTTACCTTCGTATGAAGGCCAGTTGCAGAAAAGCCTAGCGGTGAAACAATGCTTCCTTCTTCTACTTTGATTAATTGCTGATTACTTGTTGTTTGCATAATTTTACACTCCTCTAATGGTGTTATGGATAAACTGGGCTGAACTTCAATCCAGCAGTTTCCTCAAAACCGAACATAATATTTGCATTTTGTACTGCTTGACTTGCAGCACCTTTCATTAAGTTATCGATAACAGAGACGATGGTAACTCTCCCTGTACGTTCATCAAATGATATTCCAATATCACAGTAATTGGAAGCTGTTACTTCTTTTGTTGCTGGGAATATTCCCATTTCTCTTACTCTTACAAATGGTTCATTTCTATAAAACTCTGAAAATAGATTCCACACATCATCTTCCGTTACATCCGTATTTACATTTCCATAAATAGTTGCCATAATACCTCGAGTCATCGGAATCAAATGGGTTTGGAATGTGATTGGTGAAGAATATCCAAACTTATTCAACATTTGCTCAATTTCTGGTATATGTTGATGTTTATTCACCTTATAAATCTTTAAATTCTCGTTTAATTCACTGTATATGGTTGCTAAGCTTGGTGACTGTCCAGCTCCTGATACTCCTGATTTAGCATCTATAATGACGGATCCTTCTACAAGCCATCCTGACTGTGCTAAAGGTGCTAATCCTAGTAATGTTGCTGTTGGATAGCATCCAGGATTGGATATGAATTGTGTTCCAGTTTGAACATCCTTTCGATTTAGCTCTGGAAGACAATATACAGCTTTTTCAATCCATTCAGTTGGAGCAGCCTCTTTTTGATACCAATGCTCATAATCTTCTGTGTTTTTTAATCGAAAATCACCTGATACATCTATTACTTTGCACCCAGCTTCTAATAACGAAGGAGCGAGCTTTGTAGCGACTCCAGATGGTGCTGCTAAAAATACAAGATCTGTATCTTCCGCTATTTTATTCGGATCAATTTCCTCTAATGTATTTGGTACAATACCTGTTAAATGTGGGTAATGTTCCTGGATCATTTTACCTTGTTGTGATGAGGAATAAATTGCTGAGATTGTAAATTCTGGATGTGAATTTAATATACGAAGTAACTCAGCCCCTCCATATCCTGTTGCTCCAATAATTCCAACTTTCATTTTTTATTCACTCCTATAAATGAGTAGCGCATATGTATAATTTCAGTATGATATGTTTCAAACACATTGTTTGTAAAACAATGGTTATCAATAAATACATTAAAAATAATGATGATGTTTATTATTATACTGTGAATAAAAATAAATACAATAGTATATTTATAAATTTTTATAAAAAAAATAAAGCCTTTTTAAAAAAGACTTTATTTTTTATTTTGTTAAGTTTGTGTTGACGGTATAATATCCCTCAATAGGAATAGTGATTTTCCATTTTGAGATTCATCAACTAAGAATGAGCCATTAGAATAGCGATCATGGTATTTTAATGTCGTGCTGTCAATGACCTCTTCTGTTCCATTATCAGTTATCAATATAAACCGTTCTTGGTTATTTGTAATCTTCATACCGATAATGCGGTGTGGATTTGTTTTTAATTCGCGTAAAATAATAACTCCACGCTTGGCTCTAGTTGCTTTCTCAAACTCAGAAAGTTTCATTTTCTTAATGGCACCACGCTGGGTTGCAATAAGAACCCCAATATCTTCAAGCTGATAATTTGTAGGTAAAACTTCCCCACTAACTACATAATCATTCTCTTTTAAGTTGATTGCTTTTACACCTGCTGCTCTAGCACCGACTTGATTTACTTCCTCTTCCGAATACCATAATGCATAGCCGCCTTCTGTTACGATAAATACATCCTGAGAACCATCTGTAACATGGACGCTAACTACTTCATCATCAGCTTTTAGGTTAATCGCTACAAGTGGGCGGGAATAACGTTGAGCCTTGTATAATAATAGAGATGATTTCTTAACCATACCATTTTTTGTAAAGAACATGATGAATTTATTTTCATCAAAATCCTTTACAGGGATTACTTCGATAATTTCCTCATCACGTGCTATTGGGATAATGGAGGCAACATGCTGACCAAGGTCCTTCCATCTAATATCAGGAATTTCGTGGACTGGGAAGTATAAATAATTACCCTTATTAGTAAATAACAATAATGTATCTGTCGTATTTAGCTCGTGTAAGGCGATCAAACGATCGGTTTCTTTCATGGCTAAATCCTGACCGTTAGATGCGGTGTAAGAACGGAGACTCGTCCGTTTAATATAACCTTCTTTTGTGACAGAAACTATTACATCTTCATTAGGAATTAATACTTCCAGATTAATTTTTATTTCAGATATTTCATCTTCAATGACAGTTAAACGCTCATCATTATATGTCTTCTTAATTAACCTTAATTCTTTCTTAATCACATTTAGAAGCTTGCTTTCACTTTCTAAGATTTCTTTCAAATAAGCTATCGTATTCATTAACTCTTTTGCTTCTGTTTCCAGTGCAGTTATATCTGTATTTGTTAGTCGATACAATTGGAGTGAAACGATTGCTTCTGCTTGTTTTTCTGTAAAACTAAATTTTTCAATGAGGTTATCCTTCGCATCTCGCTTATCCTTTGAAGCACGAATGGTTGCGATAACTTCATCAAGGATAGATAAAGCCTTCATCAATCCTTCAACGATATGATGTCTTTCCTTTGCTTTTTCAAGTTCATACGTAGACCTGTTTTTAATTACTTCTTTTTGGTGGCCAATATATGCATCTAAAAGTCCTAGTAACCCCATAAGCTTTGGCCGTTTTTCATCAATAGCAACCATATTAAAGTTATATGTTACTTGAAGATCACTATTTTTAAATAAGTAATTTAAAACACCTTCTGCATTAGCATCTTTCTTCAATTCAACTACAATACGTAGACCTGTTCTATCGG
Organism: Paenibacillus bovis; assembly: GCA_007679095.1. GTDB lineage: Bacteria > Bacillota > Bacilli > Bacillales > Bacillaceae_C > Lederbergia > Lederbergia graminis. The sequence continues at coordinate 63,469 of VEFU01000006.1, forward strand.
TTTCGTCCCGAACTTCAGAAATTCCTTCTACTTTACGATCTAATCGAAACTCATCCATTTTCTTAACGAGATTTGCTTTATTTACTTCATAAGGAATCTCTGTTATGACAATTTGTTCACGTCCACCTCGAACAGTTTCAATCGCAGTTTTCGCCCGGATAACCATTTTTCCTCTACCAGTTTTGTACGCCTTTTTAATACCATCAATACCTTGAATTATTCCACCTGTTGGAAAATCTGGTCCTTTTAATACTGTCATTAAATCTTCAACTGTACATGAAGGCTTATCCATTCTCATAATGACAGCATCTATCACTTCTCCTAAATGATGAGGGGGGATATCCGTAGCATAACCTGCGGAAATTCCAGTGGAGCCATTTACTAAGAGGTTTGGAAAGCGAGCTGGTAGAACAGTCGGTTCTGAAGATGTATCATCAAAGTTAGGTACAAAATCAACTGTTCGTTTATCAATATCTCTTAATAACTCGGATGCTACTTTCGAAAGCCTTGCCTCTGTATATCTCATTGCGGCAGGAGGGTCACCGTCTACACTACCATTGTTCCCATGCATTTCTATTAAGCTTTGACGTACCTTCCATGGCTGGCTCATACGTACCATGGCATCATATACGGAAGTATCTCCATGTGGATGGTAGTTACCAATAACATTACCAACAGTCTTTGCAGATTTTCTAAAACCTTTTTCAGCTGTGTTTCCTTCCATATGCATCGCAAAAAGTATACGACGTTGCACTGGTTTTAACCCATCACGAGCATCAGGTAAAGCACGTTCTTGAATAATATACTTACTATAGCGCCCAAAACGGTCACCAATTACATCTTCTAATGGTAGATTTTGAAACTTTTCCATTAAACTCATAATGCTGGTTGCCCTCCTTCCTCATGAAGATGTTCATTATTTAAAATGCTACTATCCTCTTCCATACCAAACTGTACGTTATTTTCAATCCATCTTCTACGAGGTTCTACTTTATCACCCATTAATGTTGTCACTCTTCTCTCTGCACTTGCAACATCATCTATTAAGACTCTAATAAGAGTTCTAGTTTCTGGGTTCATCGTTGTTTCCCATAGCTGATCAGCGTTCATTTCTCCAAGACCTTTATAGCGCTGAAGCATGTAGCCTTTTCCTACTTTTTTAATAACGGAATCTAGTTCTTCATCCGTCCACGCATACTCAATTATTTCCTTTTTACCTGTTCCCCTACTTACTTTATATAAAGGTGGTAGAGCAATATATACTTTACCCGCTTCAATAAGGGGTCTCATATAACGGTAGAAAAATGTTAGTAATAAAACTTGAATATGTGCTCCGTCTGTATCAGCGTCGGTCATAATAACAATTTTGTCATAGTTGACATCATTTATGTCAAAATCTGGTCCTACGCCAGCACCAATCGTATGAATGATAGTATTAATTTCTTCATTTTTGAAAATATCTTGTAACTTCGCCTTTTCGGTATTAATCACTTTTCCGCGAAGTGGTAATACTGCCTGGAATTTTCTATCTCTTCCTTGTTTCGCTGAACCACCAGCAGAATCCCCTTCCACAAGATATAGTTCATTTTTTTCGGGATTACGAGATTGAGCAGGTGTTAATTTTCCAGATAAAAGTGTATCCGTCTTCCGCCTCTTCTTCCCGCTCCTAGCTTCTTCTCTTGCTTTTCTAGCAGCTTCACGAGCTTGGGCCGCCTTTACAGCTTTCTTTGCTAGAAGTGTACTAACATCATGATTTTCTGCTAAGAAATAAGTTAAGTGCTCCGTAATGACGGTATCAACTGCAGATCTTGCCTCTGAAGTACCGAGTTTCCCTTTTGTTTGCCCTTCAAATTGAAGCATTGTTTCTGGAATTCGCACAGAAACAATCGCAGAAAGACCCTCTCTAATATCAGAACCTTCTAGATTTTTATCTTTTTCTTTTAGTAACCCTGTTTTCCGTGCATACTCGTTAAAAATTCTTGTCATCGCTGACCTTGCCCCGACTTCATGTGTACCTCCATCTTTTGTTCGTACATTATTTACGAACGAAAGCATATTCTCCGTGAAGCCATCATTAAATTGAAAGGCAAATTCAACTTCGATATCGTTAGCAGTTCCTTCAATCGAAGCGACAGGATGTAATACATCCTTTTCTCCATTTAAATATTCAACAAACGCTTCTATCCCGTTATCATAATGGAACACGTCATGTTGATCATGTCTAAGGTCTATCACTTCTATTTTTAGACCTTTTAATAAGAATGCAGACTCGCGAAGTCTTTCTGTTAACGTATCATAATTAAACACGGTCGTACTAAATATTTTTGAATCAGGTTTAAAGTGTATGGTTGTACCTGTTTTCCTTGTTGTTCCTATCTTTTCTAAAGTTGTTATAGGCTTTCCACCATCACGGAACTTTTGTTCGTACTTATTCCCATCTCTATGTATCGTAACAGTTAGCCATTCAGAGAGTGCATTTACAACTGAGGCACCAACACCATGTAGCCCACCACTTGTCTTATATCCACCCTGACCGAATTTCCCACCTGCATGTAATACCGTTAAAATAACCTCAGTAGTCGGTTTTCCGGTTTGATGCATACCAGTAGGCATACCACGTCCATCATCTTCAACACTTATACTGTTATCTTTATGAATTATCACTTTAATTTGTTTACCGAATCCAGCCAATGCTTCATCAACTGAGTTATCTACAATTTCATATACAAGATGATGTAATCCTCTAGAATCAGTCGATCCAATATACATACCTGGCCTTTTTCTAACAGCTTCAAGTCCTTCCAAAACTTGAATGGATTCATCATTGTATTCAAAATTATTTTGTCTATTTGTCACTCATATACCCCTTTCCAAAAACAACACAAACAACCGTTCGTACACTTTACTATATCAGAAAAAGCTACTTATGTCTTATTTTATATCTGTGACCTCGTTTTTGGCAAATATGCTTCAAACAAAGTTTTACCATACATTAACTAAATCAATAAAAAGAGCGCAACTAGATGCGCTCTTTATTTCTATTATTTTGTTAAAGCATGCTCAACTTTAATACATCTATCCATAATCACAGTATACCCTTTTTCTTTTAAGAATGTATATGCCTCTTCATTCTCAATACCAAGTTGGGCCCAAAAAACATCTGCATCAATTTCTGCAAATTCTTTTGCGATCTCAGGTAAAAATTCAGCTCTTCTAAATACATTTACAATATCAATATGACCGTCAATTTCTTTTAATGAAGAAACAGCCTTTACTCCTAATACTTCATCTACTTGAGGATTAACTGGTATAATCTCATAACCGGCAGACTGCATTGCTTCTGCAATCATATAGGATGTGCGTTCTGGGTTATCACTTAATCCTACTACCGCGATTCTCTTAGCCTTCTTTAATATTTCACCGATCTCTTCTCGACTAGGATACTCCATTGCCATTTTAACTCCTCCTTATTAGGATTATATTAAACCTATCGTAATCCATTGCTTGACCTAGCGCAACTTATGATAGTAAAAATATAAATAGTTTTTTCATTTCCAGTTTCTACATGGTACAATGTTCATGTCGAATAAAAGGAATACATAAAGGAGAAATGTGTATGGAATATGCACTTATTGCAATTGTTCTTATTTTAGCTTATATATTAGGGTCTATTCCGTCAGGGTTAATAGTGGGAAAAGTTTTTTATGGCAAAGATATCCGCCAGTTTGGTAGCGGTAATCTTGGAGCTACCAATACATTCCGTACACTTGGAAAAAGAGCGGGAATTGTTGTTACATTAGTGGATATATTAAAAGGAACGTTAGCGGTATTATTACCTGTTATTTTCGATTTAGAAATCCACAGTTTAATAGCAGGAGTTATTGCAGTTATTGGTCATATGTTTCCTCTGTTTGCAGGGTTTCGAGGTGGAAAAGCAGTTGCGACATCTGGAGGTGTACTACTCGGATATGATCCAATACTATTTATATTGCTAGTGGTAGTATTTTTAGTGAGTCTCAAAATATCGAAATATGTATCATTGTCCAGTATTATAGCAGGTATATTTGCTGTAATATATACCTTATTTAGAGGCGACATACCACTCATCATCGTAGTAGTAGCTCTAGCTTCTTTTGTAATCATCCGGCATAAAGAAAACTTAAAAAGAATTCGGGATAAAACAGAACCAAAAGTAAAATGGATTTAGGAAAAGATTAAATCAATTACATTTCAAATAGTGGAAACAATTTTTGAATAATATAAGCAGAAAGATGGATTGTTACATGAAAAAAGTGAGTGTTATATCAATTATTGGTGTTCTAGTAATCGGCATTATCTCTGTCCTGCTATATCAAGGATTACGAGACAATTCAAGCGAGAATTCAGAAGCACTTACAGCGACTTTACTCGAACAAAAAGAGGCAAATACGGAACCAAAACCTTTTAAAACCAAAGCTGTAATAGGTGGCATTGGGGATATATTACTTCATGATACAGTTTATAATGATGCACTAACAGAAAATGGTTATGATTTTAATCCAATGTTTAAACCTGTTCATTCGATCTTACAAAAGCCAGACTTTTTAATTGCTAACCAAGAATCAACTCCGGGTGGTCCGGAGTTTGGAATCTCAAGTTATCCTACGTTTAACAGCCCATTTGAAATAGTGGATGCACTAATGGAAGCTGGCGTTGATATGGTTACAACCGCAAATAATCACTCTATTGATCGCAGAACCCCTTCATTGGCTTTATTAAGTGCGATTGAATACTACGAGAAGGTCGGTCTTCCATACACAGGTACATTTAAAAGCGAAGAAGACCGAAACACAATCCGCGTAATGAATGTCAATGGAATAAAGATTGCAGTCCTTTCTTACACATATGGGCTCAATGGAATACCAATTCCAGAAGGAAAAGATTATGTCGTTAATCTTCTAGATAGAGAGTTAATTTTATCAGATATCGAGAAAGCGAAACCTATATCAGATGTTGTTCTACTAGCATTACATTGGGGAAATGAATACCAGCGGCAACCGAATCAAGAACAACGACAATTAGCTGATGAATTTATAAAAGCTGGTGCAGATATTATTTTTGGTCACCATCCACATGTTTTGCAACCGATGCAGTGGATTGAAAGAGAAGATGGTAGTAAAGGACTTGTCATTTATTCTTTAGGGAATTTCCTTTCAGGACAAATTTGGGATTATAAAGATATTGGCGGGATGATTGAAGTCACATTAACAAAAGAAATACGAAATAACGAAACAACGATATCAATAGAGGACCCGATACTCCACCCTACTTTTTCAAGTAGTATTCAATTTGCCAATTATCGAGTCTACCCACTCGATGAAGCTGTAGAAAAAGGATTTACTAGTTTAAGTAGTGCTGAAATTAGAGAATTTTTTAAAGAAGTTAAATAACATCTCTAGCAAAACAGCTACAAACGATTCATCATCGTTTTGTAGCTGTTTTCAAATAATATGGAGTTTTGAAGGATTCCAATTGGCTTAATAAACCTTCTTTTGTAAGAATTTCTACTTGTTTCTCCCCTAACAGATCAAAATGGGAATAGCCATCCTTCCTATGATGAATCCATTCACCTTTTAGACCATATCCCTTTCCCCAATCAGCAAGGCGAAGTAAATCATTGCAGCCCACCTTTGTAACTGTATTTATTCCAGGAAAACGATCATCTAGCCAGTAATGGGTGATAAAGGCTATTTCCCCATCATCTATTAATTTCTTCCATTTCTTCAGTTCATTTTTAGAAATACCAAACGCCATCTATCTATTTCCCTTCTAACGTTGGTTTTTTTGCGGACTCATATGCTTGATGCCAATCCGGATATAATTTACGTAAAGATACTGGTTTAAAATTTTCACTTTTCACACAAACGTGTTTAGTAGAACCTGTTACAGCTAGTTCTCCATTTTCTTTTCGTATTTCATATCCATAAGTAGTTCTTAGACCGTTATATTCATCAATCCAAGTTTTGACGATTGCTTTTTCACCATATCTCAATGGATGGTGGTATGTAACTTGTACATCAATAACAGGCGCTAGTATTCCATCCTTTTCTAATTGAGTATATTTAAAGCCTAGATCCTCAATAAGCTTTGTACGGCCAATTTCCATCCATACTAAGTAATTTGCATGGTATACAATTCCCATTTGATCTGTTTCTGCATATCTTACATCTATATTTGCTTCTGATATTAACATCAATACTTCCCCTTGCTACAATTTATATGTTAAGTTTATCACTTTCTATTATGATTGAGAAAGAAAATGACTTTGTAACTTAACATAAAAAACCGGCATTTGCCGGTTAAACTTACTGATAATCATTTCCTTGTGAAGCTGCTTCATCTTTAATTTCTTCACGCATACCTTCAATGCTTTCTCTACGCCTTTCATTTTTAGCTGCTATGTTAGCGCTATCTTTACTATTAGATAGCTCCATTGTTGCTTCTGCTTCTTCCATATTCTCAATCGTGTTATGGATGGCCTGTTGCAATTTTTCTACATTATCACTACGATCATCTGGATTTGGTCTATTGTTAGGCATTTATAACATTCCTTTCTAAGTTGAATAGAATCATGTTGTTTTATTATTCACCTTTTGTTTGAATAACGTCCGGCTGCTGACCAGTCTTATCTGCCATTTTTCTGCCTTTATTAGATTCAGAAGGTCCGTTTTTTTCTCCTAAATGATCAGGCGTATAATTTTGTTGACTATGTTTCTTTTGATTACTCATCCATCCGCCTCCTTTCACACGTATATCATTACCTGAATGAAAGGAATTATGTCGATGATTTTATGCTTTTCTTAATTGTTTTTCTTCTAACTTTTCTTCAATTCTTTCTAGTGCTTCACTATCCCTTAATAGCTCTTGTTTATTTTCTTGCACTAATTCGGAGAAACTTTTCTTTATCGGTCTTCTCACTTTTTTCACTCCTTTTTTGTCATACCATTAGTATTATCTTTTTAATGACTTACTAAACCAAATTTTCTAATTTTTTTATCAAAAATCATATACTTCTAAAATGAACTTATGTCTTCGCAAATAATTGCACTAATTATAATGGCTAAAATCAATGAAGCGCTAAAAAATGATACAAAAAAAGGGATCCAATAAGTCAATTATGATGACTTATTGGATAGCCCTTTCTGTTTCAATTATTCAGCTAATTTTCCGCGTAGTACCATTTGAAGAATACCACCATTGCGGTAATAATCAATTTCAACTTCAGAATCAAAGCGAACAAGTACTTCAAATTCTTTCTTACTACCATCTTCAGCAATAGCTGTAACTTTAACGATATCGCGTGGTTTAACATTTTCATCAATGTGGACATTGATTAGTTCTTTACCAGTTAAACCAAGGACTTCAGCATTTTCACCTTTCTTAAATTGCAATGGTAAAACTCCCATCATTGCAAGGTTAGAGCGGTGAATTCTTTCAAAGCTTTCTGCAATAACTGTTTTAATACCTAATAAATTCGTTCCTTTTGCTGCCCAGTCACGGGAAGATCCCATGCCATAATCCTTACCAGCTAATACAACGAGACCAGTTCCATCTTCTTTATAACGCATGCAAGCATCATAAATTGATTGTACTTCTCCTGTTGGCCAGTAAGTTGTAAAGCCACCTTCTGTACCTGGAGCAATTTGGTTACGAATACGAATATTAGCGAATGTTCCACGCATCATAACTTCATGGTTACCACGTCTTGAACCATATGAGTTGAAATCACGAGGTTGAACACCATTTTCAAGTAAGTACTTACCTGCAGGTGTGTCTTTACCAATCGCACCTGCTGGAGAAATGTGGTCTGTTGTTACAGAATCACCAAACTTACCAACGACACGAAGACCTGTTAATGGTTTAACTTCATCTAACTCATTTGATAAGTTCTCAAAGAACGGTGGATTTTGAATATATGTGGAATTTTCATCCCACTTATACAATGGATCATTGCTTGTCTTAATTGCATTCCAACGCTCGTTATCATCAAATACACGCTCATATTCTTTACGGAATAGTTCAGGTGTAACAGTTTGTGTCACCGCTTCGACAATTTCTTCTCTAGAAGGCCAGATGTCCTTCATAAAGACATCGTTACCGTCTTTATCTTTTCCAAGTGGATCGTTATTTAGATCGATATCTACTGTTCCAGCTAATGCGTATGCAACTACTAGTGGAGGAGATGCTAAATAGTTCCCTCTAACTAATGGATGGATACGACCTTCAAAGTTTCGGTTACCTGATAGTACGGAAGTAACAAGTAGATCATTTTCTTGTATTGCTTTTTCAATTTCTTCTTTAAGTGGTCCAGAGTTACCAATACATGTAGTACAACCATAACCAACTAAGTCGAAACCTAGTTTAGACATGTATGGCATTAAACCTGCATCACGTAAATACCCTGTTACAACTTTTGATCCTGGAGCCAAAGAAGTTTTTACATATTTCGGTACTTCTAATCCTTTTTCTACAGCTTTTTTTGCAAGTAATCCAGCACCAAGCATTACATATGGATTAGATGTATTTGTACAACTAGTGATTGCAGCAATTGCAATTGCACCTGTCTTCATTACTGCTGTATCACCATTATCAAACTTCACTTCAACTTCTTTTGTAATCTCTGAAGGTTCAAGTCCAAATCCTTGGTTACCTACTGGAGATTGAAGTGCTTGTTTAAATTGTGATTGCATTTGAGATAAAGGAATCAAATCCTGTGGTCGTTTTGGACCTGATAGATTTGCTTCAATCTCAGAAAGATTAATTTCTACAATATCTTTATATACTGGATCTTCTTTATCAACTGTGAAGAACATATCATTTTCTTTTAAGTATTTTTCAACAAGAGCAATTTGTTCTTCAGGACGACCAGTTAATCGAAGGTAACTTAATGTCTCATCATCAACAGGGAAGAATCCGCAAGTTGCGCCATATTCTGGTGCCATATTTGCAATTGTTGCTCTATCTGCAAGTGGAAGAGTTGCTACACCAGAACCAAAGAATTCAACAAATTTACCTACAACACCATGTGAACGAAGCACTTGAGTAACTTTTAATGCTAGATCAGTTGCAGTTGCAGAATTCGGCATTTCTCCTGTTAATTTCACACCAACGACTTCTGGAATTGGGAAATAAGAAGGTTGTCCGAGCATTCCAGCTTCAGCTTCAATACCTCCAACACCCCAACCTAGAACACCAACACCGTTAATCATTGTTGTATGTGAATCAGTTCCAACTAATGTATCCGGATATGCTTCATATTCTCCATTCTCAGCTTCTACAGCATGGACAACATTTGCTAAATACTCTAGGTTAACTTGGTGAACAATACCTGTAGCAGGTGGCACAGCACGATAATTATCGAATGCTTTTTGTGCCCAACTTAAAAATTGATAACGCTCAGCATTTCTTTCAAATTCAAAATCCATATTTACTCTTAAAGCTTCAGGAGTACCATATGCATCAACTTGAACAGAGTGGTCAATAACTAAATCAACTGGAATTTCAGGATTGATTTTTTCAGCATCTCCACCAATATCTGCCATCGCTTTTCTTAAAGAAGCCAAATCGACAACAGCAGGTACACCAGTAAAGTCTTGAAGAATTACACGTGATGGTTTAAATGGAACTTCCCCATCATTTACTTCATTAGCCCATTTAGCTAAATCTTCTACATGTTCCTTTTTAATAACTTTTCCATCCATTTGTCTCAATACAGATTCTAATAATACTTTTATGGAATAAGGCAATCGAGAAACCTTTGCCACTCCAGCTTCTTCTAATGCTGCTAAACGGTAATAGTGGTAACGTTTTCCATTCACATCAAAAGAAGAACGAGCATTATACACATCTTTTTTGGATTGTGTCATAAAATAATCCCCCTTTGCTTGTTTTAGCTTAGTAATGAACAATCTCTCCCGGTTACTATCTTATGATAATTATAATGATAAGTAAATAATAGAGAATGTTACTTGCTTACATGTAAAGATACTATTTAATTAATAAATATCCTTTACATGAACCCCATGTTCTATCATACCAAAAAATAAGTTTAATGAAAAATAAAAAATTTCTAGTTTATTAATTAGACAAAAAAATGTTTAAACATTTTTTTTTCGGAAATAATACTACCAAGCTGGACAATTATTCAAAATCCTAAAGGAGATGAATTGAATGGGCTTTTTATTATACCTAATTATGGGTGGCATCATCGGATGGCTTGCTGGTTTAATTTTAGGAAAAGACATCCCAGGCGGAGTAATTGGTAATATCATCGCTGGTATAATTGGGGCTTGGATTGGCGGTGCCCTACTAGGAGACTGGGGACCAGAAATTGCCGATATCGCAATTATCCCTGCATTGATCGGTTCACTAGCACTAGTATTTGTATTAAGTTTAATATTAGGATCAATGTCAAAAGGTCGTAGAAATTCTTAATAAATAATAGAGAAACGGGAGTATTTAGCTCCCGTTTTCATTTTTTTCATTGCTAAACTCTTCTTTATAAAGTTCAAAGTAATATAAAACATCTTCTACATATTTATCACTATGATTGTATGCATATATAGCTTTTTGAAGTTCTCCATTAGCAGCACCATGATCTGCTAAGTAATTCGCAGCACTAAAGATGGCGTCTTCAATGTCCCATGGATCTGCCTTACCATCCCCATTTGCATCAACACCATAACCGTTATATTTTTTTATCACTTCAGGATCGGTTTTTTCCTCTTCTGGTATCTCACCTTTTCCTAATCCACCGCATGTTGGATGTGACCAACCAACAAAGGAACAAGGCATAAATTGCATGTGCCCTTCCGCACCAACTGGAGAAACCATCGTTTCCATTGTCGAAAATATTGTTTCTATTCGATGATGAGCAGCTAATAAATACCAAGGAACACCATATTCAGCTTCTGCAGCTTTATATATAGGAATAAATTCCTCAGGTACTATTGGTTTTTTTGATTGTTGTATCTGGTAGCTTGTAATATATACAGCAATAAGGATAATTATTATTATCGGAAATAACATAACAAGCAACAACATTCTACTTCTTTTTGATTGTTTATTATTTGCTTTTTTGCCCACTCGTTTCTCACCTACTTAACCGCACTTACAACTAACTTTCAATTATACAAGCATTATTCAATTAATAAAAGTCATTTCATTGTAAGTTAGAAAATCGTCATTAATTCCTATATAAAAAAGCTGTGACGAGCGGTAGATATAGTAAAAAGCCAAACTATTGCTTGACTTATATCAAGATAGTTCGGCTTTCATATTATAAAGTCTCTTCTTTTTTCTTAGCTTCATGTTAATCGATAATTGTTATATTAATCTTTTTTCTTCCAAACTCAAGTGCATCTTCCCTTGAAGGGATAAAAACATCAATTCTATTTCCTTTAATTGCACCACCTGTATCTCCTGCAATAGCTGTCCCATAACCTTCTACATGAACCTTTGATCCAAGCGGAATAATTTTTGGGTCAACGGCAATTACTTTTTGGCTAGGATTTTCTCGGAGATTTTGTCCTGTAGCTGTTATTCCTGAACAACCTTTACAATATGCAGTATATGCAGTAGCTGTTACCGTCATCTCTTTCTCCGTTTGGTTATCTTTTTTCATTAAAGTTGCTGTATTTTTCTTATTATCATCTATCATTATTTTATCTTTCATTTCATAATCAGACATTTTTTCAGGATGAATAGCTATTTCCTTTTGCTTGTCTACTAGAGAGGATACAATGTTAGATGAGTCAGTTGTTATTTCATGATTAGTATCGCTTACAGGTGCTGTTCCTGTTACTTGTAAAGTAAGTACACTACATATTGCCGTTATCATCACTAGTACTTTCTTCATCTGCATCCTCCTTTTGTTATAGTTCGTTTTTACCAACAAACTCATCATAACAAAGGAATATGACAGACTTTTTTCATATACATGTTGTTTTTATTACAAGTTTATTTCACGAAGCAAATTTTTTGTAGCCTCTTTAGGATTGTCAGCTTGTATTATTGCGGATACGACAGCATATCCATTTGGCTGATATTTGATGAGTTCCGATATATTTTCTTTATTAATCCCACCAATGGCAACTATTGGAATGTGTACATTTTCTCTAATTTTTTGCAGCATTCCATCCGCTAGTAATTCCGCATCATCTTTTGTAGAAGTTGGGAAACAAGATCCTACCCCTAAATAATCACCACCATTTTCTTCAGCTATTTTTGCTGCTTCTAAGGTTTTCACCGAAACACCCACTATCATAGTTGATGGAATGATACTTTTAACAACTTGAAGGGGTATATCGTCTTGGCCAATATGAACACCAGAAGCTCCAACAGCTAACGCAATATCCACTCGATCATTAATGATTAATGGAACAGAATAACGATCTAATAAAGCTTTTAATGCTAACGCCTTTTCGTAAAATTCGTTTCCCTTACTTTTTTTTTCGCGCAACTGCACAACTGTAACTCCACCAATCACAGCACTTTCTACAATTGAAAGTAATTCTGCTTTTGGTTTTGTTTCATCCGTTACTAAATAAAGACTATAATCAATACTGTTCAAATATGTCCACTCCTCTTCGCCACATATTACCATCCATGTGCGTTATAGCATCAAATAAATTGACTTTAAATGTACCTAACCCTTCTTTATCTGATAAACTCTTTGCTGCTAGTTCACCAGCTATTCCCATGGTGGAAATCCCAGCAATAGATGCCTCCATTAAATTTTTAGTTACACTAGCAAAACTAGCGATAAGTGCTGTAGACATGCAACCTGTACCAGTTATTTTCGTTAAATATGGGTGGCCGTTTTTTATTAGTACCGTTCTTTCCCCATTACTTACTACATCAACCGCTCCACTTACTATTGCAATGCAACCAAACATATTAGCAACTTTATTTGCTATAGCTTCATGATCACGACCTGTATGTATTGCATCTACACCTTTACTAGTGCCTATACCACCAGCTAAACAATCTAACTCACTTTCATTGCCACGAATAATATCAATTCTTATCGATTCTAATATCGATTTCACATATTTTTCACGAGAAGTGATTGCTCCTACACCAACTGGATCCAATATTATTGGTATTCCGAGTTCATTGGCAAGCTTTCCTGCCTTTAACATAGATTGAAAGGTAACTTCACTAAAAGTGCCACAATTTAATACAAGTGCTTGTGCGTGGGACACCACATCCTTTACTTCTTCAGGACTATGTGCCATTACGGGTGATGCTCCGATTGCTAGTGTTACATTTGCACAATCATTAATTGTCACCATATTCGTAATTTGATGAATGAGCGGATTTTTGACTTTCACTAATTCAAATAGTTCAGAAATGGTTTGTAACATTATAAACTCCCTTTTGCATGTTCTGTAGATGTTAAATTGTAAAAATGATTTGCTGGTCCATGTCCATGACCAATATTCAGACTGAATTTTATTGCATTTGTAATGTATTCTTTCGCATTAGCTATTGCATCTATAACATTCTGCTCATTAGCTAAATTAGCTGCTATCGCAGAAGATAAGGTGCATCCAGTACCATGAATATTTTTTGTAGGTATTCTCTTACCCTTAAACCATGAAAAATCTTTCCCATCAAAATACAAATCATTAGCATCACCCTCTAAATGTCCGCCCTTTAAGAGAACAGAGGATGCTCCTTTGTTATGAATGATCTTACTCGCTTCATACATATCCTCTTCATTATGAATCTCCATGGAAGCAAGTACTTCCGCCTCTGGAATATTAGGTGTAATGATTGTTGCAAGAGGAATTAAATCAGAGATTAATTTTTGGACTGCATTTTCCTCTAATAAATGATGTCCACCTTTAGATATCATGACAGGATCAAGTACAATATGACTAGGTTGATATCTTTCTAGATTAAGAGCAACAGTTTCCACAATTTCCGGAGTTGAAAGCATGCCTATTTTCACTGCATGAACCTCAATATCTTCAAATACTGCCGCTATTTGATCACGGATGATGGTCAGGTCAATATTTTGAACTGAGCGAACCTCCACTGTATTCTGTGCAGTGATAGCTGTAATAACTGACATTCCAAATACATGGTGTGCCGAAAAAGTTTTTAAATCTGCCTGAATTCCAGCTCCTCCACCTGAATCAGATCCTGCGATTGTAAGTGCTGTTCTCATAAATAATTCCCCCTATTGATGAATTTTTCATAAGTACTTTTAATAACAAAAATCCTAAAATTGCTCCTGCACAAGAACTCACAAAGAAAGCGGGAATAAAACCAAATAATGCAGCTTCTTGGCCAAGGAATAAAGTTGCAATTGGATAACATGCCATTGCCCCTATAATCCCAGTACCTACAACTTCACCAACAAATGCCATTTCCATCTTTCTTGTTTTCATAAATAGCCATCCAGCTAAAAATGCCCCTATGATACTTCCTGGATATGCAAAAATAGATCCAGTACCAGAGATATTACGTATCGTAGAAACTATAATCGCTTGAGCAACAGCATAAGCTGGACCAAGCAAGACTGCCGTAATTACATTGGCAAAATGCTGCATTGGAAAGATACGCGTAAATCCTACTGGAATAAAAAATAAGTTGCTCGTAACTGTTGTTATAGCTGCAATCATGGCTGTTAATGCCATCTTTTTCATCTTTGACATTATTCATCCTCCTTTATATTTGTCTAGTAAACTCTAGGAAAACAAAAAACCGCTCCCTGATTAGGAAGCGGCAAACCATTTTATGAACAGAAATCACAACATAAAAAAGTAAGCCTGCTTCCCTACGCTGGTATCATCCAGATCAGGTTCAAAGGGTTTCATCTTTAATTGATTTCTCTCAGCCATTCGGCTCCCCTAGCAGACAACATGTTATTTAATTTTATAATTCATTTTATCATTAAAATTCAAGATAGCAAATATTTGTAATATTTTCGTTCTTTTTTCTTATTTTTTCTTATTTTTTTCATAGCCTACACCTCATTTTTAGGTTGTACATAGAATATGGATAAGGAGGTGAATGAAAATGAATTTGTTAAATGGTACAGATTCACTTTACCTTACAGTAGTACTTGCAGCATATGCTATCCTTGGGTTAACACTAATTCCAGCAACAGCAGCACTTTTAAGCTCATTCTTAGTTGCCTTGCAAATTATTGCGATTATCGTCATCGTGTTATTTGCAGGAGCCGTCATTATCAGAGGATTACTAAAACTCTTTGGCTCCTTTAGATAACATTAATGAAACAACGGCTTAAAAAGCCGTTGTTTCTAATTTGTTAAAATCTCCATACACAATAAACTTCAAATCATGTTATGTTATATAAAAGTATACATAATATTGATTTGAAAGAGGGATTACATTGGACTTAACATTAATCGCCACATTTCTAGGCGGATTCATGTTTATCATGTTTATTTCTGCAATTATCATCTTTCTTATTTATAACAGGAAATCCTAAACTTCTCATAATTAAAACAGTTGTAAGACTTAAAAGCCAAACTAATTTTCTAGTTTGGCTTTTATTTTTATCACATGTTCGCGGAAAGCGTAGTGTATTTCCGAAGCGGTATACATACACTAATATCATTCAGATTTGATGCTACTTAATATAAATTTCTTCCAACACCTTTATTTACTTTTACGAATTAATCTTGATTTTTTATATACTGTTATATTGATCCATGCTGAAGCAACAGTAATGATAATAAGCGCTATACCAATGAAATAATATTGAAGTTTCATTGCGAATGCAGTAAATACAAGTAAACTTACTGTGATAAACCAGCTAAAAAGTAGTATGGATATTAAATATGCCTTTTCGATTATCTCTCACCACCATGTTAATTACCGATAAAATAAAAATCAGCTTTACTGCCCTCGTGACTTGCACTAACTTCCAAGCGTGCGTCAATCCGTTCTTTTAACTCTGGAACATGTGAAATGATACCCACAAGTCTGCCGCTACTTTGGATGTCCATTAAGGCTTCTATTGCATTATCGAGGGATTCTGGATCAAGTGTACCAAAACCTTCATCAATAAACATTGTTTCAAGTGATACACCACCTGCATTTTCTTGTACTACATCTGATAGTCCTAATGCAAGTGATAGAGCTGCTTTAAAACTCTCACCACCAGACAATGTTTTCACATGTCGCTCTTGTCCAGTATATTGGTCAAATACAAGTAATTCTAAACCACTTTGTACATTTCCTTTTGATCTACTTTCATTCCTAATTAATTCAAATCTTCCACTTGTCATCTTTAATAAACGAATATTTGCAGCACGTAATATATCATCTAAAAAAGACCCAAGTACAAATCTTTCAAAAGATATGCGCAATTCATTTTGACCTTTTGTAATATCGGCTAGATGACCGATCGTGTTGTATTGATTCTCTAATTGTTTAATCTCATCATTAATTTTGTTAACTTGTATTTGCACGTCTTCATTCTTTTTTATATTCCAATAAATTCTGCTATGTTGTTCTTCTAATTCTTTTAATCTCTGTTCTACAACATGTAAATTTTGTGTTAATACTTCTAATTTTGGTGATTGTTTCCCTTTTAAGTTTGTTTCATAATCGGTAATTCGATCACGAACAGATCGTAGTTCTTCATGATGCGAACGAATCTTTTGGTGTAATAGTTCTATCTCATTACTCGATTTCTTTGCTTCATGATAATCGGTATATGATTCGAATTGTTCATTTTCTAGCATTTCTAAAAATACATTACGTTCAGAAGTTAATTTTTCTGTTGCATTTTTGACATTAGCAGTAATATTCTCTACTGTACCTTTCAAATGTGCAAGAGCTTCATTTAAATTCGTATACGTATTCCGAGCTTGTTCTAATCTTTGGTCCATAAGCGTTAACTTTTTTTGCAACTTTTCCACTTTACGATCGTAGTTATCTTTTTCTCTTATGTCTTCTGGAATCATCTCGCTTAATTTTTGTACCGTTGCAGATGCTTGAGTAAAAGATATTGAAAGGTTTCTCTCTAGTTCAACAAGTTTATCCATATTAGCTGTTTGATTTGTTACGTTACTTTCCAATTCCTGAACTGCTTTTTCCATTAATGGTATTTGTTTCAGATCATTTTGAAAGTTACTTAATTCGAATCGAAGTTTCTTGATCTTATCATTATAATAATATTGATGATTTTTTGTATCTTCCAGTTTAAATGAAGGGATGGAAGTCAAAATAATTTGCTGTAATTCATTTCTATTTTCAATCGTCATTTCATATTCTGTATTATATTTCACTAGTACACTTTCTAATGATGTCTGTTGTTTTTGAAGTTCATCCACTCTTCTTTTTGCTGCTTTTACATCTTCTTGATTCGGAAAATCAGATTCTAATTCTGCAATCTTTGGATGATCTGTTGATCCACAGACAGGGCATGGTATTCCTTCAGATAAGGATGCTGCCAAATGCCCAGCTTGTCCTTTAAGCCATCTATCCTCTATATCATCTAAAGTAGCTTGTGCGTCCGTTAATGCACTCTTGATACCTGATAATTCCATAGATAACTCTTTCACTTTTGTTTCTAATCGGCTTGATTTTTCCGTAATTTCTAATAAACTATTTAACGATTTTATTATGTTCTCCATCGTTGTTGCTTGATTTTCTAATTCAAATGTTGATATTTTTAATTCTTTTAAACTCTCCAGTTTAGTTCGTTTTTCATTTAATTCTTTTTGATTTTTCTCGTTTTTTATTTTTTCAGTTTCAATAGAATGTTGACATTTATTCCACTCAACTTCTATTTTTCTAAGTTCATTATGACGTGTTGCAAAGGAGTACACATCGTCTTGCAACGACTGTAATTTCAATAATTCACTTTTTAATTCATCTCTTACTTGGATTTGTTGCTCTTCTTTTAATAGATTTTCACGTGCAATCTTCCACTGATGTTCCATGTTTTTCAAAGCAGTATCTTCTTTTTCTAACATTTTCTTATATCCATCAAGCTCTTTCTTGATACGATGACAAAGCTCTTCTTGATTTTGAAGTTTATTTGCTTTTTGAGCCCGCTCAATATCTAATGAGTACTTATCTATTTCTTGTTGCCTATTCATTAATATTATTTTCTTTGATTTCAATTCTTCCAGTACCCTAAATTGTTTTAACAAATCTTCTGCAGCATCTACTTGCCGTTTTGCTTCATCCCGCTTCAACTTCTCTTGCTCTATCTTTATAGTTAATTGATTAGATTGTTTGTACATTTTTTCTAATTGTTCACTGAGAAGTTCAAGAATATATGTGTCATTTAAACTTTCTTCTAGAAGTGCATTTTCTAATTCTTCATTTTCCTCAAAGACTATACCCTTTAATAATCGTTCTCTTTCTTTACCCCCACTATCTACTTGCCTTTTTAATACATTAGCATTTTCCTTCAGTTTTTCTTCTATTTTTTTATATAACTCGGTATGGAAGAGTCGTTGTAATATCACTTCTTTTTCACGGCTATCTGAGGTTAATAATTTTCTGAATTCCCCTTGTGGGATCATTAAAATTTGTTTAAATTGGTTTGCATCTAACCCAATAATTTCTTTTATTTTTTCATCTGTATCTCTTACGTTTGCAGCAAGTAATTGTTGTTCGCCATTATCATTTATTTCATAAAGTTCTGCTTTCGCATTAATTACAGTATATCCTTCACCGCGAGTTTTCTTTTTTTCTTGCTGTGGCGACCGAATAATATAGTATATTTTTCCTTTTAGAGAAAATTGTAAAGATACTTCTGTTAAAACTTCATCTTGCGCGAATTGACTTCTTAAGTCAGAACTAGCGCGATCATCGCCACTTGCTTTCCCATAAATTGCGAAACTAATTCCATCAAATATCGTTGTCTTTCCAGAGCCTGTTTTCCCTGAGATAACAAACATCGTCCTATTTCCTAGTTTCGTAAAATCAATCAATTGTTCTCCTGCATATGGACCAAAAGCTTGCATCCTTAACATTAATGGCCTCATACGTGCTCAACCTCTCTTCGCAGCTCATCCACTATTTTTGAAATCAATTCCTTCTTTTCTTCAGTAAATTCACTTGATGTCATTTGCTGGTAAAAATCAGTAAACAGTTCAATTTCTGATTTTTGTTTATGATTACCTACTTCATAAGTCTGTTTGTGTTTAGCATCATATTGATCAATTCTTTTCACAAGATGAAGTATGTTAGGATATACTTTTCTCAGTTTATTTATCGGATCTAAAATAGCACCTTCATCTAATAATGTGACTTTTAAATAATCGTCTACTTTTTGTTTTTGATAAAATGCAGGATCTAACAATTCATCTATATATCCACTTATTTCACGCATATCTTTATCTGGCATTAAACTTTTTCTTTCGATATGAAAAGAACCATTTTCGTCGATTTCAACTATGGAAACACTTTTCTTTTGTTTTACTTCAGAAAAAGAATACTTTAATAAGGAGCCTGAATAATACACTGTTTCATGCTTAATTGCGTCTGGACTATGGAGATGACCTAATGCAGTATAAGCAAATGGGGAGAAAGTTTCTGCAGATACACATCCTGACCCGCCTACAGATAACGTACGTTCTGATTCACTTGTTAAACCACCTAATACAAAAGCATGGCCAACAAAAACATTCGGTTCGCGATATGCTATCGTTGTTTCGATTTCATTAACAATTCTACGCATCGCGTCATCATGGGAGTGGATGGAAGAATCATCAAAATAATGTCTTACGATTCCCGGCTCAGTGTAAGGTACTAAATAAAAATTAACTCCATTGATATGAATCGGTTTAAAGCTGTCTTGGATTTTTCCATGTATGAACATTTTACTGTGGCGATACCAAGAAGAACCAAATGATAAACGCTCCGCACTATCATGATTACCTGATATCGATAAAATAGGAGTTTGTAAGTCTATGTTTATTTTAAATAACGTATTTTCTAAAAGTTCAATTGCTTCTGTAGGAGGAACAGAGCGGTCATACAAATCACCTGCAATGACTACAGCATCTGGCTTTTCATCTGCAACTAATTGTATAAACTGATTTAGAATCGTTCTTTGTTCATCTGTCATATATACACCATGGACTAGTTTTCCAAGATGCCAATCTGCAGTATGGATAAATTTCACTCTTCATCACCTCATTTAAGTCTTTTCTACTATTATAGCAAACAGCTAGACAAGTAAATAGCCAACTATTTAACATAGTTGGCTCCTCTTTCCAGGTTATAGACGTTGCATTTTCTCAGGTAGACTTTGAATAGATTGAATAACAGACTCTAATTTCGCTTCAATTCGATACAAAAGATAAAATGTCACGATAATTGGAAAACCTACTTCACTAATAAAGGGTAATACCTGATCGATGATTATCATCTCCTTCATCTTGAAATAAAAGGAGCTGTCCTAAGAAGTATCATTGTACTTGGACAGCTCCTCGTTTATTATAATATCTCGTATTCCGTTACGTTTCGTTCCACGAGACGCGCACCTTTTATTTCACTATAAGAGTTACCGTCACTATCGATAAACACATTTGACTCAATGATAGATTGCATTGCTGATTTTACCGCTTCTGTGTCAATCGGTTCTTGTGGATCGTCTACTGTAATTCTTGTAGTTTTTCCTAAATCAGTAAGGAAAATTAATTCTAATACTTTCATATTGCCACCTCCTTTCTATTACATAACATGGGGTTATTCATCAATATTTAGTGTGTCATTACGCTCAATCTCCCATATCGCCTCTGCTTTCAAGCTACCAATTGCTTGAGCTGCTTGATATAGCTGATCAGCATCTGCTTCTTGGCGAATATTATTGTATGTCTTACTCTTATACACAGGCTTGTTGTCTTCATCAAAACCATAATCAAAAATCAACCTTAATCTTGATGCTTTTAATACTGCATTTGCCATGCTGTTCACCCCCTCTCACTGTTTATATAGAAATGAACTACGATAAAAGACACCCTAAAATATAAAAGATGTCATATTTATGAAAACTAGCGTTATTACTAATACGTTTATCCTTGTTTACTTGTCATTCCGATTTTGTATTGGCTATAATAAAAGGGACTGGTTTGGGTTAAGAGAGGTGAAAGTAATGCAACTTGATGGTTGGTTTTTATGGTTTATTTTGTTTTGGACAGTCGTATTAATAACATTTTTTGCCATTGGTGGCTTCTTTATGTTTCGAAAGTTTTTAAAACGTCTACCTAAAGCAGATGGAAAATCCGATATGGATTGGGAAGAATATTATGTTAGTAAAACTAGTAAGCTTTGGAATGATGAGGAGAAAGAATTACTAGATGAACTTGTCAGTCCTGTACCAGAGCTATTTCGAGATATTGCTAGGCAAAAAATTGCTGGTAAAATTGGTGAATTAGCTTTAAATGAAAAGTTAAAGAGGATTGATACTGACGTGATAATTAGAGGGTACATAATCGCAACACCGAAACGTGATCATAAATTTTTACGAAAAAAATTAGATGAATTAAAAATAGATGTTTCGCCTTACGAACATTTATTTGAACAATAAAAAATGCAGCTCTTTTATTGAGCTGCATTTTTCTTTCCTTAGAAACCAGTAAAATCACCGAAGAACAACGAGAAGAAACTAATGATTAATGTTAAACCATCAAAAAATAATATAATACCAACAATGATCATGATGATTCCGCCAATTTTCATGATCTTCACATTGTGTTTGCGAATCCAATTCATTCTGCCAATAAAGAAAGATAAAATAAAGAATGGTATCGCAAATCCTAATGTGTACGCAATCATATAGAACATTCCCGAACCAGGATTAGTTGCTGCAAGACTTAATACAACCATTAAAATAGGACCTGTACAAGGCGTCCAGCCGGCAGCAAATGCCATTCCTATTAATGATGTACCAATATATCCAGCAGGACGATTCTTAAATTCAAAGCGACGATCCTTCATTAGAAATTCTGGAGATAAAACACCGGCTATTATTAAACCAAATAAAACAATAAAAATGGCCCCTATTCGCCTAATCAAGTCTTGATAGTCTTGAAAAACAGTTCCGATAAAGGAAGAACCAAATCCTAAAGCTATAAATATAACCGAAAACCCTAGTAAGAAAAAGAGCGTATGTAACATACTTCGTTTTCTAAACATCGCATTTTCATTTTTCAAGTCACTTACAGACATACCAGTTATATAAGATAAGAACGCTGGGTATAAAGGTAAGCAGCAAGGTGAAATAAAACTTAAAAAGCCTGCACCAAAAGCAATAAATATATTTATATTTTCAGCCAAATAAAATGACACCTCCAAAACTTATATCACCATTCTACCAAATTTCACACAAGTTAGTGTGAACCTTGTGTGAAAGCTATTTCCATAAAAAAAGGTTCCAATGGATACCCAGCCATTATAGACTCATTAGATTTTTCATTGACCATAAAAAAACCTCTATCATTTCATTCTTTAATAGAAAGACTCTGTTAAAGTTCATTGTTGTTAACAACTTAGTTGATTGTAGCGGATGTACACGAGACTCCAGCGGGAACAGCACGAGCCGAAGATCCACTTGGCAAAGCGGTTTTTCTTTGCCAAGTTAGCTGAGGCTGTGCCCGCGGAAAGCGAGTGTACAGGAGCGAAAATCAACAACAGCGTTTAACAGAGCTAATAAAAAAAATCATAACCTTTATATCTTTCACGGTATGGGTTACCAGTACTAATTGTTAGTTCAGTATAACCTACGTCCAATTCATTGCCAGTATACTTAACTAGGTGTAAAACAAAGGTTCCAATTTCAGCATCACCATATAATTCTTGATTATTAATTAACTTTGCTAACTGGACACTTTTATATTCAATAATAGTTTCCGTATAATCTTCATTTATAATAAAATCATTCTGGCGTTTTTTTACAGCATCTGGTGGTATTAAAGTGTTCCCTAATTCTAACACTTCATCTAGCGTTCTAAATGGATTGTCAGTGGACTCAAAATTGATGGAAAGATGTGCAACGAGCTCCTCATTTGTAGAAGTTATTGGAGTAGACACAAAGATGTGCTCAGCCTCAAAAAAATAACCTCCTGATATATATTTGGCATTTCCATATTTTTCTTTTAAATCTCCTAGTGAACTACCAAGACCAACAATATTGTTTATTCTTTCTACTTCTTTTTCGTGTTCTTTATATATAACAAAGATTATAATGAATACTAATAACAAAATAATACCTGTGATTTGAAAAGACTTCTTCACATTTTATCACTTCCTTATGTACAATAATTTCATTCATTAATATTTATAAGTGGAAATTAAATTCTGTCATAGCACTCTATTATCCTTTGATTTATCTCATTGAAATTACTAGTAGTAAACTACCGTCATTTTTCTATAACTTAAGTATATTTTACCACTAATAATTAATTCGTAATAGTCGAAATGGAAGTTATTTTCAGATAAATTAAATGTGCAACAAACACAATGACATAATAAAAACCACCTTTCCTGATAAACTTTCATCAGATAAAGTGGTTTAGTTACAAAAATACGAAAGATAAGCTAAATTGAAAACTACCTTTCATAAAGAATTTACCCATGGGGGCTATATTCATAAGGACAGTTTAAAATATGGCTCTGTTAAAGTTCTTTGTTGTTAACAACTTAGTTGATTGTAGCGGATGTACACGAGACTCCTGCGGGAACAGCACGAGCCGAAGATCCACTTGGCAAAGTGGTTTTCTTTGCCAAGTTAGCTGAGGCCGTGCCCGCGGAAAGCGAGTGTACAGGAGCGAAAATCAACAACAGAGTTTAACAGAGCTAAAAAAATAAAATAGTTCAGATTAGCTTGTAAAGCTACATTTCATTATTTCATTTGTTTATTCATTGCTTGCATCATTTGATTGATTTTCTTTTGTGATGGCTTCATACCCATTTGCATCATCATCATTTTCAGCATTTGTTCATTAATAGGTGGATTCTTTTTTAAATATGTCATCATATATTTACGGGCAATAAAGAACCCGAGGGCTACACCAGCTACAAGAGCTAAAATGCCGGTTAAAAGATACCAATACCACATACGTTTTCCTCCTTCAAGTTGTCTACACCTCAGTTTACTAAATCCACAACTAATTTACAATAATCGACAACGATAATTCAAACGAATTTCCTCTCTTTTATTGGTTTTACCCAACCATATTGATTATGTTCCATATCCATTGCTAGAAAACGGCCATCAAATTTGCGCAATGCTTCAAAAAAAGCAGATTCTGCGGTATAACCTCCCCATGCTTTTAATTGCAGACTTCTTTCTCCTACAGTTAATTCCGCACCTTCTTCATCACTATTTGTTCTAACACAGTATACTTTTCCTTTAATATAAAATTCTTTTCTTTGAACGAAGTGTGATAAATGTTTATGCAATTCCAAATATGGGAGGGGTTTTGTTATGTATTGAATTTGTTTTTGAACAACAGTTTGTAATGCCCCTTTTTCTTTTGACTGAGCAATAAAAAGTTCTACAAATTTATTTTCTCGACCATAAAAGTATTCAGCAAATTCATCTTCTATTAAATAAATAAGATAGACTCTCATCATAGATTATCACTCCTCTGTCATCTTTACTATCATTGTAGACGAGGTTCGTTGAAAATAATGTCTAATAGTGTACTTATTGATAATTATTCTTTAAAAATGTTTTATTTCCTGCAAAAAACAAAAAAAAGAGAGGAAAATATCCTCTCTTCATGTTTATATTATTATTTTTGAACTAATGTAGTAACTTTCTCCACTACATTACTTACGGAGAATCCATATTCAGGTAAAATAACTTTTTCCGGAGCAGATGCACCAAAGCGATCAATTGCAATAACATCGCCTTCATCGCCAATGTATTTATGCCAGCCAAAAGAAGCTCCCATTTCAATAGCTAGACGTTTTTTCACAGTTGGTGAAAGTACAGAATCCTTGTACTCTTTTGATTGTGCATCAAAGCGATCCCAAGATGGCATACTTACAACGGATACATTAATCCCTTTGCTTGCAAGCTCTTTTTGCGCTTCAACAGCTAGGCTAACTTCAGAACCAGTTGCTAGTAACAGTGCATCTACATTGTTTCCAGATGCAGGTGATACAACATATGCTCCTTTTTCTACACCTTCATATGCTTTTTCAGCAGTTCCTGGTAAGGTAGGTAGATTTTGACGTGTTAATACAAGAGCAGTTGGTTTATTTTTTGATTGAACTGCTAGACGCCATGCTGCTGCTGTTTCGTTCGCATCACCTGGTCGGATAATGGAAAGTCCTGGCATAGCACGTAGAGATGCAAGTTGCTCTACAGGTTCATGTGTTGGACCATCTTCCCCTACTGCAATACTATCATGTGTAAATACGTATGTTACTGGTAATCCCATTAGTGCAGCAAGACGGATTGCAGGACGTAAATAATCAGAGAATACGAAGAAAGTACCTCCAAATACTTTAACTCCACCATGCAATGCCATACCATTCATCGCAGCACCCATACCAAATTCTCTTACACCAAACCAAATATTTCTTCCAGCATAGTTTTCTGCACTAAAATCTGATTCGCCATTAATTGCAGTTTTATTTGATCCTGCAAGGTCAGCAGCTCCACCTATTAACGATGGAAGATTTTTACTAATTGCATTTAAAACTTCACCACTTGAAGCTCTTGTTGCTAAGCTCTTGCCTTCCTCGTAAACAGGAACAGCTTGATCCCAACCTTCTGGTAGTTCACCAGAAACGGCTACTTCAAATTGTGCTGCTAGTTCAGGATTTTCTTTCTTGTAATTTTCAAAAAGTTGATCCCATTCATTTTCTTTTGCTTTTCCGTGTTGAACAACTTTATTTTCAAAAATTTCATATACCTCAGAAGGTACATGGAAATCTTCTTCAAATGTCCATTTATAATATTCTTTTGTAAGCTTCATTTCATCTTCACCAAGTGGTGCACCATGAACATCAGCTTTACCTGACTTGTTTGGAGAACCATAACCAATTACAGTTTTTACTTCAATCATTGTTGGTTTAGATGTTTCCGCTTTCGCAGATTCAATTGCTTTAGCAATTTCTTCAAAGTTATTTCCATCTTCGACACGGATATAATGCCATCCATATGATTTAAAACGATCAGCAACACTTTCAGAGAATGATTTATCTAATTCTCCATCAAGTGTAATGTCATTAGAATCATATAGTACAACTAGTTTACCTAATTGTAGGTGCCCTGCTAATGAAGCTGCTTCTGAAGCAACACCTTCCATTAAGTCGCCATCTCCACATAGAGCATATGTATAATGGTCTACTAAGTTATAGCCATCTTTATTGTAAACAGATGCTAAATGACGTTCAGCCATTGCCATCCCAACAGCCATCCCAATACCTTGTCCTAATGGACCAGTTGTCGCCTCAACACCAGGTGTATGGCCATACTCAGGATGTCCAGGAGTTTTACTTCCCCATTGACGGAAGTTTTTAATCTCTTCCATGTCTAAACCATAACCAGATAAATGAAGCAAGCTATATAGTAGCATTGATCCATGACCAGCAGAAAGAACAAATCTATCACGGTTAAACCAATTTGGGTTTTTTGGATTATGGTTCATAAAACGAGTCCATAATGTGTA
The DNA here is from genome assembly GCA_007679095.1 of Paenibacillus bovis. Classification (GTDB taxonomy): domain Bacteria; phylum Bacillota; class Bacilli; order Bacillales; family Bacillaceae_C; genus Lederbergia; species Lederbergia graminis. Next base: position 90,141 of record VEFU01000006.1, read on the forward strand.
TGCCATTGGTGCAGCACCCATTGGTAAACCAGGATGTCCTGAATTAGCCTTTTCAATTGCATCAATTGAAAGAGTTCTAATTGTGTTTACAGCTAATTGATCAGTTTCATTAAACATAACAACAACAACCTTTCTATAGTTTCCTCATTACTATCATAAGGATATTTTGTCGATTAGACAACTATTTTCCGTATTGAAAATGAAAAAAGTTAGAAAATATATAATTTTGTTTAACATTTATTCATAATTTAATTAATGAAGTTTCTTTTTAGCTTGAATATCTTTAACTTTCTGAGGTGTTACGTCTTCCCCAGTCTCATCAAAAATACGGACATTTTCTATTGTTTGCTTCATTGAAGACCGAAATGTCTGTAAATATTCCCCTCTTAATTTGGATTGTTCCTTCGCCTCCTCTTTTGTAAGGCTACCTTCTTTTGCCTTTTTTGCTAATTCATTTATTCTTTGTAATTTTTCTTTAGATAGCATAGAAAGACTCCTTTAACGTTATTGCCTAACTGTTAGTTTGCACAAAAATATGGTACTAAAAAAAAGCACAGATCACAACTGATCTGAACTTTACATAGAATTGGGATATTTTTCAACCCCATATATCATTAAGCTTTCAAATTACTATTGTTTAAATATTCTTGAAAACGTCTATGGACAGTAGCTTTTGAAACATCATACCCAAAACCTCTTAAAGTTGCAGCTATGTCAGCAAATGTCAAGTTATTATTTCTTAATCTAACGATTTCTTCGATTGGTATGTCTTTTCGTTCCCGTCCATCTAGATTACCTCTATTTTTTAAATTTCTTTCTGGTCGATATCCTTTCTCAACAGCCCTTTTCATGCCACGTTGAATCTTTAAATTATGGAGTTTCCTTTGGTATTCCTCTACCATGCTAACTATATTAAGGACCATGGAATCTGCTTCTGAAATGATTAACTCGCCATTTTGCGAATAATTATAAACTTGTATATCTTCTTTCATTAAGCAATGGAGTAACGCAATCTTGGCATTGCCTCTTCCTAATCTAGTTTCGTCCTGAATCAGTACTCCCTGTATTTGAGGATCAACTTTTATCTTCTCTAACATTGTAAATACACCTGGGCGATCTAATTCATATCCACTGGCCTTATCTTTTATTACACTATCAATAGAAAAATCCCATTTATGTGCAGCAGCTATTAATTCTGATTCTTGTCTTTCAAGTGATGTTTCTTGAACATCTTTATTCGTACTCACGCGACAATAAATAATTACTTTCATTTATTATTTCACCTTCATTTATTCATAAGCAATCTGAAATTCGTCATTGTTTTCAATTTGTAAACCAGGAATTGTTATTATATCACCAGTTTTAATAGACTTGTTATATATTTTATTCTCTTTTTCTATTAATTGTACTACTTCATTTGTTGACATCCCTAATGAATCTGCATAGTTTTCAGCGATGGACCAAATAGAATCACCTTGCTCTACTTTTATACTAACATTCGTATTTTCCTTTTGTTCTGAACTAAATAGAATAAATAAGCCCATTAGAAAAGAAATGATAAAGAATAGGATAATATATGAGTTTTTTTTCAATAAAGTAATCATAAAATAACCTCTTTCGAATATTTGTTCGCATTTTCGTTAATTTGATTATAATGCGAACGTAGGTTTGTGTCAACAGAGAATTCGAACTTATGTTTGTGTATTATTAACTAGTCTGATATAATGTGTTTAAATGAATGTCATTCAAGGGAGAGTGAAATAGATTGATTAAACTATCGAAAAGACAGCAAGATATTCTTGATTTTATAAAACAAGAAGTAAAATCAAAGGGATATCCACCTTCTGTCCGTGAAATCGGAGAAGCTGTTGGACTTGCTTCTAGTTCCACTGTTCACGGGCATTTGGCTAGGTTGGAAAGTAAAGGACTTATTCGAAGAGACCCAACAAAGCCGAGAGCAATTGAAATATTACAGCTGGAAGAAGACAATATCCCAAAACAAAACACTGTGAATGTACCATTAGTCGGAAAAGTTACAGCTGGTTTACCTATATCTGCTATTGAAAATATTGAGGAATACTTCCCTCTTCCAGAACAGCTTGTACCTACGGATGAGCAAGTTTTTATGTTAGAAATCGTAGGTGAGAGTATGATTGAAGCTGGTATTCTAGATGGAGATTATGTCATTGTACGACAACAACATACTGCCAATAATGGTGAAATTGTAGTTGCAATGACGGACGAGGATGAAGCAACTGTTAAGCGATTCTTTAAAGAAAAAGACTATTTCCGCCTACAACCGGAAAATGCTAATATGGAACCGATTATTTTACGAGAAGTTTCTATACTGGGGAAAGTAATCGGACTTTATCGTAATGTAATTCATTAATTCTAATAATAGAGCCTTCATCATACTAGTCGGTACTTGATAAGGCTCTTTTTTACTATTTACTTGTTTCTACCGCATCTCCCCAATAATACTCGCTAATTACATCTGCTAACGCGTCTACTGTACGATTCAACTCCTCAAGTGTATTATCGATTCCTCCTATTTCAATTACTAGTGAATTGCTAGATAGGTCTTGGTTATAGATACCATTGTTCCCACCCTTTCTTGCTTTCTCTATAGCTCCTCTTGAGAGACCGGGGTATTTTTCTTGTAACATTTGATGAAGATTATCTGCAAATGCCAAGTTCTTACTAAAGTTTTGGTGTCCTGTCCCAACTACAAACATTACTCTTGCAAATTTCTCCCCATCTATCGTTTTTGTTGTAACATTTTTCCTTGCTGAATCTCGATGAAGGTCAAAAATTAAATCAATTTGTTTATTTTGTTTAGTTGCCTCTATTACTAGATTCCGGGAAACAGAGTAAGACTGTCCATAACTCATCCCTTTCTGAGCTAATTCCTTCTGTACACTTGATTTTTCCACAAGTGTCTTAATCCCTTTTTCCTCTAACTTTTTACCAAGTCTTTCTCCTAATATTGTAATATTTTTATCCTTGTGTATTGCATGATTCGGTTTTTCTACCCCAGGTAGCATTGGTAAGAACGATTCGGTATCATGCGAATGATATATATAAACCTTATAATCTTTTGTTTCTTGTTTTTTATCATCTACTTTTTCATCATCATCCTTATTATCGATATCATCACCCCAAATATCTAAATCTTTTGGCGGTGGTGATTCGATTGGTAGATTTGTAAAATCTGTACCTTCACCAGCAATAAGGATTTTTGGTGTAGCTGCATCTAAACCAGGGATTTCGCTTATTAAATACGTTTTTAAATCTACTAAATTAATATTAGTGAATAATCTCAATGCATTTTTACTTAATGAACTATCCATTTTATTTGGAATGATTGGTTCTAGGGATCGGTTTTCCATCGACATCATATAAAGGAGAGAATCAGTCCTTGAGATATCATTACCTAAAAAAGAGAAAAAACTTATTCTCACACTGGAAACAGCGATGATAGCAACAAGGCAAAATATACTTATGATTAATAGAGAAGATCGGGCAGCAATTTTTATCATCGTCTTCATTCCTTACATTAATTGTGATTTATACTTATTTATATGAACAAATTAATAGACTATGATTAAAAATTGATAAAGGAGTATAAAGAGGAATATATTGAACAAAAAAACACCCTTGTGAATATCGAAAGTCACAAGAGTGTTTTTTATTTACATCAACCAGTATTTACAAGACCAGCGGCTACGCCATTAATTGTAAGTAATACTTCCGTGACGAGATCTTCCGATGGCTGATCAGTTTCACGAAGTTTCTTAATTAAATCTACTTGTAAGAAATTCAAAGGATCTACATAAGGATTCCTTCTATAAACAGATTCTTGGATATTCGGAGTGTGATCAAGCAATTCTGAATTTCCAGTAATCTTTAATAACATATTTCGAGTACGATTATATTCGTCCGAAATGGTATTGAATATTCTTTGAGCTATATTTTGATCTTCAACTAATGTTAAATATTCCTTAGCTGTCGCAATGTCTGCCTTCATTAATGCCATTTGCAGGTTATTAATAGTGGATCGGAAGAATGGCCATTTTTTATACATCGCTTGTAGCAATTCTAAATTGGATGGATCCTGATTAATAAAGGATTCGATTCCTGTTCCAGCAGCAAACCATGCAGGCACCATTTGTCTAGATTGCGTCCATGCAAACACCCATGGAATTGCGCGCAAATCCTCAAAACGTTGACTATTTTTCCTACTCATTGGTCTAGACCCAATATTTAACGCACCAATTTCATTCAAAGGAGTTGCTTGGTTAAAATACGTTAAGAAATCTTGATCCTCAAAAACGAGGGACTGATATTTTCTTAATGCATACTTGGAGATTTCCTCCATTGCATCTTCCCATTCTTTTTCACGTAAATTTACTAGCTCGGAGGATCTAGAGCGTGCACATGCCTCTAATAAAGCAGATGCAGCCTGTTCTAAATTACGATAAGCAATATCTTCTAGTAAATAACGGGAAGATAAAACCTCTCCTTGCTCTGTAATCTTCACACCATCGCCCAATGTTTCTACTGGTTGGGAAAGAATACTTGTATTTAAGGAACCACCACCACGACCAAGTGATCCACCACGACCATGGAAAAATTTCAATCTAATATTATGTTCACGTGCCATGTTATGGATTTCTTGTTGTGCTTTAAATAGTTTCCAGTTAGCTGTTAGTGTACCACCGTCTTTACTTCCATCAGAATATCCAAGCATAATCTCTTGATGGTTTCCTCGTTTTTCAAGGTGGTTTCGATAAGCTTTCATTTCAAAAAGCTGTTTCATAATCTTTGGTCCAGCAATTAAATCATCAATCGTTTCTAGTAATGGAGCAATATGAAGATCACTTTCCACTGTTCCATCGGCATGAAGACGGTAAATTCCAGCTTCTTTAGCAAGTACTAGAACTTCTAATAAATCACTTGGTGCCTGAGTCATACTTATTAAATAAACTTCAATGGATCGCTTACCAAATTCTTTATGTGCATTTCTTATCATTTTAAATACTTTAATAACTTCTTCTGTTTCTTTTGTGTACCCGCCCTCAAATAATAACAATGGTCGAGGGTCTGTTAACACATTTTGTAGAGTTGCTTGTTTTTCAGCTTCGGACATAGCAGAATAATTATCCGCAATTCCAACAGCTCTCAACATTTCATTTACTGCAGCCTCATGCTCTCCGCTATGATTTCGTATATCTAATGTTGCTAAATGAAAACCAAACAATTCTACTTGTCTAATTAATCTACGGATTGCTTTTAACCTATGATTAAGTGGCTGATGCATTTCTGCGCTATTTTTTACTTGTAATAAATCATTTAGAAATTCTTCAGCGGTACGATAGCCAACATTTGATTTTCCTACTTCACGAATACGTTTAATGATAATCGCAAATTTTCGACGGTATATTTCCGAATCAATTTGCCATCTTTCTTCTTCCTGTAAGTAGTTTTGTTCTTCTTTCACAACAGATTCAATTAGTTCCTTGCTAACTTCAACTCGATTTGTTGACTGACTGAATCGCTTCATTAATTCAACTAGTGACTCATCGTATTTCTTAAGGACAAGTTCACGTTGTAAATTCAAAGTAGTCCAAGTGATATCAGTAGTTACATTAGGATTTCCATCCCTGTCTCCACCGATCCAAGAACCAAAATGCAAGAAATTCGGTACTTCAAATTTATGATCTGTGAAAGTTTCATTTAATTGCAATTCTAATTCTTCATGTACGGAAGGTATAATGTCAAACAATGTTTCATCAAAATAGTACAAACCATTTCTAACTTCATCGAGTACTTTCGGTTTGCGATGTCTTAATTCATCTGTTTGCCATAAAGCCGTTACTTCATTGAATAAGCTATCTTCTAAGTTGATACGGTCTTTTTTGGTGAGGTTATTGCTATCAAGTTGAATTAAAATATTGGAAATTCTTTTTTGAATTTCTAAAACAGATCTTTTTGTTGCTTCTGTAGGATGTGCAGTAATAATTAGTTCGATAGATAAGTCATTTAATACTTCCTCTAGAGCATCTTTGGAAAGATCATACTCCTTCACTCTCGAAACAGCATCTTCTAATGAATATTTTTGGTAGCTATTTTCTTCGAGTAAGTATTGCTTTCTCCTACGTATTCTATGATTTTGTTCTGCAATATTAATCAAGTGAAAATAAATTGAAAAAGCACGAATAACATATTGACGCATAGGTGGTTCTAATGAACTTATTTCATTCTTTAGTTCGTTATATGTCTCTTGGTTATATTCTTTTCTTAAAGTTTTTGTTAGCTCACGAATTGTTTCAACTTTATTGAAAAGCTCCATCCCACCATGATGAATGAGAATCTCTCCAAGAATATTTCCTAGCTTTTTCACATCACTTCTTAACTTAGCGTTGTTGTCGATTGTTTCAATCATAAATCATCCTCCTATTCCCAATGATGCGTATCTTTATCTACTAAATTTTCAATATAAACAGCAGCCATATGAGGAAAATTTTAAAGCGCTATTTACTAATTCATGCAGCAATTATCATATATTAGCAGGGACAGTTTACCTCTCAAAGAGTATAAACTGTCCCTGCTAAAAAGAATTATGTACCACTTGAAAGTACAGTTAATTTTATCACAACTATTTTCCTTGTTCAATAAATATACGAATATTGTAATAAAATATCGAATTAATTCGGAATAATTGGAAATGTCCTTAATATATTGTTTCTTAGATAATGAGGCTGAATATTTTAAAAGAAAGCCAAACTAACTTGAAAAAATTCAAGAAATAGTTTGGCTAGTGGTTCAAATACAATCTTATCTAATACTCAACAATTAATATTGTTTTAAATACTGCTCTCTTTCCCAAGGATGGACTTGAGTACGGAACATATCCCATTCAATTTCTTTCGCTTCCACAAAGTTTTCAAAAATGTGATGTCCTAGCCCCGCTTTAATTACTTCATCTTCTTTTAGAGCCATAACTGCTTCGTGTAAATTAGACGGTAAATCGTGAACCCCTTCCACCATTCTTTCATGTTTGTTCATTGTATAAATATTACGATCGACTGGATGTGGAGGTGTTAATTTATCTTCAATCCCACTTAAGCCTGCTTTTAAAAGCACAGCCATTGCTAAATACGGATTTGCTGTTGGATCAACACTTCTCACTTCAATCCGTGTACTCATCCCGCGTGAAGAAGGAATCCTAATTAAAGGACTTCTATTTTGTGCAGACCATGCAATGTAACAAGGTGCCTCATAGCCAGGTACTAATCTCTTATAAGAGTTAATTGTAGGATTAGTAACAGCAGTAAATCCTGGTGCATGCTTTAGTATTCCTGCTAAGAATTGAAAAGCAGTTTCACTCATTTGTAATTTTCCGTTTTCATCATAAAAAGCATTTTCATCGTCTTTAAATAAGGACATATTAAAGTGCATACCAGACCCAGCAACTCCAAATAAAGGCTTGGGCATGAATGTTGCGTGTAGTCCGTGTTTACGTGCTATTGTTTTTACCACTAATTTAAATGTTTGAATCTGGTCGCATGCTGCAATTGCATCAGCGTATTTGAAATCAATCTCATGTTGCCCAGGTGCCTCTTCATGATGAGAAGCCTCGATTTCAAAGCCCATTTCCTCTAACTCTAGTACTATATCACGACGACAATTTTCCCCTAGATCAGTTGGAGCGAGATCAAAATATCCACCATGATCATTTAATTCTAATGTCGGGTCACCATTTTCATCTAGTTTAAATAAAAAGAATTCAGGTTCTGGTCCAAGATTAAAGCTAGAAAAACCATACCCTTCCATCTCTTTTAAGATTCTTTTTAAATTACTGCGTGGGTCTCCTGCAAATGGTTTTAAATCCGAGTTGTATACATCACAAATTAATCTTGCTACTTTCCCCTTTTCAGCAGTCCACGGAAATACTACCCATGTATCCAAATCAGGATACAAATACATATCAGATTCTTCAATCCGAACAAACCCTTCAATAGATGAACCATCAAACATCATTTTATTGTCTAATGCTTTTTCTAATTGGCTTATTGGGATCTCTACATTCTTGACAGTGCCTAAGATATCGGTAAATTGCAACCGAATAAATTTAACATTTTGTTCTTCTGCTAATTGCTTGATGCGGTCTTTCGTTAACTTACCCATTTTTTCTAAAGTCCCCCTAGTTAATTAAGTTACATCACTTCAACTTGGACTTTTATCATTTGCATTTGAAGAATGTACTTTAAGATTTTACAAAAAAATCATGAAAAAATACAGAAAAATTTTTCACATACATAAAATATATACACGAATTATATAGTAATTAAACCTTTTTCAATTAATCTATCCAATGCAGTTACAATTGCAATCTTTACATGAGCAAAAGTTAAACCTCCTTGAACATAAGCAGTATACGGGGGTCTGATTGGTCCATCAGCAGATAGTTCAATACTTGCCCCTTGAATAAATGCTCCTGCTGCCATGATAACATCATCTTCATAACCAGGCATATAACTTGGATATGGTGTTACATATGAATCTACTGGGGAAGCAAATTGGATTGCTTGACAAAATTCTATCATCATATCAGCGTTATCAAATTGGACAGATTGAATTAAATCTGTTCTCTTATCATCCCACTTAGGTGAAGTATTTAATCCCACTTTTTCTAATAGAGCTGAAGTAAATACTGCTCCCTTTAAAGCTTGTCCTGTCACATGAGGTGCTAGGAAAAAACCTTGGTACATTTCTAATAAGCTATATAAGGAGGCTCCAGCTTCATTTCCAATTCCTGGAGAAGTCATACGATAAGAGCAGGCATCTACTAATTCTTGTTTCCCTACAATATAACCTCCAGATTTCACGATTCCTCCACCAGGATTTTTAATGAGGGAGCCAGCCATTAGGTCCGCTCCCACATGACATGGCTCAAGCTCTTCAACAAACTCCCCATAGCAATTGTCCACGAAAACTATCACATTTGGATTAATTTCTTTTACAAAATCAATCATGTCCTCTATTTCTGAAATAGTGAACGATGGTCTTGTAGCATAGCCTTTTGAACGTTGTATCCCGATTACTTTTGTATTTTCTTTTATCGCTGCTTGAACTGCTGCAAAATCAATACTACCGTTTTCCTGTAAATCTACACAATTATAATCAATGCCAAACTCTTTTAATGATCCATTATTCGTTCCTCGAATCCCTACTACTTCTTCGAGTGTATCATACGGTTTACCGGTAATATATAATAGTTCATCTCCAGGGCGTAATACCCCAAATAATGCAATCGAAATAGCATGAGTTCCAGAAATAATTTGTGATCTAACTAAACCAGCTTCTGCTCCAAACACATCTGCATATATTTTTTCTAATGTATCTCTACCTATATCTCCATATCCATATCCTGTAGAAGGAGTAAAATATGTATCATTTACACGATGTGTTTGAAAACTTTTTAATACTCTGTATTGATTTACTTCAATCATTTTATCTATATTTCGATGAATAGTAGAAATTTGACTTTCAACTTCTTCTAACAAAGGTTGTAATTTATGATTATATTGAAATAATTGCTCCACTTCTGTCTAAACTCCTTTAAACTCCATATAACCCCAATGATCCTGTAACAGGATGGGTTGCTTTTACATATCCTTTACATTTATAAGATTGATTTTCCTCTACAAAAACTAATTCTCGCATAATTGTGTCATTTTTTAGAACGGATAATAACCTACCTTCATCAGCAGGTATTTCAACATGATAAAATTTCATATTTTGGATAGCTATTTCTTCTATTTTTCCCATTAACTGAGATCGGTCATTATCATTTAATGCACTCATGATAATTCTATTTACCGAACTAGGTACAAAGTCTGAGTGTTTTTCATCTGCTTTATTGTACACCGTTAATTGTGGTATATGGTTCATTTCTAACTCTGCTAATAAATCATGTACTGTTCTTTCATGGTTTTCGTAATCTGGATTTGAGCTATCCACTACATGTAATAATAAATCCGCATCACGAACTTCTTCTAGCGTGGAGCGAAATGCAGCAATAAGTGCAGTAGGAAGCTCTTGAATAAAACCAACTGTATCTGTAATAATTGCTGAATAACCACTTGGTAATACTATTTTTCTTGTCATTGGATCCAGGGTTGCAAACAACTGATTTTCTTCATATGATTCCGCTATAGATAGTCGATTAAATAAAGTTGATTTGCCCGCATTTGTATATCCAACTATTGCAATTTGAAACGTATTATTTCGTTTTCTCCTTTCTCGATAACGCTCTCGATGTTCCACAATGACTTGTAGCTGCTTTTTTATCTCATCTATTCTACGTCTTATATGCCTTCGATCTGATTCGAGTTTTGATTCACCAGGACCACGAGTACCAATCCCAGCCCCAAGACGAGACAAAGCAATACCTTGACCAGCAAGACGTGGGAGTAAATATTGTAACTGAGCTAGCTCTACTTGGAGTTTACCTTCCTTCGATTTAGCTCGTTGCGCAAAAATATCCAAAATCAATTGCGTACGATCAAGTACCCGCCCTGGCAATACCTCTTGTAAATTACGAAGCTGGCTTGGTGTTAATTCATCGTTAATGATAATGAGATCTGGCTCAAGTTCTTCGGATAATACACGTAGTTCTTCTAATTTCCCTTTACCAATATATGTTGCAGGGTGTAGCTTTTCTTGTTTTTGAGTTAATACACTAATTACCTCACCTTGTGCAGTCGATACTAATGATTTTAATTCTGATATAGAGTATTGAAAATGCTCATCAGTAACATCTAATTGGCATCCTACAAGAATTGCTGTTTCTTTTCCTTTATCCTGCAAATAGTTTCCCTTCCTTCAATTCCATTTATTTCCCATCATAACAGAAAAACTTTAATAATAAAAATGTTACTCCGTAAAGACACATATAAAAGACTGTGTAGTAAATTTATACCACACAGTCTTTTATTATGAGTTCAAGTTAGTTTTATTCCGTAAATACAAAGTCCTCGCTAATTAATGAAGTTAGAACATTTCGTTCTAAATTGTTTACTGTTAAAAGTCGCATTGCTTGGGCTCTAATTGCCTTTTCGATTATATTTCTTACATATCTACCATTTGAAAATGTGTCCCGATTTTTCCCTTTTACATATAAAAGATGATCTTTTAATTTAGACTCAGCTTCTGGAGTCAACGTATATTCTTTATCTTTTAACATTCTTTTACCTATTTCCATTAATTCATTTACCGAGTAATCTGGAAAATCAAAAACTAGAGGAAAACGGGATTGTAAGCCGGGGTTTAAGCTCAAGAAAAAATCCATCTCACGTGAATATCCTGCTAATATTAAGATAAATTCATTCTGTTTGTCTTCCATATGTTTTACAAGTGTATCTATTGCTTCTTTCCCGAAGTCCTTCTCCCCACCACGTCCAAGGGAGTACGCTTCATCTACAAACAGAATTCCTCCAGCTGCTTTCTTTATCAGATCTCTTGTCTTTTGAGCAGTATGACCTATATATTCACCAACAAGATCGGCTCTTTCCGCTTCAATTAAGTGGCCTTTTGGTAATACATCCATTTTATGAAATAACTTTCCTATTAATCGAGCAACTGACGTCTTTCCAGTCCCTGGGTTCCCTTTAAACATCATATGGAGGACTTGTTGCCCTGGTTTCAATCCGTTTGCTTCTCTCTTTTTATTTATATAAATCCATGCATAAATTTCTTTCATCATTTTTTTAATTTGGTCCATTCCAACTAGTGCATTCATTTCTGCTTCAATTTCTTTTAAAATTGCATGTTGTTCATGCAATAAAGATTTAGATGGCATTTCAATTGTTGATTGCTTAACTTTCTCACGTTTATCTGCATTCAACATGATACTAATTTGGCCATTATTTTTCATTCTAATTGGCTCACTCATCCCAATCACCACCTTAACTTAGAAACAGTATACGCCCAGATAAAGGGATTGGTTCCGTGCGCTTACCTAACATTAAAGAACCAAGTATTATCTTCCATTATATTCATGAAAATCAATACTCATTACTTCTAAGATTATAAGTTGAACTACCCGCCACTTAACGCTCTTATGAGCTGTTTGAAGTGGGGGATTCCTAAGAACACTAACCTATCGGTTAATTATGGATTAGGCTATCCCCGCAGTTCCTGCGGTTAATCGTAACGCTTCATTACGAATATTTATACTTGCGTTAATATCACGACTTCGGTGATAGCACATACATTTCGGGCAAGTCCATTCACGCAAAACCAGGTTTTTAACGTCTTTATGCTTATGACCACAATTAGAACATAGTTGACTGGAGGCAAAGGTTTTCGCCACGGCCACTACTTCTTTTCCATACCATCTTGCTTTATATTCCAACATGGTTCTAAATTTGGACCATGAGACTTCACTAATGGCCTTGGCAAGGTTTTTATTTTTCATCATGTTTTTCGTAGATAAGTCCTCCATCCCAATAATGTCGTGGTTTTTGACAATTTGAGTGGAAATCTTGTCTAACATATCCTTCCTTGCATTTGTAATCTTTTCGTGAATACGAGCCACTTTTATCCGTTGCTTTTTCCAATTAGAAGATCCAAAGTTTCGTCTAGAAAGAATACGTTGTGCTTTTGCTAACTTTTCTTCTAATGTACGGAAAAACTTCGGATTATGATAGATTGTACCATCCGACAATGTTGCAAAATCCTTTAATCCTACATCTATCCCAATGATGGACCCTGTCTTTTTCATCGCTTGTACTTCCGTTTCCGACAAAATAGAAATGAAGTATTTACCACTTGGATTGCGCCTTATAGTGGCATTGATAATTCGCCCATGTACTTCACGACTTTTTGCAAATCGTACGTATCCAAGCTTTGGAATTTTTATTTTGTTTTTCACAATAGAGATATTTCCGTTTGTGTATTTTGTTGTATACGATTGGAAGGGATTCTTTTTTGACTTAAAACTTGGCTCACCATTTTGTTTTCTATAATAGCGCGTATAGGCATCGTTCACAATTTCAACAGACTTTTGCAGTGCAATACTGTCTACTTCTTTTAAGAATGGGTAGTGTTTCTTCAACTCAGGAAGTTCTTTCATTGACTTGTTTTTATGGAAAAATTCCCCTTTCCAATTATTACTAGGAAGTTGACCATTCTGAACCATTTCATTCACAACATACCAATAGGATTCCTTGTCTCTTTGTTTTCCTACAAAATAGTTGTAGACAAAACGAGCGCATCCGAAAGTTTTTTCAATGAGGATTGTTTGTTCTTTGTTTGGATAGATTCGAAATTTGAACGCTTTTTTTACTAGCATTATTTCCACCTCTTCCCAAAGAAGAATGTATGTTCTTATTATATCAAATGGAGGGAGGTTTTGGCTACCACCAACCGAAATTCATCTCCCCCTTATCTCTGGGCTTAAGCCCTTCACCAGCTTGAAGAGGGAGTCTTCTTTCGGGGGATGATAAAAATAATATGATGCCTAACAGATATTTAGGTCCATTATTACTAGGTATAGTAGCATCTCCATTTATTTCCTCATATTTATCGATAGCCTCTCTTGCCAACATCATCTCTTTACTTGTTAATTCATAAGTGCCACCACCATAACCAGCATCTTCTGATTGTTCATAAAAGTATCGATGACCATTTTCAAATTCAACTTCATATCGGTAACCTTTAGCGCGTTGTTCAAAGAATACCTTCACTATTTCTCCATTCGACACTTCAATTTCTTCTGGAGAGTTTGCAGATGTATTCATTGTGAAAAAAAGGCTTTAAAATATCATTCCAATTAATTGAATGGTAAGCCTCATTGAGTCACATCCTTTAGTGGTTTCAAAACTAAAATTTAATTTTAAATCACCTTCTAATAACAGATCTAATTTACACATTAACTTTATAATTTAGTGTAAGTTCATCTGCTGGTACTCCTCTAATTCCCCAATTATGTTTTGGTGTTTCAAATAAAGTGATTTCAACATCCTGGGTAGATATATTTAACTCGTTATGAATTCGTTCAAATAGTAGATTTATTAATTTCTTCTTACTTTCTAATGTCCTACCTTCAAAAATACTAATTTCAATGATGGTATAAGCCTCTGTTCTATCATTAGGAAACATAAAGTCATCTTTGTTCATCGGAAAGAAGCGATGAAACTTCTTTTCCGCTGGATACTCAAATGCATCCATTACACAAGAATGAATTACCTTTGATAACTGTTGCCTTATTGGGGTTAAACTTTCTTTGAGACCATACACTTTGATCTGTCCCATTCGTAACTCATCCTTTCTATGATTTTTAGATATTAAAGGCCTCTATGAATAATATTATTGTTTTGTTATTTTTTTCTCTCAGCAAAACCCATTCGACACATGGACCAATTAAAACTGGTGTTTTGAATTTTATTGCATAAGTCCCATAGATTATCAATAATTCTTACTTCTACATTTCTATTTATAAGTTCCTTAAATAAGTCATCTATAATAATTTTATTAATCGGAACTTGAGCCTTCTCGCTTACATAATAACCAGCACACCTATCTTGCAAATAAAAATCTGTAGTCTCAAATTCATATAGATATAAAGTAGTATTTTTCATCCTTTCAAACCATTTATGTTCAATAGCAATCACATGATTGATTGTTTCAGATGAAAGATACGTCTTTTTATCATACTCAGTGGTGTTTTCATTACAATGGAATGTAACTCTTGGACAATTACGTGGTGTTAAATAATTGGGTAAACATTGTTCATTAATGGCCCACACCAATCCTTTTTGCTGATCTAAATCATTTCTATTAGGTATTCGTGGTACAAAAATAGGAATATCATCTTCTTCACTCACATGGAATAACCTCATATTATCCTCCCACTAAAAGTCAAGATAAAAATGCTTCACTTCTAACTGAAGTAAAGCACTATATGTTTTGTAATCGTCCTATGTAATTTTTCATTTCCTGATTGTATTCTCTTATTTATCCCTCATGAAAAATTAATTCATTATTCGTAATCCACCTTACCGCATCTAATAAATCTTCGGCTATAAAATCAGGCTCGACTTCCTCCCAGCTGTGGCGAAAATCACCTAACGAGTCTTTCCCCCAACCAGTCTTTACTAATACTTTCAATGCTCCTACACGATGCGCTGCTAACATATCAGAAGATCCAACATCCCCAATTACCACACATTTTGATAAATCTAAATCATGATCTTCTGCTGCTTGTATAAGCATGCCAGGAGCAGGTTTATGGCATTGACATCCTTCTTTTGAAGAATGAGGACATATGTATGCACCATCAATTCCTAGATTCGAAAACTCTTCTTGAAAATCCTCTACAGTTGCTTCACCTCTAGCAATCCGGTGTTGATTAGTCAGAGCAATAACTTTAATATTACGTTCTTTTAATATATTTATAGCTTCCATTGTATAAGGATATAGCTTAAAATCCCTAGGATGAATAAAATGGCCAGTTCCTCCCATTGTTCCATCCCTGTCTATAAATACTGCTTGGATATTATGTTTCATTTAGCTAATCCCCTTCCAATGTTCATTTTCAATAGCTCCACCAAGGAGACGGTAAAATTGCACCTAAATCATACTCCTCAAGAATACCAGTCCTATCTTATTTACGATATTTCCTTCGCCTCTCAGCAAAAGCATATTCGACATAATCAACTACTAAAGGTATACTAAACATCTTCTACCTTTCGATGCATAACTCCTTCTTCGATGTAAGATTATTAAGAAATTCATACCCGTAGAAATAAAAAAGATCCCCTTGTGTAAAGAGGACCGGTACCTGTGGAAATTCAATTAAAGCACCCTTTAGTGAAGTAATCTTTTAGACATATTCTAATATCTGTATATCTACTGAATCAAAATAGCCTATTTCTTCACATAGGTCCCAGAGTTTAATCTCCAATGTTTCTTCGTTTACTTTAAATGGTTGTAGTTTTTCAATAGTAGTAAAATAAACTGGATTAAATTTAATGTTTCCATTCATTGTACTTTTTACCTTTAATAAACCTTTAAATTCTAAATCCGTTACTGCTTGTCCTGTTTCTTCATAAAGTTCCCTTATGGCACATTCCTTAGGAGTCTCGTCCCCTTCTCTACGACCAGCGGGTAATTCCCATTGTTTACGCCAAATGTTATAACAAATAAGGTACTTTCCTTCACACTTGAGTACCGCAAATGAACCTGCTAATGGTTGATAACTATTTATTTCCTTCTCTTCTATGCTTATAAAATTAATAAATTCAAAACCATTATTTTTTATGATATTCAAATATTTCATCCCCTACGATTAGATAGATATTGACTTTTGAAACATCACAATCGCACGCGTAAGTTTAAAAAAGCACCCCTCTATAAAATAACTCTGCAAGTATATAAATAATCGGTGATATCACGAAGAATGTATATACCGTACCAAGTATCATTTGGTTACGCGGATCCCTATTTTCCTTGATGTTTTTTATGAGAGTTACTAAATTTAGAAACCATAAAACAGCTGCTACTATTGGAATAGCAAACAATACGAATAACCCCATTTCCTCCCTCTCCTCCTAAATTATTGTGAAAAATTACATTCTACATCCATTTCCTTCTTCAACTATCCTGCCTCGTTACTTTAACAACAACCCTTCAAATACTATATTAAACATATAAAAGCTATTTCCCTTTATTCTTTTTCATGGAAGCTACAAAAAGCCCTATCCACATAGGATAGGGAGCTCGTACTTTATCTAAATCCGATTTTTTTTAAACTAAATAACAAACTCGTCTTAAGCAATCGATTCGAGTGTCAATAACTCATTTAACGTTACTTTGTTAATTTTATTGCATTATCTTTTTTTTCCAAATCATGCTCCATTTGTTCGTCTAAATCATATGCATGATACATTTCATTTTTAATCATATATTGGGCAATCTTGTCATGCGTGTCAATTGCATTTTCTAATTCACGTCGTAACAGTTTTTTCACAGAAGGGGTAGCTGTTTCAGTAATTGCGATAGCTAGATTTCTAACACCAGCTTTGGCACTAAGAAGTAAATCAGTGGCGATTGCCATGTCATCAATCATTTCCAAGTCTTGCTGTTCAACTTTTGTTTCCTCCGATTTTTTTGTAGCCATCTTATCGTCCTCCTGTTCTATTATTTACTTGCATCCGCAAGAACTTTTCTTAAATCTTTAATTGCCTTTGTGGATAGCTCTATATCTTCTTCAATAATTTCTTTAAGCTTCTCATCTTGAACTAAATCAACAAATAGTGTACTTTTTGTCAAACAAGACGTCTTAAAAATTAGCACTTCATGGACTTCTAATTGCTCGTGTAATGCTAGTTCTTTTGAAGCCATTCTATTACCTCCTAGTTTATAGTATTCCCTCCATCTTTACCCAGGCAAAACTATATTTAATCACTAGAATAATAGAATCCTCCAAAATTTATCGAAAAAAAGAACAAGGTTCAGCCTATCTCAATGATAGATTACTGAACCTTGTTTCTCATTCCATACTAATCTGACCTGTTTTTTAAAATGCCGGAATAGCGGATTCTGGATAATTTTCTTCTAAAAATTCTTTTACTTCTTGGCTCGTCATTGCCTCTGCCAATTTTTGAATCGGTTCTGAGTCGACATTATCTTCTCTTGCCACTAATGAAATCGCAAATTCATCAATTGGATTTTCTGTTAGTAGTGCATCACGGCTAGGTAACAAATCAAGCGGTGCTGCATAAGACGGATACATAACAGATGCATCTGCATCGTCATACATTCTTGCAAGCATGAGCAAATCTACTTCCTGAAACTCATAGTTGTTTGGGTTTTCTTCAATATCTTGGACTGTTCCATAAATCCCTGCACTCTCTGTTAACTGAATTACTCCCTGCTCATGAAGGAAAGCTAACGAACGTCCTCGATTCGTAGGATCATTCGGAATTGCAATTGTTGCACCTTCAGGTAATTCCTCTATAGAGTCATAGTTTTTCGAATAAAGGCCAAGTGTAGCATGATAAATCGGTTTTACAACAACTAAATTTCCATCACTGTTTTCATTGTACATTTCCATCCACAAACCATGCCCGAAGAAGTTGGCATCTACTTCCCCTGCATCTACAGCATTATTCGGTTGAATATTATCACTGACGCTAACAATTTCCAGCTTAATTCCTTCTTCTTCCAATATAGGAGCAGCAATTTCAAGTATTTCGGTCATCGGCGGATTAATGGATGCCACTTTTAATACATTTTCATCCTCATCCTTACCACAAGCTGCTAAAGTAATAAGTAAAACTGTTAATAACATAAGAAGTCTTTTCACGTATATTGCCTCCAAATAATAATTATCTTTTATCTATTGCCTTAGAAATAGTTGTACCAGTAAATTGAATGGCCTGAACGAGAATGATCATGATTAGAATCATGTAAAACATAAGCTCGGTTTCAAATTGCTGATAGCCGTATCGGATGGCAAAGTCACCAATCCCTCCACCACCAACAACTCCGACAATTGTTGAGTAGGAGATGAAACTAATTGTAGAAGTCGTTAACCCTAAGACGAGGCCAGAACGAGCTTCCACTAATAAAAACTTAAACACAATTTTAGGGATGGAAGCTCCCATGGATACCGCAGCTTCAATGACACCTTTTGGCACATCAACTAGTGACTGTTCCACTAGTCTAGAGTAGTAAGCAATGGCCATGATCGCTAGAGGAACGGTCGCCGCAGCTGTACCAATCGCAGTCCCAATCAACCATCTTGTAAAGGGAATGAGAAATACGACAAATAATAAAAATGGAAATGAACGCACGACGTTAACAAATAAGTTCAATGCCGAGAACACGATGCGATTTTCCATCAGTTGACCCTTCCTCGTTAAAAAAAGCAAGGTCCCAACTGGCAAACCTAAAAAGATGGCGAACAACAACGACACACCTGTCATCGTAAATGTTTCACCAATAGATTGCCATATTTCTGCTTGATATTGGACTAAAACTTCAGGCACGACTTCCATCCTCTCTCAATTGCTTTAAAAACCATTCAGGTGTGTGATCTGAATCGCCAATTCCTTCCGGTTTCAGTCCAATCGTTTCATACACTTTACCATTGTCCATAATGGTGACCAAATTACAGATGCTTTTGATCACATCCATTTCATGGCTGACGATAACAATCGTGACACCGAGTTCTTGATTGATTTTTCTTAGCATACTAAGTATTTCTCGGGTTGTATTCGGATCTAGTGAAGAGGTCGGTTCATCACATAATAATAGTTTCGGTTTATTGGCAAGAGCTCTTGCAATAGCAACCCGCTGTTTTTGACCACCACTAAGCTGACTAGGATATTTTGCAGCATGATCTCCTAAGCCCACAAAACGTAATACTTCGAGAGCCCGTTCATTTCTCTCTTTCTTCGGATAGTTGGCTAACTCTAATGCGACAAGCACATTATCCAAAATCGTTTTATTGGAAACAAGGTTAAAATGCTGAAAAATCATACCAATCGACTGCCGGGCAAGCCGTAATTGTTTTCCTGTTAATTTTGTTAAGTCTTGTCCATCGACAACTACCGAACCCTTTGTTGGGATTTCTAATAAATTGATCATCCGCAGTAACGTAGACTTTCCTGCTCCACTCCTGCCGATCACTCCATAAATATCCCCATTCTTGACGGAGATTGTTACATTGTCAACAGCATGGAATTTCGTTTTATGTTGTATGTACGTTTTCGTAACATTTGTTAACTCAATCATAGCTGCTCACCCTTTCCTCCAAAAACATGCCTGCGGACTTAAACTATTATAAAGAAAAATCGATTATTTTGCCGTTAATAAGCCTAGCAACATAATACTAGTATGGTAGACATATGTAAAAGAAGAAGGAGAGGTCAGCGATTAATAAATCCATTTGTTGCCTCCAATTCACCTTTAATCAGTTTGACTGGAAAATCTTGTCCATTCCGCCACTTATCAAAATCCAGTATGAGCGGCAATCGATTCCCACCAAACGCGATCCAGGCTTGCTGTTTGGATGGCAAATACGCAGCGGTATGAATCGTCCCTGCCCAAGCTCCGTATTTATGGGAAAAAACCTCGTGTTCCGGGTCGTTCAATAACTGAAATGCATCATAAGGGGTTTGAATGCTAGATTGCTTCCTATCAATAGCTTCATACCTGTTCAGAGAATCATCCATTCGATTTCGGTTTTCCTTTGTTAATGATTGAAAATGATTCGTGCAAATCGTCCCACTTCTAGTCACTACTTCACTCGCCGAAGCCTCAACAACCAGCTGCTTACCTGTTGCATCTACTAAACAATAACTAAAGGAAATTCGGTGGGGAAGTTCCTTCAGCAGTGATACAGCTTCAACCACCGTTGCACAATTCTCCAAGACAAGCCTACCGATCATATTGCAGACAAATCCGTCATTAGAACGGAGGCGGTTAATAAAGTTATAGCCCATCGCCAGTCCTTTTTCATTCATTCCATCTGTCCGCCCGGTAATCTGCATGGACGGCCCGATCGTCGCGTACCCGCTATCACTTGGAGCGTAGACGACATACCGACCTTCATAGGTGATTGGATCACTATCGTAGTTGCGAATCATGAAGGAATTTCCCATTAAGATGGAACAACCGCTTTGTCCATATTCAAAATAGTAGCCGCCAAAGTTGCGGAGAGCGGTTTCCTCATCCATTTTTAATGCGTCAGCAAGTCCTGTGATCTCCTCCCATATACCGGGACTGAAGTGTTGAATTATCGATTTCACTTTTTCAACGTCGACAATCAAATGCCGATGCGCTGAGCGACTCCATAGTTCCTTCCTGGCATCAAGAATAGGTGAATCTATTAACAGCTCTCCCTGATACAGTCCAAAATCGTAATGACTCCCGCGAAACTTGACAACATCACTAACTACTTTCTTCAAAATGATTCCTCATTTCACTGGATTGTTTATAGATCGTTCACTTATTTCAAAAGATTAAGTTTCACTTCTTTGCTCTTTAACAAATAAGTTGGAACCAATACGACAGATATATCCTACTGCCCAAGGAGCATCATCTCTATTATTGTACAAACACCCTCTCAGTTTATCATGAAAGTCTCATATCATCATCGGATTGCTCTTTTAGCATTAAAAGCAGAAGATTACTGTTATGTATCTGGTCATACTCAGGTAAGATTTGTATGTTAACTGTACGAGCTATTTGGTAGCTACTCCATTAGCATTAATCTAAGCTAAAAAAAATGCCCCTTCACACATGACGGGGCATTTTTTACTCTTTATTCGATTTATTAAATAAATAATATAATGTTAAAGCTGACGAGCAGAAATCTTTAACCTTTTTAAAGTCCATTCTATATTTATCCAAGTTTCTCCGCCAATTCTAAAATAATCCCCTTTGGACCACGAACATAGCATAACTTATAACTTTCTTCATATTGTTCTATCTCACTAAAAATTTCCGTACCCCGCTTCTTCAGTTTTGCAATAATAGCATCAAGATCTTCAACAGCAAAACAAATATGTATGATACCCAGCGTATTAGGAGAAGGTTGCTCGTGAGCAGTTTCATTTAATGGCGAATGATATTTGACTAACTCTATCCATGTCTCTCCGTCAGGCATCCCCAATCCGACACATTCCGTTTTAACACCTTTTAGCCCAACAATTCTATCCAACTGCTCGCCATCCAATTCCCATTCCGCATGCACTTGGAGCCCTAAATCAAGAAAAAACTCTTTAGCTCCTGCAAGATCATTTACATTTATACTGACATGGTCCATTCTATGGATGTTCATTTTAGATACCTCCATGATCAATATCACAACAAACCTACATCAATGTTTTATGTGATGTGACAAATTCAATTAGCTCCTCAATAGTCCCATTGCATTTTTGCACTTCTGGTACATGATAAAACGTACTAGTAGTATCAACATTATTTACTTCATTATTTGGTGAATGGAGGTATATTCTTTTACCTTGACCAAGCGCAATACCTAATTCAATATGACTACCTTTACCTGCAGGTAATAAGACAATAATAAAATCTGCTTCCTTAACTGCATTTAATTCTTGTATGCCTATCTCTCTTAAATCCTCGATTGTTGACGCCCTCTCATTTCTGGTCCAATCATACGTCTGGATAAAACCTTTCTCTTTTAACAGATTACTAACTAAACGAACTTCATTGATGTTTTTAAAACTCGATGCAACATAAAACTTATTCATCTTTTTCACCCTTTATCTTTACTCTACCATGTTAAATCCGTATTTCTTATTGATGAGGTCAGCTATTGTCCTTAAAACCTCGTTAACTATCAGTTCCAATACATATTCTCTATAAGGGAAAAATATCCTCTTTTTATAATGAACATCATGCAGTTTAATTATATAATTATTTGAATAATTCAGATGAACCGGATGGAATTTAATGTTAATATGAAACTACTTATTAACCTAAAGCAGGAAAGTTATTATATCTGGTCAGGAGGAATGAATTTGGCTATTGCATTTGCATATGGTGCAGTTATAAGTGGATTTCTATTGTATATTGTTACGATGAAACTTATAAAACAGATTATCAATAAGCATGATGATACCGGTCCGCTTACTTTTCTTGGCGCTGTTTTATTAGGGTTTATTGTATTTGCTATCATTACCCTCTATTGATACTTTCTTGTACTATTAATAGCTTGCTAGCTAAGTAAATATTAAACAACATAGGGAGAAAAAATATGGAGTCATTGATTATTATTTTCTTTAATATTGGTTTCTTGTTTATGCCCATTTTGTGTATTATCTTTTGTTTGAATTTGGTATCTATCATAAAAAAAGTAAAAAATAATGAAAACACTAAAAAGAATACAATATGGTTAACTATTTCATTTACACTTATTATGTGGAGTATTGCAATGATTGGTGTGGCTGGAACTTATTAAATCATATCTTCTATAATACGAGAGGGTGAATCTATAGAGTTAACCATTACAAGTTAGTTCCCCTCTTGTATTGGCCTTATCAAAATCTCCCATTATAAATATCTTCCTAACCAATTAAACACGCGTTCATAATAATCTTTTATATTTTCATATTTCCAATACCCAAGAGAATGGTTCTCACCATCGTATAAAACTAACTCTGCTGTTTTATTCAAACGCTTAAGAGCTGAGAACATAGGACCAACTTGATGTCCACATATTTTATCCCTTGTTCCTTGTATGATTAATACAGCTACTTCCACTTTATCAAAATCAAAAACATAAGAGTTACCATAAATTCAGAAGGAATGATTTCAATTTTTGATAGACTCAAACTTTGATATGTATTTCCACCTAAAACAGAACAAAAAATAAAGGCTTGAGGAGAGTGCCTCGAGCCCTTACATGATTTTTCATTTCTAACATCATTATTAGCAAAAGCTGTAACAAACTGCACCTACTATGATAAGTAATATAAACAATATTACAATTAGAACAAAATCGTTCCTTTCAGGAGGACATGCATAACTATAAACAGGACATCCATAATCATAAGCAGGAGCTGTATACGTAGGCATTGGAGCAACATTTGGAGCGACATTCGGTGGCATATTAGCCCCAACATAAGGTGCTGCGTTTAGATTTGGTTCCATTATCACACTTCCCTTCATCAAAGAAATATCTCTATATAGTACTCTAGGAATTGGGTTTTGAGCCCGTCTATAAAAAAATGGGTAATTGTCAGGGTGTGTGATACTAGGCATATAAAAATTTTTGCGATACTGTACAGTCAGCTACTACATTTTATTATTTCCATTGTTTGTATACCAACTTGTCACTCTATATAAATAATTAAAATTTGGTCTTGTTACTAATTGTGTTAAATAAGCGGATTGCTGACTGTCCTCTTCTCTTTTCTCATTAAGAATTTTAATCATTTCTTCTGTTGTTCCAATACTGAATCCATGTCCAAATAATTTATTATCATTAAGGAGAACAGCATTTACTCCTCTATACTGTGGTTTCTTTCGATCAAAGTCAGGATTATTGACGTACAACACATCACCAGATAAAAAATTATCGGAATAAAAGGTATGGATACCTAGATCTGTATCTGTATGCCAACTGTAAAGATATAGATTCTGAAACAATGAATTAAATAATTTGCTACCAATACTATGCAATACAGCATGATAATAGATAATTGGTATCGAGGTTGCACATTCATATGCATAAAGTGAACTGTTCTGAAAAATATCCACAATCGCATCAGACGGTCGTACATCATTTCTTAAAAGAAACCCGCCAGCTCTTGTTAAGTGCCAGAACCTTGGGTTGCACTTCGCATTTGCAAAGTTTGTAAATGCTGCTTCACCACTGTTCATTTCTTTCGCACTTTCAATAATATTTTCTCGCACTTTAAGTTCAAACAATAATTCATACTCGGAATAATAACTATATAAAACAGGGTCCTTCTGCATCTGTTGAATAATTGTTTTCTCCACATCCCCAAGCTGCCAATTTTCATTTTCTTGAAACTCGACACCTGAAATTTGAAGCATACAATCCCCACCCTATCGGCATTTAACTGCATTCAATATCTAACATATTCTTATTTTAATGAAGCATGTTAATTATTTTTGTAGGTCAAGGGTTAAAAAAAGAACTCCTATAATTTTGAGTTCTGAAATTCAGTTTCATTTCTAACAGAGCCTTTATATTGAAATCCTTAAATATTTGTATACTTATAATCTTGGCCTTCTTCTCTTTTTTTGTTTATCATGTTCTGATCAAGTCCATTACAGATGGAAAAATAGCCATTGTTCAAGTGAAATCCTATCCCAACTAATGAATCCTTAGTGTTTATTTCGCATTTTTCTATAATCTCGATCCCAGTCACCCTTTTACCAATAGCAAAATGAAGGTCTTCTAACCTATTTTTTTCCCATTTAAGGTCTAAATCTGTTCCATACCAACAAAGTTCTCCAGGAACAGGAATCTCATCAAAAGAAACAGCGTATTCGTCCCATTTAAACGCACATAATTCAATTTGACAATCTTCAAATCTTATAATCACAGGACCGTCATTAAACCATTTATCTTCATCTTGATCCCACGCAACCCATATTTCTTCTACATTCATACCAATCAGAGCTTCAAATCTAGTTCCATAGTCTTCTATTATATTGGATGCATTACTATATATTTTAGGTTTGTAATTATTAATTCCAAACATAGAAAAATCACCCATATCAACTCTTCAAATGAAAAAGTAATCTATTAAATTACCTAGAGTTCGTTTCTCTTCACCATCGTCATAAATTCAGCCAACTCCGTACTAAATTCGTCTTGTTTAATAAAACCAAGCTTTTCATATAGACGAATCGCTCTTTGATTGAACTTTGCCACTGTAAGTCTAATTGGAATCCCTTCATATTCTTTTTCAATATAACGAAGAATAAAAGAGCAAAATTCAAATCCATTCCCTTTCCCTACATTTTTAGGATTCATCCCTAGTCCCATATCAATGGCTTCTTCTAAATAAACACCAATTTTTCTCCCAAAAGGAACTTGAGCATTATTACCAGTACAAAAAAATCCAAATAATTCTTTATGATTATTCACAAGTGCAATATATGATCCATCCAGCAATTCCTTCATACCTTCATCTGATACTTCATTATTATAGAAATCATATGGTTGCTCATATTTCCAGCTAAGTATTTCTTTTGCCTTTTCTTCATTCATTTTTTCTGCAAATAACTTCATAATCTACTCCCTTTCTACAAAGAGCAAACTGAATCTATATATGTATCAAAATAATATTCTGAATCTTAAGTTAAGTCAAGCTTCAAATTAATCCCAACAATTTCCAATAAAAGGTTGACAACGCTACCATTTGTCTATACTATTTTGAGTGTAATTTTACCTTCGTAAATTACAATAATAACTAATGAGGTGATAGATCGTGACATTGCAATCAAGTATGACATTTATCAATCTTCCTGTTAAAGGTTTACAGAAGACAATGGATTTTTTCACACACATTGGATTTGCATTTAACCCACAATTCACCGATGAAAATGCAGCTAGCATGATTATAAATGACAACACGTATGCCCACTTTCTTATAGAATCGTACTTCAAGACCTTCATCACAAAGGAAATTTCCGATGCTAAGAAGAGCACCGAAGTATTAATCGCTCTTGCTGCAGAAAGTAAGGAACAAGTAGATGAAATCGTAAATAAAGCAATAGCGTCTGGGGGTAGCCCAGCATCCGACCCGAAAGATCTCGGTTTTATGTACCAATGGAGCTTTCAAGATTTAGACGGGCATATTTGGGAAGTAGCCTATATGGACCCATCCGCTATGCAAGAAGGATAATATTTTTCAACTCAACACCAAAACGACGCTTCTTCATTTCCTATTCGGAGGTTAAGAAGCGTCGTTTTATATTATCCAATCAAATTTTGATGGATCAAATTCTCTTAAAAAGAAGTGAACTCACCAAACCTCTTTTGCTTTTTCTATTCCATTTAAGCTTATTGGGTATTTTTGCATTTGAAATGGACATATTTTATTATATTTTTTTATCTTCTTATTAATTATTTTAATATCTTCTTCTGTTTTACAAGCATGCACTAATTCAGATATTTCTTTTTGTAATTTTAACCAAGGCGGCAAATATCCTGCATCTTTTGCTATCCGTTGAAAGTGTTGATACGTATCCATTTGTAAATATTCTTTCGGGATTGGTTTGCCTTTCCCTTTAAAATTATCCTTTTCACCAGAAGCTTCTAAAATATCGCCAATTAGGTCATTATATTTTCTTTCCATAAAAACTCTCCTTCGTGGAAGTGATTGTCGAACTTCACTTGTCTCTTCTTGGATTCATGGAGATGTGGACTATTTCATCTTCTCTAAAAGTAAGTAATCCTTTGTTTTATTCATTGGTATCTCATATCTACTGCCGAATTCCATTAATTCATCATAAATATTCTTTGGCGTGAAGTTTAAAATTCTAAAGTTAAAACCTTTATCATGTTTTACAATCACACATTTCTGTGACCAACCAGCACGTTTAAATGTCATCATCTTAATTTGTTGATGACTCACTGTTTTATGAAAAAACGGATTTTATATGTCAAACAGCCATCGGCTACTTCCAATCTAAAATCCAAAAAAAAGCTGATTAAAATAAACAGTGCAAATGGAATTAGATAATACAACATCCATAGTTCGCCATCGATGCTTGGAAATATGGTAATTAACATCAGTAATATCATAACATATGCCAACCTCATCGTCTTTGCTTGATAAATCAACGATTCACCCCCAGCTGAACTGCCCATTTAGTTCGAAAAGAGTGCACTTGGCTAGTAAACTATCGAGTAGCAATGTAAATTTCTATTCGACCATCAGGATAATAGTTTTCATAATCATATGTATAAGCTCTCTTTACATTACCGTTCTCTTCACTTTCCCATATTTGCTTCCAACTGTTCAGTATTCCACTTTCAACTGATGTATCTACTTCAAAAACCTTATATTTATTTGTGTTCGGAATATGAATGGAAGATGCTTTATCTTCACTTTGTATCGCTACACTTAATGTATAATCCCCTTTAAAGTCACTCTCGTAATCATGATAGAGTCCATATGTAACCCCATCGTGATTTTCTAACACACTTGATGCCTCTTTCCATACATCTGTAATCTTTTGCATGACGGATTCGTCTTTAACATTATTAGTTCTTACACTTTTTATAATCTTTAAGTTCATCGAAAATACTCCTCCTCATGTTTTTAAATCAAGGATTTACAGAATGCTTCTTTCGTTTTAAATAAACTCCTAAAAACAACAGAACTAAACTATAGATGCTAAAACCAACTAGCATAACCGTTGCTTCACTCGTAAAACTAATTGGCTCTAATCCGCTATGACTGTTCATATGTTCCTCTTCCGATTTGTAGAAATTCCAAATCACCGAAGAAATAAAAACATATAAAAATAGTAGGAACGTCGATTTTATATAAAGTAATGTTTTCTCTTTAGAAGAAATAGATAGCATAATATAAAAGAAAAGAGCACCATATACAATCATCATTATAATCATTTCAGAAATACTGATTTTCAGATCCAATTTTATTTCCTCCTGTTTAGACAAAGCTGTCCCTTCGTTTTAAAAATGAGTTAAGATTATGATTTGTTGCTAGTTCTAATGACCTTTTTAATTAGATGAGTAATTCCATATCCAAGAAATCCAATAAGCAAATATGCAAATATATAGAAAAACGCGCTGCTGTTCATCCATATAAGGAGAACAAGAATGTAAGCAGCAATCGAAATTCCTAATGATACGAAAATATTTCCTCTAACGAGTGAACAAGCTGAACCTTGTAGAAAAAACAATGTCGGGTAAAAAATCATTAAGGAAGAAATTGCCCAACTTCCAGATGACAAATCATCAGAAATAACAAAGGTGATACAAGCAAGCATAAAGATGAACAAGACTGGCACAGCAATATGAACGACACGAAGCATTTTTTTCAAAAATTTTCACCCCTAAATGTGAACTAGCAATACAAAGCACTAGTTTAGTGCAGCTTCCCAAGATTGGAACAACTCTTTTACAGAGGAAAATCTGTCTTTCTTATTTGGTTGTATTGCCTTCATTACGACCTCATAAAGTTCTGGACCAGCATCCCACTTTTCATAGGAACGGTCGAGTTCCCCGCCAAATAATCCAAATGCGATTGCACCCATATTAAATACATTTGTTTTTTCATCAATTTCAGCACCTCGTTCTAATTCTTCTGGTGACATAAATCTCGATGAACCCCATAGTCTTCCCATTGTATTGATAAATGGTTTTTTCTGATAAAAATCAATATCACAAATTTTGGTGACGTTATTTTTAAAGTCATATAAAATGCTGCCATCATAAAAGTCGACCGCAACATAATTGTTTTTTTCCACGTGCACATGGAACTCCAATATCGTTTTATATGATTTCAAGCGTTGTTCTATCGACAAATTTTTAAAACGAAAAAATGGAGAATCAGGATGTGTATATTTATGTGGAGGAGGAAATGACCAATGAGGATGAAGACATTGTCCATCAAACCAATCAAAAACTACTGCATAACCGTTGTCGGTCGCAAAATGTTCGCGTAGGTTTACTAAGTGCTTATGTTGTAAATCCTCATAAACAGGGATCGATTCCTTTAACCTGGATATAGCGTCTTCTGGCTTCCCTTTATATTCCGTCGTTTTTGCACCAGTATATTTTACAAACTTTCTAACCCCATCGTTCTCAATTCCAAAGGATATATTTCCCGAATCTTGTTTATCGAACGCGCGGTGAATACTGTGCCCATTGCTTCAAGCCATTCAACATTATGTTTTTCTTTTAATTGGAATGTGATTCTATCTAAATTTATGTCATGTAATTTGTCCATGAAAACCTCCCATTCTTGTTCTCTAATAAAACCTATTCTCCTTTAAAGCTAAATAATCCTCCTAACACCTGTTTTAATCCAATAAAAAAAGCATTAATCCTTCACGATTAATGCCACCAGTATTCTTATGGTTTTGCCCATATCAAGTATAGGCTACCTGCCATAAAACGTTCTTCCTTCACTATTTGTAAACTAGACTCTTTTACTATTTCACTTATGTTCCTATCCTGGTGGCACCCTACTAATTTAACAGCCAATGGATCTACTGCTTTTTGGAGCCAGGATAATGGCTTGTTCGTACTAATTCCATGCTCCATCATCAGTATTTTTCCATTTGGCTTACACCATTTTTGGAATTTATTTAAGACTTGGACAGGGTTTTGATAAGCACACAATGTACCAGAAGTTACAATTGTATCGAAGCTATGTGCATCAAATGTAACAGCCTCTACATCTGCTTGAATAAACGCAGATTTAAATGGATATTCCTTTGCGGCATCTTGTGCTACGTCCAACATTTCACCGCTGAAATCCACTCCAGTTAATGATACCCCTTCATTGTAGAAAGGAAAATTCAGGCCAGAACCTACTCCAACTTCTAGCACCTTCCCCTCTATCCCTTGAAAAATTCGCTCCCGAAACTTATAGGCACCATCTTTGTTACGACGTCTCTTATATTTTTTTGCTTGCTTATCAAACTTTTGAATAATCGATATTCGCTCCAATTCCCTACTCCTTTCACTTGGTAAAATGTAGATCAATTGAATCTATTATTCTGATAACTAATTTAACCAGCGCCTTTTCAATATTAATCAAAATATGCGGATTCTTGAGGATTATGTAAATGTTTAAAGGACAATTTAATTTGTGATTCCGTATTCCTAGGGATTGATAGAGTTGGTAGTTCTTTTTCAGCGAAGAAATCAACTTCACTCGTTTCGATACCTTCTTTTGGTTGTCCACCAATTATTTCACATTGGATAAAAATTTTATAAGTGTGATTTGGAGAAGGTGGATGAGGATGACATTTCTTATCCAAGACACCTATCAATTTGCTAGCTTTTACGTCAAAACCAGATTCCTCTTTTACTTCTTTGACGGCAACCTCACTTGGTGTTAAGCCAATATCCGCCCAACCTCCGGGTAACGCCCATTTCCCATCTGTTTTTTCTCTAACCATTAAAATTTTATTATCCTTAAAAACAACAGACCTAACATCTACTTTCGGAGTCGCATAACCAGTTTCATTTGCAAATAAATCTTTTATTACTGTCTTACTAACATCTGTATGTTCTGAAATGATTTCCATACTAACATTTCTAATTAATTCAAACCTTTCCAAATCATACACATCTTTCGAATACGTTAATCCTGCTTGTGCAATAGATTGCAATTGTTTTGCCCACTCTAGCCATTTCGGTTCCAATTAGAGTCACCACCACTATTTATATTTACCACCTTTTTCTGCAACATTAATAACCTTTAATAAAACTCTCTATCGATAATTTATTTTTCAATATGTACTCTACTATCTTGCAAAAATTTAATTCCCAGTGTTGCCTAAGTACAGGAACCTACACCAAAATAGATGTTTCTCTAACTTATGAAGGAAAGCGGGAAAATCATTTATTTCCATAAGAACAACTTTTTCTCGCTTAATTCGTTAATTTCCCGTGTTAGACAATAAGTTCAACAACATGATGCAATAATCCTTCTTGGAAGAATTTACAATACGACAATAGAAGATATTTTTACCACAAAATTTGTTTAACCATAATCCAAACGGGGTATATATATTTCGTTACATATCTATCAATTGCTACAAGGAGGGGGAAAAGAAGAAATGGCGATAAAAAAGATTTTAAAAAAAGATATAGAAACATATTTAAACGAGAACTGGTCGGAGCTTGAAGATAAATTACTTTCGGAAGCAGTAAATGTTTCTGGGAAAATCAATGATATCCTAACACAAGGGAATATCGATTTATTGAAAAATGCAAGGAAGGTCATTTCCTATGTATTGAACAGAAACGAAAGTGAATTAATTGCTTTTGCCAAGCAGGAAGGGATTGCTTGGGCGGAGTATTCCTTAACACTTGCTTTGAAATTAGAATGGGTTCAAGCTATTAGAAGAACCGTTTGGCAGATAATCTCAGAAATCAACGAGGGCCAGCATTTATATTGTGATCCAACCGAATTTCTTGATTTAGAAAAAACGATTAATGACCAAATTGACCAATTTCTTAATAACTTCTTCCTCAGCTACTCGAAATATAAAGATGAAATGCTCTTAAAACAAAGGGAAATGGTAGAACATTTATCTGTTCCGATTATCCCTGTAAGCGAAACTGTTTCAGTTTTACCCTTAATTGGTACAATAGATCCTTATCGAATGAAAATAATAGAAGAAAAAGTGTTAAGCGAAATAGCTGTTACACGCTTCGAAACACTTGTTGTCGATTTATCCGGAATCGCAATGATGGAAAACGATGTATTGGATGATTTCGAAAAAATCCTAATCGCAGTGGCTATGATGGGATCGAAAGCAGTCATCACTGGACTTAGACCCGACCTAGTCAAAAAAATGGTCCATACCGGCATCCGCATAGGAAAAGACGCCGAAACAAAAGGCACCCTCCAAAAAACACTAAAAAAATATCTTTAGGTGCCAGGCACCCGAAAAATTCCGAATAGTCCCGGAGTTGTTTGGGTGCCTGGCACCGAGAATATTCCGAAATGTGTTGGTGCCTGGCACCGGAACAAAAAAAGCATTAATCTACAACGATTAACGCACTACTTACTTTCACAAATTTTCTTTTTACCATTTTACATTCAACTTTTATCCCTGATTAGGGGTAATACCATTTGTTCTTAAGGTATTTGTTCGCCAATTTTTTATAAAATGAACAGATGCAACAATTACTGTACTTAGCCAAATGAGTAACAAAATTCCGGAAATAATAGGTAGTGTCGTTAGTTCAAATACCGTTCGACCTAATGCAGTTTGGATACCAATTACGATAATCGACAGCATCCAAGCGATACTCCCATAATGAATCAGCCTATTTTTCATCTGATCTTGTAATTGAATTTTTTCCAAAAGCCATCCTGGAATTACTAATGTTTGTAACGCATGAAAGCCGATGCCATGAAGGACGATTATATTCCCCATATCACCTGTAAATCGATCTTGAAGCAAAATCATCCATATTCCAGCAATATTGGCCACTAGGATAGATATAAATGCATAACGAATCCCTGTTATTAGCAATGGACGTTCAAAAGGGAATTTTATTCGAAGAAACTGTATCGTAAGCAGTACTGCTAGAATCACTAATATTAGTGAAAAAACTCCAAATAACATCCCGCCTATCATATCGACAACGGATCCTTCGCGAGAAAACCTAGGATTGAATCCTCGAAAATTCTGGATTGTTTCGATTGCATAGGCATATAAACTTGAAATGATAAAAAGCCATCTGATGACCTTTCTTTTTCTATCTCTAAGTCTAGCTAAAGGTAAAATGGCAGCTATTGAAAGGATAAAAATGCCTATTCAGCATTAAAGGAAAAAGCATCCCCTAAATTGCCTTCAGGTAAGATAATGCGACCTTGAAAAAAGATAAAGAAAGCGATACCTGCCGCAAGAATAAATCCAAGAATACCAGTAATGACAAGCCATCTTTCCCCTTCAAATAGCTTCACAGACGGTTCCACAACATCTTTTTGAATTGACAGAGTAATCCCTACTTTCCATAATATTTTTTTATTTATCAATCAATAAATAATAATGTAAAAAAAATTTCATTTCCTTTTTTAAACTTAAACGGAATAAATAACACCAATAGTAATAATAGGTTATAATAGACTTATAAATTATTTAAGTTGGTGTTTA
>VEFU01000070.1 GCA_007679095.1 Paenibacillus bovis
GCCAAGTTAGCTGAGGCCGTGCCCGCGGAAAGCGAGTGTACAGAAGCGAAAATCAACAACAGAGTTTAACAGAGCTTATTCAGTAAAAGCTATTTTTAGTCGTTGTAGACCTTCTTCTATGATGGAGCGGTGACATGCGGTGTTGATGCGAATAAAGCCTTCTCCGCCTGGACCATAAGCATTACCAAAGTTGACAGCTAATTTACCTTTTTCTAATAATCGTTTCCGGATTTCTTGATCGGTTAATCCAGTTTTACGACAATCAATCCATACAAGGTATGTTCCTTCAGGATCAATTACTTCAAGAGTAGGTAAACTATTTTTAATTTCTTTTTTTATTAACTCAATATTTGCTTGTATGTATGCAAGGGTATTATCTAACCATTCTTCACCGTGTTCATAAGCTGCTTGCATTCCTAGTATTCCAAATGTGTTTATGGAAGTTAACCCTTGTTTTTGTTGCACAGCTACAATCTTATTACGTAAAGATTTATTTGGAGCAACAATAAAAGCGGCCTGTAACCCTGCTAAATTGAATGTTTTACTAGGAGCCATAAATGTTACGATAAAATCAGTATAAGAATTATCTAAAGACGCAATTGGTATATGGTTGTGTGGTGGTAAAGCAAGATCTGCATGAATCTCATCAGCTGCAATTAGTACATTATATTTCTTACATAGCTCAGCAATTTGAGTAAGTTCTTCTAATGTCCAAACACGCCCACCAGGATTATGAGGACTACATAATAAAAATAATTTAACCCCAGATTTTAACTTCTCTTCAAAGTCCACAAAGTCGATTTCATAATGTCCATTCTTCAATACTAATGGTGAGTTTACAACTTCACGGTTATTGTTATTTATCATCTGAAAGAAAGGAGTATAAACAGGGGATTGAAGCATAACTTTATCTCCTATTTCTGTAAATGCTTCAATAGCTAAACCGATAGCAGGAACTACACCTTGTGAAAATAAAATCCATTCGGAGTTAATGTTCCAATTATGACGTTTACTTGTCCAATTAATAATCGCATTGTTTGTTTGTTCACTAGAAATGGTATATCCAAAAATACCGTGCTCAACTTGCTTCCTCAATATATTAATAACTTCTTCGGGAGGTTGAAAATCCATATCAGCTACCCACATAGGTAATAAATCACTATCACCATAATATTTTTCCAAAGCATCCCATTTTAATGAAGCTGTATTTTTGCGGTCAATAAATGTTTCTAAATGTCTCATGCCGTTCTTCCCCCTATGTTGTGAAAAATCTTTATTTTAATAATATGTTCATTTTAGCTATATTTACAGTGAAAAGCATCATATTGGTAGTATGAACTTTTTAATTTCGTCATATGTACGCATAGGCGTTTCTTCTGGAACTAAATGGCCAATATTTTTGAATATTACTAGTTGGGCATTTTGCAAGTCATTCACAAGTCGTTTTCCAACTTTTATAGGAACAATTTTATCGAATTCTCCCCATATTAGTAAACATGGAGTTGATATTGACTGTAGTTGTTCACTAGATAAATCACCTTCACGATCGCGAATCATTTTACAAAGTGATTTGAAAATGCGATTATCCAAAAAAGGTTCAGCATACCCATTAATCATAACATCATCAATCATTTTTTTATCATAAACAACCTGATGCAGGTTACCGAGTACACCTGTTTTATTTAAATGATGTTTAATATATTTATCGAATAGCGGAATATACGATAAAAGAATATAAGAGGTTTTAAGTCTTTTCATATAACCTGAGCTACTTAATAACACGGCTTTCTTTATTTGGTTTGGTCTCTGTAATATCATGTTTAATACAATTTGCCCGCCCATGGAATGACCAACCAAATGGTACTCATAAATTTTTAATTGTTGTAGTAACTGTAGAACGGTTGTCGCTATATTTTTATATGAGTAATGAAATTTTGTGCTCTTACCACTTTTACCAAAAGGTGGAAGGTCTACAGAAATCACGTGGAATTGATTTGATAATAATTGCCCGAGTTTGCGAAAGCTGAACGATGAAGATAAAAATCCATGTAATAATACAATCGTTTCCTTTGAATTTGCACTTGCATATTCTTCGTAATAAATATCGATGTTATTTACTCGTAAATATTGTGAAGAAACGGTTACTGGCATACCTTCACCTCCTATAGATATCTTACCCTAATTACAAAGAAACTACATAAATGGTTTGATAATTATTTATAAGGGAAAATTAGATAGTAGAAATAGGTGGAATCAATCATTTCTCTATGTTAAAATTTATAATTGCGTATATTTAGGAGTAAATTCAATTTAAATTAGGAGTGTTACCATGACTACAAATTATGAAGCAGGCGCTGTGTTAGAAGGAAAAGTTACAGGAATACAGCCATACGGTGCATTTGTTGCATTAGACGAACAAACTCAAGGATTAGTTCATATTTCAGAGATTAAACATGGTTTTGTCAAAGATATAAATGAAGTCCTTTCTGTCGGTGATGAAGTAAAAGTGAAAGTTTTAACTGTAGATGAAGAAAATGGTAAAATAAGTCTTTCTATTCGTGCAACGGAAGAAGCACCTAAGCAACAGGAAGCAGCGAAAAAACCACGTCGTCAAACTGCTGTTAAATTAGAAGAAGTAAATAATGAAGGATTTAACACGTTAAAAGACAAGTTACAAGAATGGATTAATCAATCCGAGAGCAGTGAATTAATAAAAAATAAATAAATAAAAAATAAAAGAGGATATCTCTATTACGGAGGCATCCTTTTTTGTTATTATAAGGTTATGGACCACCAAATGTATCTTAATTAGAATAATTAGATTTGCGCAGGTTTATGTATTAAAAAAGTGCATGCAAAATGCTATAATGAATCTGATTACACAATAAAGAGGCGAAATAATACGATGGCAGAAAATCTAAACTTATTTACATCAACACAAGAAGTAATTAAGGAAGGCCTTTATAAGCTTGGTTTTGGTGAAGAAATGTATGAATTACTAAAAGAACCAATGAGAATGTTAACAGTGAGAATTCCAGTGCGGATGGATGATGGATCTGTTAATGTGTACACAGGTTTTCGTGCACAACACAATGACTCGGTTGGCCCGACAAAAGGTGGTGTACGCTTCCATCCCGATGTAGATGAGGAAGAAGTAAAAGCAATGTCCATGTGGATGAGTATTAAGTGTGGAATTGTAAATCTTCCATATGGTGGTGGAAAAGGCGGAATTATCTGTGATCCACGAACAATGTCAATGGGAGAAATTGAACGCTTAAGCCGTGGTTATGTGCGTGCCATTAGTCAGGTTGTTGGCCCGACAAAGGATATACCTGCCCCTGATGTGTATACAAACTCACAAATTATGGCTTGGATGATGGATGAGTATAGTCGAATTCGTGAAAACGATTCACCTGGTTTTATTACTGGAAAACCAATTGTGCTTGGTGGTTCACAAGGTAGAGAAAAAGCAACTGCACAAGGTGTAACTATTTGTATTGAAGAAGCTGCAAAAAAACGTGGGATTGACTTAAAGGATGCTCGTATAGTAATTCAAGGTTTTGGAAATGCAGGTAGTTTTCTATCCAAATTTCTAAGTGATGCTGGCGCCAAAATTGTAGGTATATCAGATGCATATGGTGCACTTCATGATCCAGACGGCCTTGATATTGATTATTTACTAGATCGTCGTGATAGCTTTGGTACTGTAACAACTTTATTTGAGAATACAATCTCGAACAAAGAATTGTTTGAACTTGATTGTGATATTATTGTACCTGCTGCAGTTTCTAACCAAATTACAGCTGAAAATGCCCCAAATATTAAAGCATCGATTGTAGTAGAGGCGGCTAATGGACCAACTACAGAAGAAGCAACAAGAATTTTAACAGATCGTGGAGTTTTGATTGTGCCAGACGTGTTAGCTAGTGCTGGTGGTGTAACAGTTTCCTATTTTGAATGGGTGCAAAATAACCAAGGTTATTATTGGAGCGAAGAAGAGGTAAATGAAAAATTACGTCAAAAACTAGTCGAAGCATTCGATAATGTTTATAATACTGCCGAAAGTAGACGAGTGAATATGCGACTAGCTGCCTATATGGTAGGTTTACGTAATGTTGCGGAAGCTTCTAGATTTAGAGGCTGGGTATAATTTTAACTAATTATAGGCTACTACTTCCACACGAAATTAGTGGAAGTAGTAGCCTTTTTGCATTACTATTATCTAAAAATCGAATAAGTTCTTGAAAAAATGACAACATTCGGCTAGAGTTATACCATATAGTTTTTATGAAAATATTGTTGGAGGTTAGGAAATGGGACATATCAAGTTAGATTACTCTAAAGCTTTAGCATTTTTCGGTGAGCACGAAGTTACATATATGCAATCTGCTGTATCTGCTGCACATCAACAAATTCATGAAAAAACGGGCGCAGGAAATGATTTTCTTGGATGGGTAGACCTGCCAGTAAATTATGACCGTGATGAATTTGAGCGTATTCAAAAAGCTGCTGAAAAAGTAAAAAGTAATAGTGATGTCTTGTTAGTTATTGGTATCGGAGGTTCCTATTTAGGAGCGCGCGCAGCTATTGAAATGTTAAATCATAGTTTCTATAATGCATTATCAAAAGAACAGCGCAAAACTCCACAAGTAATTTTTGTTGGAAACAATATTAGTTCTACATATATGAGAGATGTAATGGATTTACTTGAGGGGAAAGACTTCTCTATCAATGTTATTTCCAAATCTGGTACTACAACAGAACCAGCATTAGCATTCCGTATCTTCCGTAAATTGCTAGAAGAAAAATATGGTGCTGAAGAAGCAAAAGCTCGTATCTTTGCTACAACAGATCGTGCAAAAGGTGCTTTAAAAACACTATCTGACGAAGAAGGATATGAAACTTTTGTAATTCCTGATGATGTTGGTGGACGTTATTCTGTTCTAACTGCAGTAGGATTACTTCCAATTGCTGTAAGTGGTGTTGATATTGAAGCGATGATGAAAGGAGCTGCAGATGCTCGAGAAGCATTTAGTAGCCCAGAATTAGAAGAAAATGCAGCTTATCAATATGCAGCAATCCGTAATGTTTTATATAACAAAGGTAAAACAATTGAAATGCTAATTAATTATGAGCCAGGTTTACAATATTTCTCAGAGTGGTGGAAACAACTCTTTGGAGAAAGTGAAGGAAAAGATCAGAAAGGTATTTTCCCAGCTTCAGCAAACTTCTCAACAGATCTTCATTCTCTTGGACAATATGTACAAGAAGGACGTCGTGATCTATTTGAAACTGTCATAAAAGTTCAAGATCCACGTCATGAACTTGTCATTGCTGGAGAAGAAGTTGATTTAGATGGCTTAAATTATTTAGAAGGTAAAACAGTAGACTTTGTAAATGATAAAGCATTTGAAGGAACATTACTTGCACATACTGATGGGGGAGTACCTAACCTAGTGGTAGAAATTCCAGCAATGGATGCATACACATTTGGATATTTAGTATACTTCTTTGAAAAAGCTTGTGCATTAAGTGGTTATTTATTAGGAGTTAATCCATTCGACCAACCAGGAGTTGAGGCATATAAAGTTAATATGTTCGCACTTCTAGGAAAACCAGGATTCGAAGATAAAAAAGCAGAACTTGAAAAAAGATTAAAATAATCGGAGAGACTACCCTTGTATAACGGGTAGTCTTTTTTATGTTCACAATATGAATAAAAAACTATGTAATTGGAATACCAAATATGTACAGCTAACTTACATTTTTGGGATATGAGGGGATTGTATGGCACGCGGTTTGTTTAGAAAGAGGCAGTCTGATGCAAAACAAAGCGGTACCGAGCAACAATCTGAAAAGATAAAAAAAAACTTAAAAGATAATTTACAAGAATTGCGGAGTTTTTTGGATAATCCGAATGATTTAGTGATTAGGGAATTTACTATTGGTGGCGAAGCGAATGTACCAATCGCAATTGCTTATATGGATGGATTAATTGATAGGCAGCTCTTTCAAGATAGTATTCTTAATAATTTACTTTCGATGTCTGTGAAAAAGCAAGTAGCAGATGATAAGAATCAGCTATTTGAAGAGATATATCAAATCTTCATTTCAGTGAGTTCAGTAGAGAAAACGACTACTTTTGAAGACTTAATCAATGCGATACTATCAGGAAAAACCATTTTCTTTTTAGATGGGCAGGAAACCGTATTATTATTTGAAACAAAAGGTGGAGAACAACGCTCGATTGATCAAGCTGTTTCCGAAACCACTGTCCGTGGACCGCGTACAGCTTTTGTTGAAAGCCTCGGTATGAATTTATCACTAATAAGGAGGCACATACAGAGCCCTTCACTACGTTTAAAAACATACCAAATAGGGAAGCGAACAAAGCGTAGTCTTGTTGTAGCATATATAGACGGTGTGGTAAATCCATCTCTTTATAAAGAAGTAACTAGACGAATAGAAACAATTGATATTGATGATGCTCCGGAGTCAGGATTCATAGAACAGTGGATTGAAGATAGTTTTCTATCTCCTTTTCCGCAAATGGATAATACAGAAAGGTCTGATAATGCTGTTTCTGCCTTACTACTGGGAAAAGTCGTAATACTATTAGATGGGACTCCATTTGTCTTAATAGCGCCTGTTACATTAGGAGACATATTAAAATCGCCAGAAGATTACTATGAACGATGGTTAATAGGTACGTTGTTACGAACATTGCGTTATTTTGCAGCATTTATCGCTTTGTTTTTACCAGCCTTATACATTGCTTTAACGACGATGCACCCAGGTTTGTTGCCTACTGATTTAGTTCTTTCGATAGCTGCTTCAAGAGAGGGAGTTCCATTCCCACCGATAGTGGAAGCGTTTCTTATGGTAATTACAATGGAATTATTACAAGAAGCAGGTATAAGGTTACCAACACCTATAGGGCCAACAATTGGAATTGTAGGTGGGTTGGTAATTGGGGAGGCTGCAGTATCGGCAGCTATAGTTAGTCCAATTATGGTAATAGTCATTGGTCTTACTGCTATTGCAGCCTTTGCAAACCCTACATTTAGTATTGGTTTACGTTTCGTATCATCCGTTTTGGCTTTATGATAGCTGCGTCTGCTTTTGGACTATTAGGTATCATCCTTGTATATATTATGATCAATATTCATGTGACAAATTTGAAAAGCTTTGGAATACCTTACTCAACTCCTTTTTCTCCAAGTATGGTCGGGGATTGGAAAGATTTAATTTTACGAGCGCCTGTATCGATGTTGACGAAACGACCAAAACTACTTGATCCAGAGGATGAGAAATCTGCCAATAAAGGAGTAAATGATTCATGAAATCCTTTCAATATGGGGATGAGGTAATTAGCGGTAAAGAACTCATGATTGCATTACCTTCTATGGTGATTGGGGTTGGCGTTCTTTCTTTACCTAGAGATATTGCGAGTAATACAATTGGATCTGATGGTTGGGTTGCCTTACTAGTTGCGGGTGGTATTAGTTTAGTTATGATATGGTTAATGGCAAAGTTAGCAGCAAAATTTCCCCGTCAGTCCTTCCTTTCTTATGCATCCATCATTGTTTCTAAACCAATAGCTATGTTCATCAGTTTTCTATTTGCAATTTCTTATTTGTGCATCGTAGCTTATGATATCCGTGTACTTGGACATACATCTCAACAATATTTATTTGATAACACTCCAGTTGAGATCGTTACCCTAATATTTTTATTCGTAGTTGTCTATGGTGTTTCTGGTTCCAGAGCAGCAATATTCCGTTTGAATGTGCTTTTTTTACCTATTATCCTTTTTATTGCTTTGTTTGTGTTGACGGCTAATCTCAAATGGCTTGATATTTCTAATTTAATGCCAGCATTCAATACAGATTTGAAAGGTCATTTGAAAGCAATCCATGCAAGTTCTCTTTCTTATATTGGAATGAGTATTGTTTTATTTTATATTGCATTTGTAGATAAGCCTAAAAAGGCACCAAAACTAGCTATGATAGGTATGCTCATTCCAGTAGGAATGTATATTTTGGTGTATTCCATTTGTCTGCTAGTTTTTGGTCATACTGCTACATCTCATTTATTGTATCCAACTCTAGATTTGGCGAAGAGGATTGAGCTACCAGGAGGAATTCTAGAAAGAGTGGAAGCTTTATTTTTCGTCGTTTGGACAATGAGCGTTTTTACAACAGCAGTAATGTCCTTTGATATAGCTATATTAGCATTGAACTCAATTTTTAAAAGAATTAAAAAAATGCAACTCATTTTCATATTAAGCCCGCTTTGTTACTATATTGGGCTAATTCCAAAAGACACCATTCAGTTAAATGTATTCGGCAATATCCTTGGCACTTACATGTTCTCCTTTGTATTCTTCATTACTATTTCATTAAGTATCATCGCTAAAATTAGAAGGGTGAAGTCAAATGGTTAAAAGAATATCTCATCTCTTCTGTACGTTAATTTCTGTTTTGCTTCTCTCAGGGTGCTGGGATATGGTGAATATTGAAGAAAGAGGTTTTATAGTGGCGATGGCGGTAGACTTGGCGGAAGATAATGAGAATGCAAAAGGTCATAATCGAATAATATTAACAAGTCAAATTGCTGTCCCACCTAATTTAGGGACGCCTAGTAACAGTGGCGAAGGTGGTGGTAAAGGTTATATGAATTTATCCGCTACTGGAGAAAGTATGTATGCAATAGCCCAAGATGTTGCAAATCAAACAAATAAGATTCCATTTTTTGAGCATGTAAAACTAGTAGTGGTTTCGGAGGAAGTAGCAGCAATACCTGAGTTGTTTGCTAATGTAATGGATGTTTTGATTCGAAATCGCGATACGAGAAGAGAAATTAAAGTCCTTATTGCAAAAGGAAAAGCAAAAGATATATTAAATATTGAACCTGAAAACGATAAGTTACCTGCTCGTTATATTAACAAAATTCTAGATAATAGCCTAACTAAAACTGGAGAAATTAGGCCAGTAAGGGTAGGTGATATTCATGAATATCTGCTTACTGAAAGTAGTTTTGTTTTAGCTAAAATATCACCTGGAGACAAGAAGTTAAATTTTGAGGGAGGGTCTGTTTATAACGGACATGCTAAAAAAACCACCGGAAGTTTAAATATGGACGAGATGTTAGGTTTTGATCTCATTATTGGTGAAAATGTAAGAGGACCAATTGTGTTTGATTTTAATGATCAGTTAACAATCTACTCCATCAGGGGAGCGAGTAGTAAAATAAAAATAAATG
This sequence comes from Paenibacillus bovis, assembly GCA_007679095.1. GTDB lineage: Bacteria > Bacillota > Bacilli > Bacillales > Bacillaceae_C > Lederbergia > Lederbergia graminis. Next base: position 9,265 of record VEFU01000070.1, read on the forward strand.
ATAAGGATCCAAAAAACATAACTATCACAATATCGATAAAATTAGAAGGTGAAATTCAAGAAACATTCGGGACTGTTCCACTAAAAGAAAAAGGAGTAATTAAAGGTTTAGAACGGGCAATAACGAAGAAAGTAGAGGAAATTACGAAAAAAACGATTCATAAGGCGCAAAAAGATTTAGAAACAGATATTTTTGGAATGGAAGATAAGTTGAAAAAATTTCATTATGATACATGGAAAGAGGTACATAACAATTGGGATCATGGTGAGAATTATTTCTCCAAAAGTAACATACACGTGAATGTTAACGTGAAAGTGCGCACTGACGGTGTTGTCGATATCTCGAAAGATAAGAAGGTGAAGTGATATTCTTGATAGATTCATTCTTTGGATTTCTACCAAGTAAATTAATAATTATTTGCACAATCCTAGCTTTTCTTGTGCCATACGCTATATATATAATTAATCAAAAATTACATGAAAATGGAGACCCACCATGGAAGAAAGAAAATTCTAATCAGGAGTAGGTTGATGTACAAAGATAGTAGTTTTTGAAAAAGATCGGTGCAAGCACCAAACGCAAATTTAGCTATTACAAGCCATTAAAATATTACCATCTATATCTTTAAAATTAAAATAGGCAAAATCACCTATCCGTTCTATTTCTTTAGCAATTTGTATCCCTTTGTTTTTAATGAAGTGATATGCTTCATCAATATCTCTGACGTAAAAGTTAAATAATGCGTGTTCTGAAGGATTCAATTTAAAACTTGGGTCAAATTTATGATCATCTAAAGTAAGACCAGTTTCTGATGTTACTGGAATATTGTAAACAGGTGATTTAACTTCGTCCATATTAATACTTAACCCCAGTAAATCACTATACCATTTGGCAGATTTTTTTAGATCACTAACATGAATAAATACAGTATTTACTTTACATGTAATTGGAGATTTAGTTGAATTCATACATATTCCCCCTGTTAATTTTTTTGTATATGAATATTCAACAGAAATTAACAATACCCTTTAAAAACCTAGAGAGGTTTGCATTAAATTACTATCCGTTTCTATATATTAAACAGCCAAAAGCGCTCATTTTGAAGGTTAATTATCAAAATGAGCGCTTTCCTTGTGATTATTACCAAAATGGTGCAGATAAGAATTATAGTGTAAATAAAACCCGTTTCGATTACGAAGGATTTCGTGTTAACCCCGAAGTTATATGCACTGTCTAATATATTAATTGTTTTAAAAAATGCCAGTTGATAAACTATACATAATATATAATCGATTATATATTATGTATAGTTTGATAATTTAGAAAGACGCATTCCTGTGATGCAGAGCACATTTACGAGTTGCTTTAAAAGCTAGCAAACTACTCGGAACTATTTGTCATGTATCAAACGATATCATTTAAAATGGCGCTTTTCATTCAACATCAAGAGATTTTCTTGGAGTTAGAATATTATCGCTAGTTTATAAGGGGGATTTAAGTGATCAAAGAGAGTAAAAGTATCATTTTGACAAAAACGATGAAATTAGTTGTGGATCCTGAAAAAGGGACTTACAGTGCATGGCTGACAGATGGTTCACCACTGTTACTTAATGCAGTGAGTAAAGTGAAATGGAAGGGGGGAGAGCTTTCTTCCGCAGATGATGTAAGGAGAAAGATTAGAGAAGAAAATATTTCCGATCAAAATGGACAAGGTCGTCAGGTAATGATGACATGCATAGACGAAGTCAGGAAATGTACGTTAACTGTAAAAGTGAAAGTCTATGACGATTTGCCTGGGATTTTCAGTGAGGCAGTAGCATCAAATGAAGGGTCAGAACCACTTGCGATTATTGATCTTCAACCATGTGTAGCAAACCCAATGGACGAAGGGGCTGTCTATATCCCTCAGGAGCACAGCTGGCGGATAGGACTATTGACGAACGGATATATGTTTATGGATCCGGGCCGCGTAGAGTCAATTATGATTGGACGAAGTGTGCAAAGCAGATGGAATATAGCGGCGGTAAGTGAGTCAACAGGGAACGCAATCGTAGCGGGATACGTTACCTTTGATATGTCCGAGGGAGAGGTCATCGTTGAAAGCGATTGGAGAGTTCAACCGCTGTCCGGCACATTTGGGCTTGGACTTACATCGCGTTCCAATTACGCTCCAAAGGTTACATTGCCGGTAGGTGGCGAGTTGAGCACCGATTGGTTTGGGATAACATGGGGAGACAGTGTCCATAATGCGTTAATTCAATATGCAGATTGTATACAGGCTAACTATGAGGTAAACCCTAAGGCTCCTTTAATGGGATGGTGTTCTTGGTATTACACCTATCATAATACTTCTGAAGAAGAAATATTGCGCAATGCTCGTTTCATAGCTGAACATCTTAAAGACTATGGATTAACTGTCGTTCAGATTGATGACGGATACCAGCAAAGACACGGTGACTGGGAGGCTAATGAGAAGTTCCCGAACGGAATGGGATGGCTTGCAGACGAAATACGTAAATTGGGATTGAAGCCAGGACTATGGGTTGCGCCTTATAGCTTAGATCCGGATTCAGAGGTAGCCAAAAAACATCCAGAATGGTGCGGTAAAAGGATGAATGGCGAGCGAAAAGAAGTAGGAAGTGGTTTTGCACTCGATCCAACTCATCCCGATGCACTAGAGTGGTTGAAAAGTCAATTGAGTAAAATTCGCCATGAGTGGGGCTATGAAATGGTGAAGATTGATTTTTCTTACAGCAGTATTCTAGAAATTGAAGAGTTCTATGATAATACGCAAGGTCGCGCAGGGGCGTACCGGAAAGGGTTGCAAGCGATTCGGGATGCTATTGGAAGTGACTGTCATCTACTGGACTGCGGCCCTATGAATGCTGTTGGCATAGCAGACAGTTGGCGGATTGAATGGGATTTTGATCGTCTTAACTGGCGACAATATACAAAGGAATTGGAAAGTAACGTTCCGGCAATCGCCAAGCGTTATTATATGCACAACCGACTGTGGTCGAATGACCCTGATATTATCGGTTTTGGTTTATTAGATGAGGATCAAGGTCGCTCTGTGGCTTCCGTAATGGCGTTATCAGGAGGTACCGTCATAAGTGGTGATCAATTGTATGCATTACCGGATGCCAAGTTAGATTTGCTTAAAAAGATTCTTCCTGTATACGGTGAAGCTGCACGTCCGCTTGATCTTTTTGAATCAGATTATCCTACATTGTATCAATTAAATGTCGAGAAGTCCTTCGGAACGTGGACGGTTCTTGGCGTGTTTAATTGGAGTGAATCAGCTTCGACGAGAAGGGAACTGAATATCAAACAGATATGGCCAGATGCTAGTGGTACGGAACAGCTAGTATATGAGTTCTGGTCACAACAATTAGTGAAAGTTTCATCTGATGGTATTTTTACTGTAGATTTGAACCCTGGCGAATGCGCTATTTTTGCTATTCGCGCGAGAGAAGAGCACCCTATGTTGATTGGGACAGATCGTCATGTCCTCCAAGGTGCAGTTGAGTTGAATGAATTAAACTGGGATAATTCAACATTAACCCTTTCTGGAGAGCTTAACGGTATTGCTGGTACGAGTCCAACACTTACAATTTGGGTACCAGATGGTTATGCAGCAACACAATGTGAAATTAATGGGGAAACAGTCAGACCAGGAGAGGTATACAAGAACTTGCTAAAGGTAAGATGTGAAAGCAAAATCACTGGGACTCAGCCATGGTCAGTGACTTTTAGTAAATAGCTTCACACTAATCATGCTCTATCTTATGTTCTAAAAGTATTTTAATAAGATTTTACTCAAACTGGCATGAAATAGTAATGAAATTTATCATCACGGAAGGAACAGGGTAATGGATTGTGACTTATCACATCTGTTACCCTTTATTTTTGGGATTGCTGGCATTTTCTGAGGTGTCCTTCTCTACTATACAAAGGAAAGAAAAATAATCGAATATCCCATATCAGTATTTTAATTGTGAACAAAAGGGCAGGAATATGATATTTATGTGTTGAAATTCTTACTATCAAATTTAGTTTTGGAGTGGTAGTATTGAAAAAATTAACAATACAATTATTTGAATATCATGTATGGGCAAACAAAAAATTAATTAAACATTTGAGGTCTCTTCCCGAAGAAGTCTTTGTAAATCAAGTGAACAGTGTGTTTCCTACGATTGCTGAAACATTTGGTCATATGCTTGCAGTGGATGAAATGTGTTATTTGCGATTAAAAGGGGTGTATTTGCAACAAATTGGTCAAAAGAAATTAAATACAATTGAAGAAACTGAAAATAAATTGGATGATTTGTATGATGATATCAACCATTTCTTTATAAATATAGAAAGTGTTGAAAATACAGTCGTTTATAAAAATACTAAAGGTAATCAATTCAATAACAAAGTTTTTGAAATCGTTCAACATATCGTAAACCATGGAACGTATCACAGAGGAAATATTGCAGCGATGATCAGGCAATTGGGGTACGAGGGGACATCGACTGATTATATTTTTTATTTACGAACGATTAATAATATAATTTGATGAAAAAACAGGGAAATATAAATTAATAACAATTGTACCGGGAGATTATAATGGGCAATAATAGTTTTTATTATTTTATTATGGAACTAATTGGTGCGATAATTAAAAAGAATCAAATTACAGTTCGATGTTAAAATTAATGATACAGATAGAAAGATTAATTTTTAAAAGTGAGTAGGTGAACAACATGATTGAGGTAAAAACATCTTCACTTAGTGATGGAGAATTCAATAGAGGGGTATTTGCTACACGTGATATTAATAAAGGAGAGCTTTTACATGAAGCACCTGTAATTTCTTATCCCAACGACCAGCATCAACACATCGAAAAAACCATACTCGCTGATTACGCTTTTGAGTATGGGGAAAATCATTCTGCTATACTTCTTGGTTATGGAATGTTATTTAACCATTCTTATGAACCTAATGCAAATTATGAGATTGATTTTAGAAACCATACATTTAATTTCTATGCTTACACAAATATAAAAAAAGGCGATGAGATTCTAATTAATTATAATGGCGATGTTGATGACAAAGATCCACTGTGGTTTAATCAGGATTAAAAAGAATAGAAAAGAATAGAAAAGAATAGAAAAGAATATCAAAACTTTGCCTTATATATTTTCTAAAGTTATGTACTTTAAATTAACGGGTGCAATCCTTGAAGAAGGAGAAGCACCTTTTCTTCTTGAATTTATTAAAGGGGCAGGTTAGTTGAAGATAGACACCACGGTTACATTGATTTAAATTAAGTAAAATTGGACAAAAAGAAAGAACCCTTGATATACAAAGGTTCTTGTTATGGAGAATAGCGGGTTCGAACCGCTGACCTCTTCGCTGCCAGCGAAGCGCTCTCCCAGCTGAGCTAATCCCCCAAATCAATTCACATATATAATTATTATAGTAATTTTCTGTGAAAGTGCAAGGACTATTAACTATTTATTTCAATTCCTTTTACATGGTCCATATATGAAATTGTATAGTATATACTTGTGACAGTTTGTTTTGAATTTACTCGAGCTTTTAGTTCTAATAAATGTAATGGTTGTTCCTTCAAGTCTTTAATTCTTGTTTGAATAACATTGATTTTTTCTTCGTGTAACTTATGGAGAACTTTTTCGATACTCTCTTGGTGATCAACCGTGATTTTTATTAGTAACTCTTTTTTGAACATTTTCTTTGGTCCAAGTTTCGCCATAGTAAAGGGGATAAGCTCAACGCTAATAATAAGAAGAACGACTCCTGCTACTGCCTCAGAATAAAATCCTGCCCCAACAGCTATTCCAATTCCGGCTGCTCCCCAAATCATTGCAGCTGTAGTTAAACCTGATATGTGATCATTCCCTCTTCGCAAAATTACACCTGCACCGAGAAATCCAATCCCGGATACTATCTGGGCAGCGAGTCTAAGTGGATCCATCTGAATTCTTACATTATCATTCCCAGGAAACATATATGCAGATTCAATTGACACTATTGTAAGCAAACAACTAATTATTGAGATAACAAGACTTGTCTTTAGGCCGAGTGGTTTTCTTTTTAACTCTCGTTCAACTCCGATAATGAGACCGAGTAAAGCGGAAATACCTAATTTAATAATTAAATCAATATCGATGAAGTCCATTATTTATTCACTCTCCTATCACAATTCTTGTTTATAATAGATTACAATTTAATAATAGATTACAATATGAATTGGTAAAAAAATAATACAACTTCCCCTTAAGGAGTAACATATGAATTCATTCAAAGTGAACCCCTATTTTGCTGTTATATTAGGTGTAATAACAGTATCAACTTCTGCTATTTTTGTGAAGCTGTCATCCGCAAATGCAGAAGTAATAGCGTTTTATAGGCTATTTTTTAGTGTATTAATTATGATACCATTATTTTTTCCAAAGTATATGAAAACGCTGAAACAATTTAACCTAAAAGTATGGATATACACGATTTTAGCAGGTGTTTTTCTGGCATTTCATTTTATACTTTGGTTTGAATCGTTAAACTACACTTCTGTAGCAAGTTCTACTGTCCTAGTAACGCTTCAGCCACTGTTTGCGTTTGTTGCTACATATTTTTGGTTTAAAGAAAAGTACTCGTTTAAGGCAATATTGTGTGGACTCATTGCAATTTTGGGAAGCTTCGTTATTAGTTGGGGAGACTTTCAAATAAGTGGAACAGCACTGTTTGGTGACATGTTAGCTTTAATTGCTTGTGCTCTCATAACGGCATATTTATTGCTAGGACAAGTAGTTAGAAATCAAATATCGCTTATACCTTATACATTTATTGTTTATTTGATTAGCACAATTGTTTTATTTATATACGTTCTTATATCTAAATCAGCATTTTACCCATATCCAGTTGAAGATTGGGGATATTTTATTTTACTTGCTATTTTCCCAACATTGCTGGGACATAGTTTATTTAATTGGGCAGTAAAGTGGGTATCTACTTCTATTATTTCGATGGCCATCTTATTTGAACCAGTTGGGGCAGCACTTCTAGCATATTTTATTTTAAAAGAAGATCTTATTTGGACTCAATGGCTAGGTGGGAGTACAATAATTGCAAGTGTGTTAATTTTTCTGCGAGATAATTATAAGAGAAAAACCATTCCCGATGATGGTAATGGTTTTTAAAAGAAATATTATGCAAAGTTAATTTACACAAACAAATATGTCATAAAAGAAAATACAAAAGCCATGATGGAAGAAAATATAAATGTGCCTCCATATACTTTTTCTTCTGCATCAGATATACGTAGTGCTTCAATATAAGAATAACTAAACAAGTATAAGGTCATAATTATTGTAATAATAAAAGCAATATTCGTTAGCACAATGTTTATACTCCTTTTTAATGTAGTTTATGATAGTTTATGATGGTTAGTTTTATAAAATGAATGGATAGAATAAAAAAATATTAAAAAATCTATTGCCTTCAAATAAAATACGTGATATATTATAACTCGTCCGAAAGACACGGACATGATGAAAAAAAGAAATTTAAAAAATGTCTTGACTGACTGAAATAACTTATGTTATTATAGAAAAGTCGATGCAAGACAGCAACGAAGTTTGATCTTTGAAAACTGAACGAAACGAAGCGTTAAACAATAATTAAGTAAGATCAGCAATTTTGAGCTACAAACTACTTTTAATGAGAGTTTGATCCTGGCTCAGGACGAACGCTGGCGGCGTGCCTAAT
>VEFU01000071.1 GCA_007679095.1 Paenibacillus bovis
GGTATTTACTTTTTTGGCTCTAAACAGAAGATATAATAAAACTGAAAATTACGACATTATTTTTGCAACACTAGTGAGACTACATATATATAATATTCTTTCTATTAAATAAGCTGCAACTATTAAAGATGAAAAAACCTTTCAAATTATTGAAAGGCCAAACTTCTTACTATACAGTTACGTGTGGTTTATCGGATTCTTTTCCTTTCACCTTATCAATTTTATCTACAAACATTTGAAAAACTTTCTTCTTCTCTTCTAAATCTTGAATATCTGCTTTCAGTTCATTAAACCTTTGCTCAAAAGGTGTATGGTATAGTTCACGAATATCTCGTATAATTTCGTCATTTACAGTGCTTTGAATCACTTGTTTTGTAATGCTAAATTTATAGGAATATATTCTAAGTTCTTGCTTTACTTTGTCATATTCCTTATCTATTTCATCCAACAGTTCACAAATCTCCAATTTCCAATCATCCAATGATTTTTTTATGTACTCCTCCATTTTCTAACTCCTTCCTTTGTTAAATAATCGATTATCTCTTTTTAATTGTATGTGATAATCTTTTCAGGCAGATTGCTGTTCGATTATAAATAGATAACAAATAGATGAAAAAAAATCGTCTACTTAGTATGCAGACGATTTTTTTCACGTTATTTACTTTGATTGGTTTAACACTTTCTCCGCTAATCTAGCAAAATACTCAGCTGCTATGATTAATGCATCTTCCTTTAATACAAACTTCGGATGATGCCATTCGTATGGTCCATCTACTCCCATCCAGATAAAATAGCCTGGAATTTTCGTTTGATAATAAGCAAAATCTTCGCCAGCAGGACTTGGCTCAGCCTCCACTACTTGTAGTCCTTGCTCTACTGCTGTTTCTGTTATTATGTCTCGTAAACTACAATCATTATCGACAACAGGCATATACGGATGCCAATGGAATTTCGCTTCTGCTCCAAATGATTGGGCAACGCCTTCTGCAGTCCGCTTCATTAATGTTGGAATAAGTGCTCGCGCTTCATCTTGAAATGTTCTCACCGTACCTTCTAGTTCTGCTCTTTCCGGGATAACATTCCAAGTAGTTCCTGATTGAATACGAGTAACACTTATGACCGCATTATGGAATGGGTTCACATTGCGACTAATGATACTTTGTAGTGCTGTCACTATTTGACTAGCAATCACAATTGGATCTATCGCGTTATTGGGAATTCCTGCATGACCCCCGACACCAGTTATTTCTATTTCAAATCGATCAACACTCGCCATTAAGGCACCATCCCGTACACCGATTGTGCCTACTGGTAGATCTGTTTTATTATGCATTCCAAAGATGGCTGTAACACCTTCAAGTCCACCCGCTTTATCAATTTCAATCGCACCTTGAGAGATTTCCTCCGCTGGCTGAAAGATAATCCGTACTGTTCCTTTCAATTCTGCTTTTTTAGCTTGCAAAAGGGTTGCTGCTCCTATTATTGCTGCAGTATGGAAATCATGTCCGCATGCATGCATGACTCCCTCTTTTAAAGAGGAATAAGGTAAATCAGTATTCTCCTTAATTGGCAAAGCGTCGATATCAGCTCTTAAAGCGATGGTAGGACCAGGCTGTTCACCAGTAATCTCTGCTACTACACCTACCTTCAATGGTAAGTCTAAAATCGTTATTCCTGCTTCCTCAAGCCATAGACGAATCCTGCGCGTTGTTTCAAATTCTTGCATCGATAATTCTGGATACATATGTAACTCACGTCGGTAACGTATCAACTTTTCTTGTAGATTCACACTCATTGTAGTTCCCTACCTTCTATGCGATAAATATCGTAATAATTCGTTCGTGTTGATCACTCTTCGTTTATGTTTGGTGATCATTCCATTATTTCTAAATTGCAAATTTCAGATTACTCTTCCATAATAACATTATACATCATATGTAATGGGGGAATAACAATTGGAATTACAGCTTATCGCACTACCTTCTGCACATGCACTAGAAGCATTACGCCAAAAAGGACTATCTGACGAAGACATCTTCACTCACATTACAACTAACAATATAAATATATGGGAAGAAGAAGGTCTTTATTTTGATGAGTTATTAGAAATTGCATCTAAAGACACAAATGTATTGAATGAAATTTTATCAAACGGCTATAAAGTTAAATTTATGACCATTAGAGGATTACAAACTTTATTGAAAACAAAATGGGATCTCGAACCAGCTCGTGATTTTGAAGTAACAGAAAAAGGTATTAGTGGATTACAATTAGATTCACAAAAACTAGAAAATCTAAAACAAATGCTAGCAAAAAATTGCACGCTCCATGAAGAGGCAACAAACGTTATCGGTATTACACTTGCATAATAGAAAGGGTGACCCACGTAATTTCAGGTCACCCTTTCACTATCTTATTTACTTTCTAAGTACTTGTTTAAATGTTCTTGTGCTTTTTCTTTATCAGCTACAAGCTCATTTCCTGTATCTACTAGTGGACTTACAGTAGAAACTGCTTTAATGACATTTCCTTGATAGAAATCAATGAAGTCTTGTTGGTTAATGGAGTAAAGGATCGCTTTACGTAAATCCTCGCTCTTTCCAACTTCACGTTTTTCACTTGGATTGAACAGCATATAAGTAGCTGCGTTACTTTCAATACGTTGTAAACGAAGCTTGCTGTCATTTTCTACTACATCATATTTCGTTTCAGGAACACCATAGTATACGTAAATTTCACCATTTCTTAAAGCAGAAAGTGTACTATCCGCATCTTTAATGAAGCGAACTGTTACTGTAGAAATATTAGGCTCATTTTCTGTTCCTGGCATATATGCAGGGTTCTTTAAGAACTCAGCTTCATAGTCATTTTTGTAAGATAAGATGTATGGACCTGATGCATATAGATGGTTATCATATGATGGACCTTCTGTTACAGTGTTTTGGTCACCATATGGAATATCTTTATTTACATCAAATTCTTCTACATCATACGTATTAATGCTTTCAACTTGTTTTTGTGAAACAATACCTGCAGATTGGTGCGCCAAGTAGTTTAATACTTGTGGGAATGGTTTTGTAGTTGTTAATTTTACAACTTGATATTTCCCTGCTGCATTATCTACTGCCGTTTTATCAGCAACAAGCTCACTAATTTTCGTATCTAATCCTTCTTCAAGACCTTCTCTAATTGTGCCACTACCATCTGATTGTGTAACACTTTCTAATTCACTTAAATCAGTTACAACTTCAACAGTGTCAATATGTTCATGCAATGTATACGTTCTGTGATCTGGAACAGAGTTTTTATCTTTTGCACGGTTTAGAGAGAAGATAACATCCTCAGCACCAACTCGTTCACCAGTATCTACTGCTTTTTTGTCCGTGATTTTCGCAAAATTAATATCGTCTCTTAAAATGAAGTAATACTCAGAGTTTCCTTCGGCAATCGTATGGTTCCATGATAAAGATGCGTCTGATGTTACTTGGTCATCATCTGTTAAGTTTACTAAACGAACATACATATTCGTGTTCAACATGTTAATGGAACCGTCATTCCCTTTAATAGGGTCAAGAGATGTTAATGTAGGGTTTGATTGTGACAAGATTAATGGTTCTGTATCACGCTTAGATGTATCATTAAAATCAATATCTTCCCAAGCAAGGGAACGAGATTTAGATAATCTAACTGTATCTGCATTAAGTACATCTTTGTTTACAGCTTGTGTTTTGTAATTTCTATATAGTGGTGCAATATACGCTTTATCAAATACTAAACGTTCCTCTAGTTCTTTGTATGTTTGAACATATTCTTCTGGTGTTTCCGTACTTGCTTTATCAATTAATTTGTCAACTTCTTCATCCGAAATTCTGCTGTAATCTCCACCAGTAATAAATAGAGATCTTACTGCGTAATCTGGGTTACCAGTAACAGTTGTCCATCCAGATAATGAAAGATCATAGTTTCCAGCATCTTCTTGTGCTTTGAAGCTACCATAATCCGGTTGAAGGTTAAGTTTTACTTTAAATCCAGCCTTCGTAAGTTGGTCGCGAACAATATTAAGATCGTCTTGTCCACTTGTCATTCCTAATAACTCAATTTCTACTGCTTCACCATTCTTTTTACCGCCGTCATTTACATCTGACTTGGTATTAACGCAACCTGCTAGTACTAAAACAAATGATAGCAGTATTGGGATGATACTTTTTTTCATGAATACTTCCTCCTTTTTTTGTTTAACGATGATGATATATATACTCTAATCCAATTTTGGATCAAGTGCATCTCTTAAGGCATCCCCTAAAAAGTTAAAGGATAATACGAGGGCAATAATGGCCACCCCCGGCCAGATTGCTAAATAAGAATGAGTCTCTAAGTACGTACTTCCTAGTTTTAGAATATTTCCCCACTCTGGGATATGTGGTTCTACACCCAGTCCAAGGTAACTTAAACTACTTGTCGCAATGACTGCACCACCAATTGTTAACGTTGACTTTACAATCATCGGTGCTAAAGAGTTAGGTACGACATGTTTGAAAATGATGGTCCAATCTTTTTCACCTAATGCCCGTGCAGCAGCAACATATTCTAAATTAGAAACCATCAGCACATTAGCACGCATTGTCCTTGCATAGGTAGGAATAGAGCCTACACTGAGCGCAATAATCAAGTTCGTTGTATTGGCACCGAACGCAGCGATAATTGCAATTGCAAGTAGAATTCCTGGTATCGCATATAAGATATCTAGTAAACGCATGATAATATTATCTGTTCGTTCACTATAGTACCCTGCAAGTGCTCCAAGAATTCCTCCGATAATAACGGGAATAAGCGTTGATAATATCCCAACAATAAAGGATATTTGTGCCCCGAACACAATTCTCGAGAATAAATCTCTACCAAAATTATCTGTTCCTAGCGGGTACATGAGACTAGGTGGTTGTAAGATAGCCGCATAATTATTTTCTACTGCCATCGCATAATCAAAAGTAAATTGACTACATACAGAAATAGCAAAGACAAAGACTATAAAGAACAAGCCTAACATTGCCATCGAATTTTTCGCGATGGTTTCCCACACTCGTACCCATTTCCCACTACTTGGTTTATCACGATTGATAATCTTAATCAATAAATTTGCTCCAAGCAATAAGGCAAATACGTTACCTGTGATTACCGTTAAAATCAAAATAACAGCAATTGCGAGCATCCATTTTGGTACATTTGTATCTGTTACATATTTTGCAACTAGAAGTAATACGACAAACTGAAAAACTGCCAATACCATTAAGGCAAGCATTGCTAATGGAAACGTATCTGCAACATATGGTTTAAAGATATTTAACGCAGATACAGCAATAATAAACAGTTGGGTTAACAACATATAAACCGCAAATGTGTATTCAATTGTTTTCTTGTTTTTCACCAAGTTACATGCGAACGTAAATGTGAAAATATTCGCTGTTAGTATACTAACAATTTGAATATATCCTAGTGAGCGGGTGTTTTTTTGAATCTCACCAGTTCGCAGCAAATCTTTTCTAATTTTCACCGTAATCAACACTTGAATGAGCGTAAATACCGCATATACAATAGATATCGCAAACATTGTTGGTTTCAATGTTTGCGCTGAAAAATCAAAACTATTTATCAATAAGATTAACGTGAGCAAAAGTGAAGCGATCCACGTAAAGCTTGCTTGAGCATATTCAGGTGTTAACTTTAGTGCATGCTCCCTTTTATCACTGGCAACCTTTTTTAATTCGTTCGACATCACTACACCTGCTTTAATAATGTTTCATTTTTGATCGAATCCGTGGATCAAAAAATGCATATAAAATATCAATAATCACATTGACTAATGAAATAGTGACAGCAACATATACAACTCCAGCTAGAATGGCAGGAATGTCTGGTATAAATTGTTTATCGACGATATAACTTCCGATACCGCTAATATTAAATACCTTCTCTGTTACTGCTGCTCCACCAAGCATCCCACCGAAAAGAAGACCAATTACGGTTATAATCGGAATCATCGCATTTCCAACCGCATGTTTCCATAATACTTGGCTTTTATTTAACCCTTTTGCTTTTGCTGTAATAATGTAATCTTCATTTATAACCTCAAGCATCGACGATCGCGTCATTCTTGCTACCGAAGCAGTAAGTCCTGTACCTAACACAACTACCGGCATAATCATCGAGACCCAGTTATCTGGGTTAAATGTTGCTGGTAACCATTGTAGCTTAATGGAAAAGTTTAGGATAAAAATTAACCCTTGCCAAAAGTTAGGAATAGACAAGCCAAGGAGTGCGATGAACATAAATGTATAATCCATAAAGGAATTTGGCTTCATTGCAGATACTATTCCAACTGGAATCGCAATCGCAATTGCCATTAATAACGAAAACATCGTAATGGTAAAAGTAATTGGAAACTTATTCGCAATACTTACTGCAACATTTTCATTTCCTGCATATGAATTTCCAAGGTCAAATGTCGCAATTCCCGTTACTGCATTCCATAATTGCGTTAAGTATGGTAAATCAAGTCCGTATATTCGATTAAAGTTCGCGATTTGTTCCCTCGTTGCTGTCTCTCCTAGAATATTGGCAGCAGGATCAAATGGCGATAGATATAAGATAGTAAATACAAGTACAACAACACCAAAAATGACAAATATAGTCATTAGTAGTCTTTCAAAAACGTATTTAACGAAAGGATTACTGTACAAAAATATTAATACATACATGAGCAATCCTGGTATAAAGGATAAAATCAGAAATAATGGATTAGATAATAACGATTGAAAGCTTTCGATAAAGGTAACTTTCTTTACACCTTGTATCTCTAGTTGTTCTTGCGTTTTTTCTAATACAGCTTTCTCGAATTTCTCCGTTGTTAATTTATCGACTTGTTTTGATAGCTCTTGCTCGCTTACTTTTTCATTGAAAAATTCATGTTTTCTTAATAACTGTTCCTTTAATTCTTGCTGTAAGTTCTCTTTGTAGCCCGAATTAATGAGATCAGCGCGCGTATTTTCTACAATTCGAAAATAAGCATCGTTCTTTTTCTTTATCAGAAAATATATAAAAGCAAAAATGTATACAGGTAGTCCTAAAATCATTAAAATATATTTATAAGAAGGACGCCGTTGCATTTTTACGAATGTAAATTTTATCGTTTCTACTATATTTGCCCCCATAATTGTACCCCCTTCCTTTAATTGCATTATTCCGAGCGATATAGTATATTTTATTTTAGTAAAGTTATAAAGTCAATAATTAGATTATAGTAGGATAACTACTGTATAGTCTTTAAATATGTTATCGAAATTTGTCTTAGATGGCCAATCTTGTGCACTATATAAAGCGCCTTTTAAGCAAGTGAATCTATATATAGTAGTTGCGAATAAGTTATATAACGAATAACATTTATGTATAAAATCAAACATTTTGGAAGGTGGCAGCATTGGAACCAATTTTACAAGTGAAAGATTTACGCGTTTCTTTCCAATCACATGAACAGGAATTTGAAGCTGTTCGTGGTGTTAGCTTTACAGTTGGTAAAGGAGAAACGCTTGGAATAGTAGGTGAATCAGGAAGCGGAAAAAGTGTTACTGCACGTTCCATTATGCGCCTACTTCCATCACCACCTTCTTATATGAAGGCAGGAGAAATTACTTTTCTAGGTGAAAACCTTACATATAAAACCGAAAAAGAAATGGAAGCCATTCGTGGTCGCGACATCAGTATGATTTTCCAAGATCCGATGACCTCACTCAACCCTACCATTCGTATCGGGAAACAGATTTCTGAGAGTTTAATTAAACACCAGAAAATGTCTAAAGCAGAAGCGAAGAAAGAAGCAATCGAATTATTAAAGCTCGTTGGTATTCGTAACAGTGAAGCACGTTATAATCAGTATCCACATGAATTTTCCGGCGGGATGCGACAACGTGCCATGATTGCAATCGCATTAGCTTGTCGTCCCACTCTATTAATAGCGGATGAGCCAACTACTGCTCTAGATGTTACGATTCAGGCACAAATCCTTAATTTAATGAAAAGTATACAAGAACGCTTTGGTACTTCTATTATCTTAATAACACATGACCTTGGTGTAGTTGCCGGCATGTGTGACCGCGTTGTCGTAATGAAAAGCGGTGAAGTGGTGGAGACCGGAACGACTGAAGAGATTTTTGAAGCACCAAAACATCCATATACACAAAAACTATTAAATGCACTTCCACGACTGGATGAGAAGAAGAAGCCAAAACGTGCTCCACTTATTATCCCTGATTCTAACCAAAATATTCCTTTACTTGATGTCCGTTCATTGAAGCAATATTTTGATTTAGGAAAAGGTAATGTGTTACGAGCAGTAGATAATATAAGCTTCGATATAAAACCAGGAGAAACACTTGGACTTGTAGGTGAATCAGGCTCAGGTAAGTCGACAACTGGACGAGCAATCCTTCGCCTACACGAACCGACAGACGGAGATATTTTATATCAAGGCATGGCAGTGAATCGCTTTTCTAAGAAGGAAATGAAAATCATGCGCCGTCATATGCAAATGATCTTTCAAGACCCTTACTCATCACTGAACCCGCGCTTTAAAGTCGTCGATATTATTGGACAAGCGCTTGATATTCATAATTTGACGAAGAGTAAAACAGAACGCTTGAAGCGAGTGGAAGAGTTATTAGATATGGTTGGACTAGAGGCATCACATGCGCATCGTTATCCACATGAATTCTCAGGTGGTCAGCGTCAACGGATTGGTATTGCGCGTGCACTAGCAGTAGAACCGAAATTCATCGTTGCGGATGAACCGTTGTCAGCACTGGATGTTTCCATTCAAGCACAAGTAGTAGATTTATTGGAAGACTTGCAGCATCGCCTTGGATTGACTTATTTATTTATCGCCCACGACTTATCCATGGTGAAGCATATTAGTGACAGAGTTGCCGTAATGTACGCTGGTAAAATTGTTGAACTAGCGGAAAGCGAAGAATTATACGCGAACCCACAACACGAATATACGCAATCCCTACTTGCAGCGATCCCAATCCCAGATCCGAAAGTAGAAGCTAAAAAGAAACGAGTGCTAATGGAAGAACAAACTGAAGAAGATAAATATCAATTGAGAAATTCGGAGCTAGTCGAAGTTTCAAAAGGGCATTGGGTGGCAATACCGAGAGGGTAGTTTCCTTTTGAATTAGATAGATTGAAATGTATGAATAAAGCCCGTGAAGCTTGTGTTAAGCTTTCACGGGCTTTATTGTGTGTAAAAAACATTAAAATAAGCAACTCATATGGCAAGGTTTCAGTTAGGAGCAATTTGCCTCTTTGATTCCCTCCTTACCGAAGAAACATGACCGATGGGAATCATAACGCATCTTTGATTCCCTCCTTACCGAAGAAACATGACCGATGGGAATCATAAAGCATCTTTAATTCCCTTCTTATCGAAAAAACATGACCGATGGGAATCATAACACCTCTTTGATTCCCTCCCTGGCGAAAATACATAGCGGATGGGAATCATAACGCATCTTTGATTCCCTTCTTACCGAAAAAACATGACTTATGGGAATCATATCACCTCTTTGATTCCCTCCCTACCGAAAAAACATGACCGATGGGAATCATAACGCATCTTTAATTCCCTTCCTACCAAAATAAGAAACAAATGGGAATCATCCATGTACTTTCATCATCACCAAAAATGGTTTATGGCTAGTTACTCCCCCACCGTTTCCCTATATGCATTGTTAAAGGTAACAACGACTACCGCTTCCTCGTCGCCAATGTTGGTTGCTTGGTGCCATACGCCTTGTGGAACAACGATACAATCTCCTTTTTCCAACACAACACTACCGCCGTCAGGAAGAGTGTGTTCAACTGTACCGGATTCTACATATAAAACTTCTTCACAGTTTGGATGATAGTGACGTGGGTTTGATTTTCCAACGTTAAATGTAACCCTGCCTACTGTAAGGTTTTCACTATTTCCAGCTGCACCTGTGACGAGCCACTGTAAAGATCCCCAATCCGTTACGATTTTTTCTACGGAACGATTAGCTATTACATTATTATTCTTCAATTCTATTCCTCCTAATTTATCTCTATTAATTTTCCTGCTGGTTCATTTCGATATGCTTCAAATAATTTAATGATTTCTAATGAATCGTCTAGTGTTCCTTTTTGCGGTGGACGATTCTCTAAGACTGATTCACAAAAATGCAATACTTCTGAAACATACCCTAAATAGAAAATATTTTTATTATATAATTGCCCAAGTGAGAATTCTGGCTCCCATACAAGAGGTGCCTGGCTATCATCTATTATATAAGATGGAGCGCGACCATATGCTAACGGATCCGCTTTACGATAATAGGAGACCTTCACCCCATTATCAACAACCACGTTCGCCCCTTGTCCGATTACCTCTACCCTTTCAAGTGGACTGCTGGTAGAAGCACCTGCCGTAAGATGAAGCGTCCCAATTGCTCCTGATACGAATTGAATATTTGTAACTGTCCCACCATTGAATGGCTCCCATTGATACGATATGTTTTTTATTTTCCCCATTAAATAGTTGATAATCGAGGCGGGATGAAATATATGATCTAGCACCCAAATTAGATTAGTTAATTCATTTCGATTTTCAAACTCCGGCATATTTTGTGGATAGCGAATATAGATCGAAGATGGTGTACCGAATTCGGGTGATGAAATAATCTCCTTCGCTTTTTCAATAGATGGGAAGAATACCTTCTTCGTACCTGTCATCACATAGCGATCCATTTGCTCACTTACCGCTTTTAGTTCGAGAATCTCTGGTCTACTAGCTGCTGTTGGCTTTTCCATCCATACATGCACACCTAATTTCAGAGCGTCCAGTGCTATATCTGTTGCTTGCACTCGTCCATCTTTATGATAGGAAGCTACAATAAATACGGCATCAGGTTTTTCTGTCGAAAGCATTTCTTTATAGTCTGTGTAAAATTTTCCTACTCCAAACTGGCGAGCATAAGACGATGCACGTTCTCCATCTAAATCACATACTGCCACTAAATCCACGGGTGCATATTGAAATGTTGGATACACATTTCGAAATGAGTGTCCACCTGCTCCGATAAAACAAACTCTGATTTTTTGATCATATTCAAAATTATAGGTAATCGTTTTCATATATTTCGAATTCCCTCCTCTATTTCCATCTTATATAAACAATTCCGTAAAGAGGCGGGAAATTCCTTTTTAAAATTAAAGATTATTTCAAATAATTCTTTTTCCTACCCAATGAGCAAATAGCACAACTGGGATGATTAGAAAACAAAAAGGTAAGGACACAAAAATAGTGGACCAGGATATTACTTCATTTTCAAATAAAGATGGATACAAAACAATGCTGTATGGAATGATGACGATTATTGATGTGATAGCACCAGGTGTAATGGAACGAAGAATAATTGCTTGACCAATATGTGTAAAAGCGTGCAAGAAAAAAACTAACGAAACGATGGTAAAAAAGTGAATGTTTCCAAATGATCCGTCAAGCAAGTATTGATTGGCCATAATAGTCGAGCTAGCAACGAATAGAAAAATAATTAAAACCGCTACTGCGAACTGTGCTGTTGTCATAGAAAATTGTTGTATGACCCTATCAGCCATTTTTTCCGGCAACAAATCATAAATAGTTTTTGAATTCGTTTTTAACCATTTTTCAACCATGATTATTTCTTCAAAGTCGTGAAGAATGAACATAATTGGAAATAACCAGATTAGTGTTTGGATATCAACCATTGTTTCACCATCACCCCTTATAAAGGAAGATACTGATCTATTATTTTCAGCAAACGATCTGCTCTTTCCGTAGATACATTTTCAGATAATCTTGCAGCAGCAATAATTGGTGCCCATTGAAAAATTTCTTCTCGCGATATGCCACTTTTTTTACAATAAAGTTGCACATATAATTCCGCTAAGTCAGTGGAAAGTTGAGAATATAACAGATACGTACGATATACATCGGCACGAATATCTCCTGCACTAGCATCTACCCAATCAATAATTACCACTTTTTCATCAGATAAAATTAAATTAAACAGATGGAAATCTCCGTGACAAAGTCTTGATTCAAACGTCATGCTGTGAAGCTTTGTTATTAATTTTTCGTTTAGTCGATCATTTATTTGTGAAGCATTGTTAATTTGACGGCTTAGCTTGCTCCTCATATGCTCGAGTGAACCTGCACTTTTACTATGAATTTCTAGCTGAATATCAACGGATATCTCCATGTAATACTTGGACTTATCCTTGTTATCCATGAGTAAACTACCGATCGTTGGCCCCTTGAAATATTCCATTATTATTGCTTGTTTTCCATCAATTTCTGTAACATCATAGATTTTAGGAACTGTGAGTCCACAAGCGTAAGCCAATTTTTGCTTATTTGCTTCATAAGTAGCTTCCGTATTTGGTAAATGATCCTTGAAGATTTTTATTATCTTATTATCCCAATGATAAATGGTGGCTGTATTTCCTTCTGCTATTGGGATTCCTAGGTTCATTGACTTCTCCCTAAACATTATTCAAAAAACTCCAAATGCACTTTTTCTTGCTTGTAATACTCTAATCTATCTTGCAATGTCCCTGTATGAAATTCAAATTTATGTCCATCAGGATCAGTAAAATAAATAGAGTTTCTGTCTCTCGCATCTCTTGGTCTACTGGTTAAAATATTTACATCTAGGCTCCTCAATTTCGTATACATACTCTCATATTCTGATTCATCAATCGAAAAAGCTATGTGTGTGTATGATTTTTTTATTTCAGTTCGTGGTATATCTTTCTCTACATTTAATGCTAACCAAATACCATTTACATCAAAATAGGCAGTATTTTTACCTTTCACTAACAATTTAGCATCAAATACATTCTTATAGAATTCAATGGATTTTTCTAAATCAGAAACTGAAAATAACAAATGATTGATTCCTTTAATGGCCACCCTATCACCCCAATATTCTATTAACTTCTTGTTTTACTTCACCCCACCAAAAACCGCAAGCTCCATCCACTTAAAATAACAATCCGCATGTTGAAAGCCAATGTCTTTCAGCCAATTCACCTGTATATCCACTCGTTCTAAAATATTATCTTCTTTATCAGGTCGAGCATAATATTCAGCTGCAACTTCTTGCTTATCTCTATTGTTATATGCAGCTAGATGTTCGATAAAAAGCTTGTCATACAATTCTTCGATTTTAGGGGTAGCTGAAGCAGTATGTTCGATGTTTATAAAAATTCCTCCAGGTGCTAAAAGCGTATATATCTCTTTGTATAGTTCCTGTTTTTTATTATGAGGAAGATGGTGAATGGCAAAGCCTGATACAACACAATCAATCGAGTTTGGCTCCGCATACTCTGTAATCGAATGACTAAAATCACCATGAATTATTGTACAACGATCCTCATATTCACTCATATTTTTGCGAGCGACCTCAATCATAGGTTCGGAATGATCGATTAGCACCGCAGTACTTTCTGGATATGTCTTTAGAAGAACTTCAGCTAAAAAGCCATTCCCACATCCTAAATCTATGATTCTCTTTGGGTTCGAATGAAAATGATTGATTACTTGAAGCATGACTTTTACTTGTTCCGCTCCAAATGGTATTCCCCCACGCACTTTGTCTAAGTAGTGCTGTGTCACATCTTCTCTCTGCCAGTTTGTCGTTGCCATTATGTCCCCTCCTTTAATTTCTTTGTTAACATTTCCTTGTGCTCGTTAGCCAAGTGTATCAATTCAAAGGTTCCGTTTTCTATTAAACTCTTAATATTTTTCACTTCATTCCAAGCTAATGTATAAAGGTGTTCATCAATAATACCGTTTGACAATGCCTCCTCTAGTTCCTCTTCATCCTTTATAAAAAGTTCCCCTGTAGGAAGAAGAACGATATCCAAAAAGAGATCATCCATCCAAGGAATATCATTTTCTATCCCATTTCGGAGACATATATCTATATACCATTGAACGACCTCTCCATTTGCATCAAACATTGTTGTAACGGAATGCTTTTTCTCTGCAGGAAATTGTTGCAACCACATGTATTGATCATCAACAATACAAACCTGCTTCTCCCCATATGTAACAGATAATGGTTCTCTTACTTTGATTGTGTGCAATAAAGTAATATCGCCTTTAAATTCTTCTGTATCTAGAAAATCTTGCGCATACTGTCTTTGTAAAATTCGTTTCCAATCGGAACGATTACCGTATTTTCTTTTTAGCAATCTTATCCCCCTATGTATTCCAATGTCTCTTTGGACAAACTCCAATATATTTCAGTAGCTTCTGTACAATAAAAACCTTCTAAGTTACAGGTAGTCACTAACTGCTCTACTGTTTGTTTGTCTGAACATAATAATGAAAAATGACTATCCCAATGTGTTGTAATCAAGATACTATTATCATGAGTAAATAGGTTTATCCCATCGTCCAGCTTATTGTTATCTTTAATTAGATCTGTAATATAGTTTAGTTTTCTTTCTGTGCAAAATTCATCCCCGACCTATATCCACTTGTGGCCTAGATTCGTGATTTCTTTCAGGATGTTGTTCATTACAAATTCAGGGAATTGGCCTTCATTTGGCGGTGCAATGCTATTTTTCAATATTGCCTTTTCTATTAATATCGCTGCATTTCTATCCTCAAATTGTTCTCTTAAACCCAAAATATTTGTTCTTAATCCAATATCCAACTGCTTGAAGTTTTCTATTCCAGAAAAACTTAAGAATTGTTTCCAAGTAACCATTTCACAATTATCTCTAATATCATTTCTGCTTGGATATGTATCAGGATGAAATAATTCGAAATCAATGGTTTTTGGCTTTATAAAGGGATGAAAGAAAACAAAAACTTCTTCAAAAATGTCTTTATAAAAATCCTTTATAGGTATCCCATCAGGTGCACAAACCGCATATCTATGGGGTTCAGGTAATATCCTCTCTTCACACATTTCCTTCTTCCGCCTTACATTCATCAAGTAACGGCTTAATTTTCAATATCCCCATATCAATCGATGTCTCGATATAACCAACAATCTGATTCAACGTAAATACATTCAGTTTTTCATTTATTACTTGTTGCTCGTACTCCATATCACCTATCACATATGAGATAAACCTTTCAACGTCCTGTGCTTTAACCTCATCCAGATCTGAGATGGATGGAAAATCATTGAGTGTTTCTCTCAATTCATCTGTCAAACCATAGTATTCCAATAGCTTGCCATTTAGTAAACGGAAATCGTTATGGTATAACTTGTGTAATCCTTCATCTGCATCCATTCTGTTCTTAAGCCAAGAAAGGTAAAAACCTTTCAGCCATACATCATCAGCAATCAAATGTGCATAGTAGCCTAATATGTATGGCCGTTTTACACGGGAACTATATTTATGTAGAAATCCTTCATAATCAATATGTCTTGAATAATCCTGCACATCTCCTTTAAAGAAATGCGAGATGTTTTTTTCTTCATGTGAAAAAACAGCATCTGGAGCAATACTGCCAAGCAAAAACGATGTTTTATCCTCGATTGATAATGACTTAGCAATTTTATGACCAATAATTAAGTGCATGATTCTTGACCCCATGAAATCCTCCATCCTTCCAAAGTTAAGCTATTCAAATTTTGTATTAAAAGCATTTTCAGTAATACGGTGCTTTTCACTTTCAGCAGCATCCGTAGTTTACTATCTTCATTAAATCCTCCCTACACTAAACACCGTATTGTCAAAACTTTTATAAGAAATAGGCTATAAAATACCTTGATAGAGAGCTTTTTGAGCAAAAAAATTGCCAC
>VEFU01000072.1 GCA_007679095.1 Paenibacillus bovis
TAATGGGGGTTATTCTTTTGTTTTAATAAGTTTAATTATGCTGTCTGAATATTAAAACAGACTTTTTCAGTGGTCTCGGTCAGGAACATTGTCCCAGTTTAACAGTGGGACGAGGAAGCTGACCCCATGTCCCGGAAATGGAAGAAAATTTTGACATATAAATTATTCCTTTTATTATTTAACACACTGTGTTATTATCTTTTTAGCACAGTGTATTTTTTTCTAAAAAGGAGTGACTATTTATTGTTTGAAACAATTGAAGCGATGATGCCTTCATCAAATTTGGATATATCTGTTGTTTTAATAATCATTTTCGTTTGTGCATTAATTGATATATTAAGTCCTGGTGTTCTTGCGGTTACCGGCTATTTATTACTTACACAACCAAAACAGTTATCATCTCGCCTCATTGTATTCTTGCTTGTTATTCAGTTAGGTTATTTCATCATTGGTTTATTACTGTACTTTGGTGGAGATAGTCTATTGGAGTTAATTGAGGATCTTTCTGAATTTGATTTTATCAATTGGTTTTATATTGTAGCTGGAACACTTCTTGTTTTAGTTAGCTTTATAAAACCTAAAGAGAGCACAAAAGAACGTCTCACGTCATGGATTCCAAGACAAACATCCATTAAAGGGATAGTTATTTTAGGTATTATTGTGTTCCTGATTGAATTTGTAACGGCATTGCCGTACTTTTATTCGATTTTTTTGTTGAATCATGTAGAAGTTCATTCATTTTCTTCTATATTTGTAATAATTGGGTACAATCTTGTAATGGTACTTCCTTCCTTATTATTATTAGGAATTAATAAAGTGTTTAAAGTTCGACTGCAACTTTTTCTAAATAAAATAAGGTCAAAACTTAATGAAGCACCGATTTCTTCACTATTAGTTGCTATTGGCCTAGTTGGTGCAGTCTTTTTCAATATTGGTATTAGAGGTATTTTAAATTAAAAAATTTTAAAGAGGTGTATATGCATGAAAGATATAATTAGTGGTCTAAGTTTGTTACTCCTAATCCAAGGCGTTGGAGGTTTGATCAATCATTTAACAAATGGTGGGAAAAGTTGGTATTTGGTAAATTATATTGATCTATTTCAAGGTTGGGAAATAGGGATGGATATTATATTGATTGTTCTTGGAGGAATTATTGGTTTACTTGCTATGAAAACATCTAGTACATCGAGATAAATTAGTGAAGGGGAGATGATTTTGCTAGTCATTTTAGTGAAAAAGTGCACCCTTTCAGAACGGCCCCTAGTATTTAATGTATACAAACATTATTATACTGGAGGTTTTTTTACTTTTACCATCTATTAACTTCTTTAAATCAAATCATTTTCAGCTATAAGTAAGTATATGAATGGAATGATTGCAAATTTAATAAGATTTCTAGTTTTCTTATATTATCGTAATTATTAGGCGGAAAAGGATAAAAGTTCTAGTTGTTTTTAGTTATAAAGTACTACAGAATGGAAATATATGATTATATCAATAAGGAAATGAAATAGAATTTTAAACATCGAATTTGTTTAATAAAAACAACCGCCACACCAATTTTATGATTGGAGAGCATTTATTACGTAAGAGTATTAAGGAGTGGTTTAATCCAACAATTGAAATTCGAAGGATTTAGTGATGCTGATGCTGATGCAACGCACGCTGCCAATGAAGTGGTTTATAACACCCATATAATTAATAGAGTTTTCAGCTCGATAAGTTCAGAGAGACAGGTATGGCATACACCTGTCTCTTTTTACACAAAAGTAATATTTTTATGTTGAGGAGAATTTGGTTTGTACAATAGTGGAACTCCTGTTACAGAAGCAACTGTAACCATGAAGCAAACAGATTTTTGCATTAATTAGGGCTTTCCATATTACTCATGAATAACCAGGAACCGAGGACTAATACAATAAGAATGATGTATAAAAGGACTGTTTTTAACTTTGGTTTATTTCCACTTCTTACAACTTGCACTCCTAATGGAATGAGTGCGATAGAGAGTCCAGTTAAAGAAATAATTGTTGTCATATTTGTTCCTTTTAGTTATCCCTAATGCAACGGCACGGAACCATCAAAAAACCTTCGATAGATAAGCTCCTAAAGCTAAAACAATCCAGCCACATAGGATAGAAAAATTTAATATATTAACCACATGAAACATCCCATAAAAATCGCCTACCAGATTTGTAACAACTTCCACATTTTCACTTTTTACTATTTGAAAGGCAAAATGATCTACTCCAGAGCGCGTGGGTCAGGGGGTCAGGACATTTGTCCCATTTGGATGCAGGGTCAAGCTAATTGTTCCATTAATAAGAATGGAAAGAGGTAGCTAGGCTGCGTCCAAACTGTAATTAGCAAAAGCTTGTTGGGAAGCGGGACGATGAAGCTGACCCCATGTCCCACCTGGGAATAATTATTTCAATAGAGTACAACATATTATTATGATATTTCATATTATGGTGGGGAATATATGACAAATGGGATTAGTGTTTCTCAGTTTTGTATCTTGATTATTTTAACGACGGGGATTAAAAATCTTGTTGATATAGTCCCCCTGACGTTAGCAAGTGCAGGGCGTGATGCATGGATTAGTGTGATTGTTGGTTATTTACTTATTTTACCTTTTTTATATTTATGGACAAGTGCCAACAAGCAATTACAACATGTATCTATCTTTGACTGGATAGAAACGAATTATAATAAAGTATTTCGCGTAATTGTAGTGATTTTCTTTGTCGCTTTTCTCTTAATTGCAGGGCTTGTAACGGTAATGGAAACTGTTTCTTGGACGAATAATACATATTTGTTACGCACACCGAGATTAGTGGTGGGACTTGCGATTCTTTGTTCGTCGTTATATATATCGAGTGGAAAATTAAAAGTGATTGCTATCTGTGCTGGAGTACTTTTTCCCTTTGTGATTGTACTACAAATATTTGTAGCAGCTGTCACGATCAAAGATAGTAATTATCTTCTATTATTACCGGTGCTTGTCGAGAATAAATGGTTGGATGTTTTTCAGGGGGCATTGTTTGTTTTTGCCTCGATGACGGAGATTATTATTTTATTGATGATGCTTCAGCACCAAATTAAAGAGAGAGTTACATTTAAACATTTGTTTTTCCTGTCTTTGCTTATCTGTATCATTACGATTGGACCGGTTATTGATAGTGTTGCTATTTTTGGGCCAACGGAGGCTTTGCGTATAAAGTATCCCGTATTTCTAATCTGGAGAATTGTAGGAATTGGTGAGTATTTCAACCATTTGGATTTTTTATCCATCTATCAGTGGTTGGCGGGTACCTTTATTCGTTTAGCACTTATATTGTATTTGGTTACAAACGCATTCAATATAAAAAAACCAATTATTATCCAAGCAATAATATGTATTCTGTATTTGTTTTTCATTATTGCTCCCATTTCAGATATGCAAATTTTCGCCTTTCTTCAGCATTACTATTATCTTGCTTACTCTATTTTTACGATAATCGTAGTAGTACTTTTGTTTCTTCTCATTAAATTAAAGAATAGGAGGTCGTCGTATGATAAGTAAGAAAAACGATGTACTTTCTGAGTATTTTCACAAACTCTTTCAGTATACATCTGATGTTAAAGTAGAGAGAATGGAATTTACGAGTAAGAACAAGATGGAAAGCCTTGTTATTGTATATTGTGAGGGTTTGATCAATAGTGATTTGTTATTGGAAAGTATTTTACCAGAGATTCAAAGATCAGTTAATACATATGGTCTGAAGGGGTTTAAAAACATAAATAGCTACGAAAAAATGAAGTGGGTTAAACATGATCCTGAGATGGATAAGCAGATACGGGAAAAGGTATTTGATGGTTATACCGTTATCATCATGGATGACGTATTATATTTTTTCAGTACTAGTGATTCACCGAAAAGGTCACCGGAAGAATCGGCTACAGAAGTATCTGTTAAGGGACCAAGAGATGGTTTTGTCGAAGATATTAGCACGAATATTGCCTTAGTGCGAAAAAGGTTAAAAACTGATTCGATGGTGACAAAATCTTTTACGATTGGAAAAAGAAGTAACACGAAAGTCACTATTGCTTATATCACGGATATTCAGAATCCAGAAACAATCGTAGAGCTAGAGAAACGATTAGAAGCAATTGATATTGATGTTTTAAGCAGTGATACGCAATTAATTCAATTGATTTCGGATTCCCGTTATCCACTCTTTCCTTTACTAGAAAGTGCTTCTCGTCCAGATGGGGTAGTGAATAGTCTGATTATGGGCCGTTTTGCTATTTTTATTGATAATACACCCAATGTTGTGCTAGGACCTGCGAATTTCTTTTTTCTCTTAAATACACCCGAGGATCAGCATTTGCCATTTTTCTATACGTCCTTTGAAATGTTTTTGCGCATCTCGGGAATTTTCTTGGCTATTTTCCTACCTTCATTTTGGTTGTCTTTGTCTGCCTTTAACGTTGATCAGATTCCGTTTTCCTTGCTTGCGACTATCGGGGCATCAAGGTTAGGAATACCTTTTAATACGACGTTTGAATTGTTACTGATGATTACTCTGTTTGAGCTGTTTCGTGAAGCGGGGGTGCGCTTACCGAAGGCAGTTGGCCAAACCGTGGCAGTAGTAGGAGGGTTAATTGTAGGGGATGCGGCTATTCGCGCGGGCTTAACTTCCCCCACGATGTTAGTCGTATCAGCAATTACAGCCGTCGCGACTTTTACATTAGGTAATCAATCTCTATTTGGAACGGTTACGATTATCAGGATATTTTCCATTCTTTGTGCAAGTGTGCTTGGTATGTATGGCTTTTTTCTGAGCTTATTTTTTCTAATTGCTTATCTAGCTAAGCTCGAGTCATTTAATGTTCCTTTTTTAAGTCCTTTGTCACCGTTTGTTCGACAAGATTTCCTGAAAGCGGTCTTGAATATTCCGGAAATGAAAAAAAATGAACGCCCCAAAATATTAAAAACAAAGGACAGCGACAGGCAGGGGGATAAGTAGATGAAACGATATACAGCGTTATGTGTATGGATTCTTTTAACATTCATATTAAGTGGCTGCTGGGATGAAACACAAATAGCTGAGGTGAATTATGCCACGGCTATTGGTATCGATTATGTCGATGAGAAATACATACTATATGTGCAAATGCTCGACTTCTCTAATGTAGCAAAACCGGATAGCAATAAACAAATAGAAGATCCACCTTTATTCATTGGAAAAAGTTCTGGTCGTACCTTCAATGAAGCGATTAATAATTTATATAAGACATCGCAACAACCCTTTTATTGGGGACAAATCGGAGCGATCATCTATTCAGAATCTGTATTAGAAAATGGCATTGATAAGGTACAGCAAGCTATCCAACGCAACGGTGAGTTTCGCTATACCCCTTGGATGTTTGGGACAAAGGATTCGTTACGAAAAATGTTAGGTGTTTCAGGTTTTTTTCACTTGCCACCGATTTACACGATTCTGTATTCTCCAAAAGATTCATACGAAATTTATTCCTATATCCGCCCATTACTCATGCACAAATTTATCTCCATTTACAAAGACCCTGGTGGCACTGCAATACTTCCATCTATCACAATAGATGATAACTCTTGGAAAGAGCTAGCAACTGGAGAAAAGACAAAAGATACGTTAAAAATCAATGGCGGATTTCAAATCTCCGGTAACACCTATTTAGGGTGGTTGTCTTACGATGAACTAAAAGGATTGAGGTGGATGGAAGCAGGTACAAAGATGACTCCAGTTCAGATTATAGAGGATGGAAAGCAATTAGGAGTTGTAGAAATTACGAAACCTCGAAGGGAAATTCATATAGAACGGGATGGAACAGACGCAATCTTTCAATTTACAGTGAACGCGAAAGGAAAACTAGTAGATTTAGAAGAGGAACAATCACAAACGAAAATAGAGAAACTAGCAGAAAAGCAAATTAAAGAAGATATACTTACTACGTACGAGAAGGCTTTGGAAAAAGACATAGACATATATAATTTGAAAAGCAAATTATTCCGTAATGGCATGAAGCCTGAGCACTTAAAAGAATTCAAACTATCACAAGACACCATTCGCAAAATAGACGTTACTGTACACCTAGAAAGCAAAGGCATATATAAATAAACGCAAATAAATTGTGTGGGAGTTGTGTGGGTGCCTGGCACCCACACAACTTGTGGGACATGGGGTCAGGAAGATTGTCCCAGTTTAACCGTGGGACGAGGAAACTGACCCCATGTCCCGTTAGTGATGTGAATGATCGCCATCGGGAATGTTTGGTGTTTCTTGTTGTTGGTTGTATTTTTCTAGTTCGTTTAGTTGCTCTTCTGTGGCGGTTCCAACGATAAATGCTTTGGTGGGCATAATGTGCGTGCCGCGAGCGGTTATATGTGTTTGGACGTAGTAAAGACCTTCGTCCTCGAAGCTAGTATGGATAGTATATCTTCCATCTTTGTTGTGTTTGGCGGTAATTAGTTCACTGTCCTCTGAGTCTGCTGTCCAGATTTCAAATTGTACGTCATTTGCATCTTCTACTGCTGTGGAACCTTGGACTACTTTTACACTTAATTCCTTTTCGGTGTTAACATCTATTCTGCCCGGAATCATTATTTCTGCAGCAACTTCTCCTTCAGCATCGGATTTTTCAGCAGAACAAGCGGATAGAAGTAGAGCCACAGTAAACATGGCAATTATGGATATTCGTATATTTCTCATCGTGTGTTTGTCCCTCCAGTCCTAGCCAATCCATTGTTTTAACTTAGGAATTCTCTTGGTAATGAGCCAATCTAGTGCAAAAACGAATATGAGCGAAAGTCCGACTAATGGGAAGAAGATACTGAGCACAAGTACGATGGCTGCCACTCCTTTTAGTAGCTTTCTGTGCTCCTGTTTTGGTGGTGCGCCGAATTTACCTTTAGGTCTTCGCTTCCACCACATGATAAAGCCTGTCACAGCAATCAAGATCATTCCAATAACTAAGGCGAGGATGAAAAGCTGACTGATGAAGCCAAATTCACCTTGGTGAAAGGCGATTCCAAGGGTTACGATTTTTCCAAGAGTGCCATAATCTTTCCAACCTAGGTTAGCTAAAATGTCGCCATTATACTGGTCAATATGTAATGTTCGTTGTGCTGAAGGCATCGGACGGTTAGGATACACATTCGCTGGATCTAAAAATGCCGTATAAACTCCAGTTTTGCTTTGCGGGAAGACGATTTTATATCCCGGATGAACATGCTCATTTTCTACCGTTTCTATCACGTTCTCGATGGAAATCGGAGTTACACCGTCACCAGATTTTGGTACAGGCAAATTTTCTGCTGCCCATGGGACATCTGCAATATCTTTTGTTGGGATAGTGGATTCTGGAAATGCATGCGATTCCCAAGGCTGAATACCAACAGGACTGCCAGCACCTGTTTTTGCGACGAATTTATTGGCCATGTTACCCCATACGCCAGACCACATTAGCCCGGATATCAATTGAATGATGATAAAGATAGACAGCCAAAATGCAGTTACTGCGTGTATGTCTCGCCAAAACATTCGTTTTCCTTTTAAAAAACGGATGCGGGGAATGATTGTGCCAAAGATTGATTTTTTATGACGTGGCCACCATAAGTAAATGCCGCTAATTACTAAAATGACGGCCCAACAAGCAGCAAGCTCGACTAGGCGATTTCCGAATGTTCCACCCCATAGTTCACCGTTATGCATGTCATTCACGAATGCCATGAAGCGGTCCTTCTCATATAAAGTCCCGATAATTTCGCCGTTGTATGGATTGACGTATACGGATACATTTTCACCGTAATCTTTCATCTCAACTACCGCAGTACGATCTGCTTCAAATGAAGGGGTGAAGCTTGTGATGACAGCATTCGGATATTGCTTTTTTACTTCGAATATTTGATCAGTTGTCGCTATTTTTTCTTCGTTTTCTTGAACATAAAAGAGATTATGATACATATAATTTTCTAGTTGAGGTTTAAAAAGATACACTGCCCCCGTAATCGCTAAAAAGATAATAAGTGGTGCAAATAAAATCCCTGCATAGAAATGCCAGCGCCAGATGGTCATATAGATGTTTTTTTGTGTGTCTGGTTGTTTCGGTTTGCTAGTGGCAGATTGTATGTTTGTATTTATATTCATTTCTTTAATCCCCATTTATCGATGTTTGCCACAATCTGCAGCATGACCTTGCATTTTTTCATACACAATATCCATTGCTTCTTGGAACGAATGAACATTGCCGCCAAAACCAAGTACAAATTTTTCTGCATGATCACGACGTTCAAATGTTAAAATTTGAGGCTGACAACAGGAAATTGGCAATGACGTGTCCATGACATACCAAGTCGTCGGGGCACTTATCGTCGTATGCAGGAGAAAGTCATGACAGAGCGCATGTGAAACTTCTTCTCCAAGCTGGCGGTGTCTAAGCAATCCGCAATGAGCACAACAAGCCGTCTCAATCTTGTCATTAACTAAGATTAACTGATAATTCATTTTTGATTTGGTTGGTTTATGGCAGTAAGCACATTGATTTTGTGTTGAGACAGATGGATTGCTTTTTTCCACAAACGTAATACCACCAAAGGTTTTCGTAATAAAACCTTCCTCTACTAAAGGTTTAATATCGCGATAGATTGTCATTTCGGAAACCTGAAACTGCTCACTTAGATCTGAAATTTTTAATGTTTTTTTCTCTTGGATCAACCTTTTAATTTGTTTTTGTCGTTCAATAGGCAACATAATATTCACCTTTCTGTTAAACTGTGTTACTTTTTATTATAAAACAACAAAGAGTAACAAAGTAGGTCAAGAAACAACAAAACTATGAAAGATTTGTGTCGGGAGGGTGGGACGAGGGGTCAGGAACGGTGGGACATGGGGTCAGGAACATCGTCCCGGTTTGTAACTGGGACGAGGAAGCTGACCCCATGTCCCTAATTCAAAATTTTTATTGCAAATCGGAATGATTCCTATTATGATAGTAAATGTTATAAATCGTAATGGTTACGATTTAAGAAATTGAGAGGAGTGATACAAAATGTTAAAGAAGGTTTTTCCGTTTATTATGATTGTGGCTTTTAGTGTGCTATTAGTAGCTTGTAATGGTGAAAACACGACAAAAGACAAGGGAGATACTGAGGGTAAGCTAACTATTTTTACTACAATATACCCGCTTCAATATTTTACAGAACGAATTGGAGGGGACTTGGTTGAAGTTGAGAATATTATTCCGCCAGGTGCTGATGCGCATACGTTTGAGATCACGATGAAGAAGATGATAGATATTGCAGATAGTCATGCATTTATTCGCACAGGAACGAGCTTAGAAGGCTTTGCGGATTCCGTCGCTGCATCATTAAAAAATGATGATGTTTTAATCGTGGAAGCAACGGAGAATGTTCGTTTTATAACCCCTGGTGAACATGGGCATCATGACGAAGAAGTTCATGTACATGGTGAGGATGAAGACCATGTTCACGATAGTCATGAAGAAGACCATGGAGAGTATGAACACCATGAAGAGGAAGCGGATCATCATCACCATCATGGAGACGTAGATCCTCATGTTTGGATAGATCCGATTCGATCTATTACTATCGCAGAAAATATTAAGAATGTGCTCATAGAGTTAGATTCTAGTAATCAATCAGTCTTTGAAAGTAATTTTTTAATTTTAAAAGAGGAATTAGAGGCGTTACATGCGGAGTTTGAGGAGATGGTGAAGACAGCCGAGAATAAAACCTTTGTTGTCTCCCATTCAGCTTATGGCTATTGGGAGGATACATATGGGCTGAAACAGATTGGGATTAGTGGGTTATCGCCTACAAATGAGCCATCGCAAAAACAATTGATGGAGCTTATTGACCGAATTAAAGACAATGATATTCAATACATTTTTTTCGATCAAAACTCCACAAACAAACTTGCGGAAATTGTTGTCAGTGAAACAGGTACTACAGCTTTGACGCTTCACAACCTGGAGTCCATGACAGAGAATGATTTGAAAAATAAAGACGATTATTTTTCCATTATGAGGAGGAACATAGAGGCTTTGGAAAAGGAGTTTCAATAATATACCATGCCTAGTGATGTTATGAATCTTCTAAGTTAGTCGTACGAGTCTAGAATAAAAAGTACGAGCATAAACATGAATCATCACCATTTTTTGGGAGGTATGTGTTTGCGTGCTTCAAGTTTCTCGACCCGTAAGCGGATAATTTTCGTGTTGATTATTGGATTTGTGATGATGTTTATAATTGGAATTCGATTAGGATATATTCAATTCGTTCAAGGAAATTGGTTGACGGGAAGGGCGCTAGAGTTAGCCAGTCGCGATATTCCTTTTGAAGGGAAACGAGGGGAGATTATGGATCGGAATGGGGTGCCGCTTGTACAAAATATGAGCGCTCCGACCGTGTATGTTATCCCTCGTCAAATAAAAGATCCTGTAACAGCGGCTGAAGAGTTGTCATCGATACTAGAAGGCGACAAAGAAGACATTTATAAACAAGTTACGAAAAAGGAATCGATTGTTAGGATTCAACCATATGGTAGGAAAATTTCGAATGAGAAGGCGAATCAAATCAAAAAGTTGAACATTCCGGGTGTGTTAATTGGCGAGGATAGTAAACGCATCTACCCATTTGAAAATAGTCTTTCTCATGTGCTCGGTTTTGTAGGAGTAGATAATCAGGGGTTAATTGGTCTGGAGAAGTTTTACAATGAACAGTTGAGCGGTGAGAAGGGAAGAGTATCGTTTTACTCAGATGCAAAAGGGAATAAAATACCTTCCTTGAGTGATGAATTCGATCCTCCAAAGGATGGGCTGAATTTAAAATTAACGGTTGATAGCAAAATTTTAGCGATTGTAGAAAGAGAATTGGAACTTGCTGTTGCTAAATATAACCCGGATGGGGCGCTTGCGATCGCGATGAATCCTAATACGGGTGAAATATTAGCGATGTCGAATCGACCTAATTTTGATCCTTCAAGTTACAGTGAGTATCCGGCAGAGGTGTATAATCGCAATTCACCAATTTGGAGTCAATATGAACCGGGATCAACTTTTAAAATTATTACACTAGCGTCTGCCTTGGAAGAGGGAGTAGTAGATTTAGAGAAAGATACATTTTTTGATCCGGGCTATATTATGGTAGAAAACCAGCGAATTCGCTCTTGGAAAATCGGAGGGCATGGACAGCAAACTTTTTTAGAAGGAGTGCAAAACTCTAGTAATCCTGGGTTTGTTTTATTAGGCCAGCGACTTGGTAAGGAAAAATTGTTTTCTTATATAGATAAGTTTGGATTTGGAAAGAAAACTGGAATTGATCTGCAGGGTGAAGGGACAGGAATTCTATTTCCGTTGGATCGGGTAGGTCCTGTAGAACTAGCAACAACTGCATTTGGTCAAGGTGTGTCTGTTACACCAATTCAGCAGGTGGCAGCTGTTTCCGCAGCAATAAATGGTGGCTTTTTATATACTCCTTTTATTGCGAAAGAATGGATGGATCCGGAGACAAATGAGGTAGTGGCGCGAAATACGCCGCAGCTAAAGCGAAGGGTGATTTCGGAGGAAACGTCCAATCAGGTTCGTTATGCTTTAGAAAATGTCGTCGCAAGAGGAACAGGGAAAAATGCATATGTAGAAGGATATCGCGTTGGCGGTAAGACGGGAACAGCGCAAAAGGTTGTCGATGGGAAGTATTTAAAAAATAATTATATTGTTTCGTTTATAGGCTTTGCCCCAGCGGATGATCCGCAAATTGTTGTATATGTTGCCATTGATAATCCGAAAGATACATTGCAGTTTGGTGGTGTAGTGGCGGCGCCAATTGTCGGAACTATCATTGAGGATAGCTTGCGGGCGATGGGAGTAGAAGAACGCCAAAATTCGATAGAAAAAGAGACTACGTGGTTAGATGAAGAACTTGTGGAAATACCAAACTTTGTTGGATTGAAGAAAGAAGACATTTATAAAAGCTTCTATGACTTAAAAATAGATGCCTCCGGCGAAGGAGATAACGTAATCGCCCAAGTCCCTGAACCAGGCGAAAAAATTAAAGCAGGATCCACCATACGATTATTGTTTGGGGAAGAGTGAGGGGACAGGGGGTCAGGAAAGATGTCCCGTTGTGTCGGTGCCTGGCACCGACACAATTTACATACTATTAATTTTAAAGAGTAGGCCAAGATAATGCTGCATGCATGTTTTGGCCCTTTTTGTATTTTCTGAATTGTTTGGGTGCCAGGCACCAAAAAAGGCACCAAAAATGGGACGAGGAACCTGACCCCATGTCCCAAAAATTAAAATGAACGCTTTTTCTGTTTGAAACGTCCTATAATTGATTGCGATGGGAGGTGGGCATGGGAAGTGGATGTTGAGAAGGAACGGGAATTAATTGCTGCAGCAAAACAGGGTGATGATATAGCTTTTTCCACACTTTACGGGCATTATTATCCATTTTTATATAAATATTTATTGAAGTTGACGTTGCAGGAAGAGTTGAGCAAGGATTTGGCTCAAGACACGATGTTAAAGTGTTATGACCATTTACATGCTTTTCGAGGGGAGAGTAAATTTTCCTCTTGGATGATCTCTATCGCTTCCCGGTTGTATATTGATTCCTTGCGCAGGAAAAAGCGTGAGAACAAGTGGCTAAAACAAATGAAAGCAACATTATCGAGACAATTAGATTGGGGTGCGCGCTCGAAAGGGATTGAATGGAGTGCTCATTTTACCGATTTTAACAATCTCGATGTGGAAGTGAGAATGCCTATTCTACTGCGCCACTATTACGGATACACATATGACGAAATTGGAAAGATGCTTGGGGTCAAGGCAGGAACGATAAAATCACGAGTTCATAACGGACTAAAATTGATACGAAAGGAGTGGAACGAGGATGGACGATCACAATAAAGAGAATGAAATTGTCAAGGAGCTGAAAGAGGATTGGGAGAGTCTTGATATGATTGCTGGAACTCCACAGATGACAAAGCATGAAGTTTATGCGCAATTACATGTATTTAAGCAAAATCGAAAAAGAGCTTTCCGAAAAGAGTTATCACTTTTTATTTTGACAGCCATTTTCATCTTAAGTCTTTTCGTTGCAACGTTGCTAAAGAGTGTGCAGACGCTCGTTTATATCCAAGTAATTGTTGCAGTGATAGCTCCTGTGATTTACGTTTTCCTTCGTAAACGAGAAGGGAAGGTGTGGGAATGAGTAAACTAGAATTAATCATCCTCATTTCGCCTATCATGCTGGCACAAAGTATTTTCCTATTTATGAATGCGAAAAAACGAGGTAGTTTTGCTTGGTTCTGGGGGATTTGGGGGTTAATACAATTTCCGCTGCCACTAATATTTTATTGGTTCTTTGTAGTAAGACGACAACGTAATCGAGATAGAAAGGATTGATTATATGAATATAGAAATAAACTGGGCGCTCTTTGCCCCATTAATCGTATTACAATGTATCCTTATGGCTTTTGCGCTTGTAAGTTGTTTGCGCCAAAAGGAAACAAGGGGACCAAAGTGGGTTTGGATATTGATCATCGTTGCTGGAAATCTTCTCGGACCCATTCTTTATTTTGTCATTGGGAGAAAAAATGATTAGGGGGTGTGCACGATGCTTTTACAAGTAAGTGAACTAGAGAAAAAATATAAAAGCGATATTGCTGTAAATAAAATTTCGTTTCAAATTGAAAAAGGGCAGTGCATTGCATTACTAGGGCCGAATGGTGCTGGTAAAACAACGACGCTGCAAATGTTGGCAGGACTGCTGACACCAACTAGTGGATCCATTCGGTTTTCGCAATTAGAAGGAAAAGACTACCGGTCAAAAATTGGATTTTTACCGCAACACCCTGCCTTTTTCAACTGGATGTCACCGGTTCAATTTTTACAATTTGCAGGGGAGCTATCCCATATTCCTACGCAACAGTTAAAAGAGAAAATCGAAGAAGTGTTGCAGTTTGTGCGGTTAGCAGATGTGAAAAAGAAACGGATTGGAGGTTTTTCAGGTGGGATGAAGCAGCGATTAGGATTGGCACAAGCATTATTACATGACCCTGAATTGCTTATTTTAGACGAGCCTGTTTCGGCGTTAGACCCAGCTGGCCGCCGGGATGTACTTTCGTTAATCACGCAATTAAAGGAAAAGATGACGATTCTTTTCTCGACACATGTATTGCATGATGCGGAGCAAGTTTGCGACAAAGTCATTATGCTGAAAAATGGTGAAATCCAATGGGATAATACGTTGGAAGAGTTGCGAAAAGCTTTTACCACTTCAGCAGTAAAAGTGCAGACGGAGGAAGTAATTGGAGATAAAATAACGGATTTACCTTTTGTTGAAAAAGTGGAGTTCGTAACAGATAGTAGCATTGTTGTGGGTGAAATGAATGAAAATACGAACGAACTGTTGACCGCAATGATGGAAAGAGGCTTAACGATTAAACGATTTGAAAAACTTGAGGACTCTTTAGAAGATGCCTATATGAAGGTGATGGGGCAATGAGAAATCTATTTGTATTGTGGAAAAAGGAAATGGTCGAAAGTAGTAAAAATGGGAAGTGGATTTGGCTACCTATTGTCTTTATGATTATTGGGATTACGCAAGTATTCACGAACTATTACTTGCCAGAAATTATGGAGCATGCGGGAAATCTTCCAGATGGAACAATCATTTCGATACCTACGCCGACTGGACCTGAAGTTATTGCGGGTGTGCTTTCACAATTTGGGACAATCGGGACACTACTGTTTGTGTTAGCGACAATGGGAGTTATGTCGAACGAGAGGGTGAGCGGTGCAGTAACGCTTGTCATGGTGCGCCCTGTCTCGGCATTACAATATGTATCTAGTAAATGGTTAGGGCAACTGCTTATTGCGATTGCATCTTTCTGTGCGAGCTATCTGATCACTTGGTATTATACAAATCAATTATTTTCGTCTGTGGATTGGCTCGTTGTTTGGCAAAGTTTCTTGATATACAGCTTGTGGATCGTTCTCATTGTATCAATTACGATTTTTGCGGGGACAATTTTTAAAGGAAATGAAGCAATTGCTGGGATTAGTGTTTTATTTCTTGGGTTGCTATCGGTTTTGACGACCTTACTTCCAAAATTCATGAAATGGAGCCCAGCCAACCTACGCGAACATGCCACAATAATACTAATGGGGCAGCCAGCACAAGACCATTTAGTGTTAACAATCGTCAGTACAATCGTACTTTGTGTGGCCTTCTTTGCACTAGCCGTCATTAGATTCGGAAGAGCAGAGCAGTACTAAGATGTGCTGGGACAAGGGGTCAGGAAGAGACCACTGAAAAAGTCTGTTTTAATATTCAGACAGCATAATTAAACTTATTAAAACAAAAGAATAACCCCCATTA